>NZ_RAPV01000001.1:4248987-4552486 GCF_003610295.1 Paraburkholderia sp. BL23I1N1
GGCGCGCTCGGGAAAGTGGTGACGGCGGGCGCTGCAAAGCAGGGCGGCGGCGTGGCCAAAGCGGACGCGATCCGTCAGCGGCTCGCGCAGATCGAAGCGGAAAGCGGCGGGCGGCTCGGCGTTTCGATCGTCGATACGACGTCCGGATTGCATGCCGGTCTACGGACGGACGAGCGTTTTCCGATGTGCAGCACATTCAAGCTGCTGGCGGCGGGTTTTGTGCTGACGCGCGTGGATCACGGACAGGAAAACCTGGAGCGGCGCGTTGTGTTTTCCAACAGCGATCTTGTACCGTACTCGCCGGCCACCAGCCAGCACACCCGCGAGCGTACCGGTGAGGCGGGGATGAGCGTCGCCGACTTGTGCAAGGCGGCCATTACGCTCAGCGACAACACCGCGGCCAATCTGCTGCTGGCGAGCTTTGGCGGCCCCGTCGCGTTGACCGCGTTCGCGCGCTGTATCGGCGATGGCATCACGCGCCTGGACCGCAACGAGCCGACGCTAAACGCAGCGACACCTGGCGATCCGCGCGACACCACCACGCCCAACGCCATGCTCGGCAATCTGCGCGAACTGTTGCTGGGCGAGCGCTTGTCCGCTTCGTCGCGTGCGCAACTGCTGGCCTGGCTCGCCGCTAACCAGACCGGCGGCGAACGGATTCGCGCGAAGCTGCCGAAGGATTGGGGTGTCGGCGATAAAACCGGCACGGGGGACCACGGCACGGCAAACGACGTCGCGATTCTTTGGCCGCCGGGACGCGGGCCGATTCTCGTGGCGGTCTACCTCACCGAGACGAGCGGCGACGCGGCGCGCTGCAATGCGGCGATTGCAAACGTCGGCGCACTGGTGGCGGCGTCGGTTTGATGGTTGTGGGTGCGATCAGTGGGTGAACTGATGGCCGCGCAAGCACGCCGGCCATCGAGACAAAGCGGCCCACGTCCGTCGTATACGGCTGAAAGTCGAATCGTGCGACACTAGGGCCACACCGAAGGGGCGACGAACTTGCAAGTGCCGATTGGCCTCGACTGACGCGGCGAGAAGTTGACTGTCCAAGTGAATGCTTGACACCTTCCGTCGACGTTCTTCCGGGTAAGCCGTCGGCCTGTCCAACCGCGTAGTACTGGCCTTGGTTCGGAGTCCCCTATGTCTATCTATGTCCTCGCATTGCTCATTGGCGTAGTAGCCGGCCTTCGCGCGATGACCGCGCCCGCGGCCGTCAGTTGGGCTGCGCATCTGGGTTGGTTGCCGCTGCAGGACACACCGCTGGCATTTCTCGGCTTCACGGCCACACCGTACATCTTCACCGTGCTGGCGATCGTCGAACTGATTACCGATCAACTGCCGACAACGCCTAGCCGTACCGTGCCGATGCAATTTGGCACGCGTATCGTGCTGGGGGGATTGTGCGGCGCGGCGATCGGGGCCGCCCACGGCGGCTTGCTGGGTGGTTTGATTGCGGGGATAGTGGGCGCGGTAACTGGCACCTTGGGCGGCGCGAGGGTGAGAGGAGCGTTAGCGGGCGCGTTTGGTCGCGACTTGCCGGCCGCGCTGATCGAAGACGCGATGGCGGTGGTGGGTGCCGTGTTGATTGTGATGGCGTTGCGTTGACGCAAGTTAGTTGTCAGCGTGAGGATGTCATGGGTGTCGTTTGACAAAACGACCATCGGAGCAGATAATCTAGTTCGCCTAAGGGCTACGATAAATACCTGACTAGCAGCAGGCGGTCGGCTATCCGTGGACTTAGGCATTTTCATTTCTAGGCCGCGTCGCGGCCTTTTTGCATTTTCGGCCTAGGCTTTGGTCCAGACGGCTGAATTTCTTCCGGCTAGGCTACCGGTGCGGTCATGACTTCGACCACCGGCTCGCGCTTGCAGATCAGAAGTCCATTCGCCTCCCAGCGCTTGACGATCGCAGGATCATCCTTCGTATAGGTGTTCACCATCCAGTGCATGTTCGGCTTGTTTACTGAGTCCGGCACGTCGATGCGGATCGCGACAAGCAGAGGATTGATACCCTCGGGCATTTCGATCGTAACGACCACGATGCTATCGCGCTCAGTGGCTGACTCATACACCGCGACGGGTTTAAGGATCAGTTCTCGCAGCGAGGCTACCGTTTCGGGAGGAAGACCATGCTTCTCCATGATTTTGACGAGAAGGCGGACGGACGAGACAACGGCACGATCAGGGATGTTGATTGCTGTCAGAGCTTCCTTCGTGAAACGACCGATGAGCACCTGGTGACGGTAGTCGCTGTCTTTGAGGTGACCTCTTTTGTGTCTCTGCAGCAATTCCGTTACCAACTCTACCGACAGATCAAATCGTACAAATCTGCTCATTGATGCCCTTGTATTTGTGCCTGACAGGCATCCGAGAAGATCGGAATTTTATCTTTGCTGTCCAGACAAAAGGCATCTCTTTATCGTGTGTTCAGACTCGACCGTGCTGCGCCTTCCGAAAAAAATAGGGTTCCTAGCTGATCCTCGCGATACGCGAGTCAGCCGGAATTCGAGCTACCGGCTGAGGGGCAACTGCGGGAGGAATCAACTTGCCTCGCACCAGCAACCCAAGCGTCTTTACCACCAGAATTCCGATCACCAGATTCCCCACGACGAACAGAACCGGCGCGAGCCATTCGAGCGGACCCGTTGCACCTCGTTCGACCATGCGGATCGCCATGGTGGGTAATGCGGCGACGCCGAAGCTGAACGCCCAGTATCCCGGCACGAAGGCTTGCTGGCGAATCCACGGCAGCAGGCGCAACAGCAGCAACACCTGATAGAGCCCATAGCCGAGCAGGATCAGCGCGATCAGGTCGGGCGTTCCGCTGCTCAGGCTCAGGTACGTCACCCCACCCACTACCGGCGGCGCGAGTTGTATGCCAAGGATAGGACGCAGGGCTTCAGGCAGCGGCTCATGCACGGCGGCGCGCTGCAGAATCAGCGATTCGATTGCAAGCCACAACAGCACACCGGCGCCGAAGAACAACCCGCCCAGCTGATGAAAACCGAAGGCGGCAGCCGCCGTGCCCGCGACAAAATTCGACGCCACGGTCGGCAGATAAATAGCCGGCGTGATCAGTTCAGGTTTGCGGCCGCCTTGCCAGAGCTGTCCATGCAGGTACACGCCAACTGCCAATTGGGCCACCACCGCCACACCAAACAGCGCAACTGCAACCGCGTGCGCATAAGGCTGCAACAGCTGCGCGGCCAGCAAACTGGAAACCGGCCCGAGCGCCGCAAACGACGATTGCACCGGATGCTGCATTTCCGCACGAGCCTCGGCTGAGTTCGTCAGCCACTTATGCCCGTAAGCGAGCAGAACGACCAGCCATACCAGAAGCGATACGATCGTCAACGTGTCGCCGACGACCGCCGGCAGATGCCACACTCTGATCGCTACGCGCCACAAGTTGGCGAACGCCAGGGCGCCCACCGCGATCCCGAAGAAAGAAACGGGAATCGTGCCACGATTGCTGTTCATCACCTATCCTCCGAAACGTTGCGACGCGCTCCGAGGGTCTGGCACTCCGGCTTTGCGCGTTCGATAACGCACTGTAAAAGGCCGTGGTAAAGCGGTGAATGCGGGGGCGGCTCAACAAATGGCTCAATCGTCTCAAGGTGCATTCGAGGTGCGTGCTGCGCGGTGTTCCGACGTGTTTTCACCGTCCAGCCCTTGTTTTCCGACCGTTTCGCCCTCGAAGAACCACTGACTGGTATGACAGCCCCGCGTCATGGCGTAAAATTTCAGCTTCGAAATGAAGCAACGTGATCGACGCCAACTCATGCCAACGCCAGCGGACAAATCAAACTCAAAGGAAAGCGAGGGCGTTGCCGTCATCGATCGTGCTTGCGCGATCCTGTTCGCCTTCCGGCCGGAGGACACCGCGCTCACGCTCGCCGAACTGGCGGCGCGCACGGGGCTCTACAAGAGCACGCTGTTGCGGCTCGCGGGCTCGCTGATCCAGCACCGCCTGCTGCTGCGTCTGGACGACGGCCGCTATCAACTCGGCTCCGCGACCTTCATGCTCGGCGCGCTGTATCAGCGCAGCCTGAACGTTGGCGACATTCTGGTGCCGTTGATGCGCGAACTCGCGGAAACGAGCGGCGAAAGCGTGTCCTTCTATGTGCGCGACGAGGCCGTGCGCGTGTGTCTGCATCGGGTGGACTCCACGCATGCGGTGCGATTTCACGTGCGCGAAGGCGACGTGCTTCCGCTGGAAAGCGGCTCGGGCGGCCATGCGCTGCTGGCGTTCGGCGGCATGCCGGGCGCGCCGTACGACAAGATTCGCGAGGACTTCTACTGTGTGTCGATCGGCGAGCGCGATCGGGAGACGGCCGGGATTTCGATGCCGGTATTCGGTGTGCGTCAGAGTTTGCGTGGCGTGCTGACGCTCGCGGGCCCGAGTTCACGCATCGATCAGGCGTTCCTCGAGCGCAATCTCGGCGCGTTGTTCGATTGCGCCGCGCGCGCAACAGATGCGTTAGGTGGCGACTCGTGCGCCATGCGCAACGCGCAGCAGCACGCGGCCGAAGTTCAGGACAGGTGACGCTCGGGCTTGCCTGTATAGGTGTAGCTCATCTGGCGCGGCATCGGGCCTTTGTTGCGCTCGTTGCGCCCGCGTTGCTCCCAGGCATGCGAGAGAATGCCGACCGCGCGTGACAGGCAGAACACCCCGCGTGCCAGCTCCGGCGCAAAGCCGAGTTCCGCGTAGATCACGGCGGTTGCACCGTCGATATTCATCGGCACGGGTTTATTCTTGCGCTGCTTGAGGAGCGCTTCGATTCCGCGCGCGATAGCGGCGTATTGTCCGCTGATACTTTTCTGTTCGACGCTTTGGTCCACGAGTGCAAGTAGCCGGATAGCCCGGGGATCGACCGGATGAAACCGGTGCCCAAAACCAGGCAAATACTTGCCATGCTCGGCGGTAAAGGCATCGACGCCTTGCTCGACGGCTTCTTCCAACGTGGCGCCCGCTTGCATACCTTCGGCGATCGAGTCGTAAAGTTCGACCGCTTGCTGACCGGCACCGCCGTGTACGTCGTCCAAAGCATTGATCGCCGAGGCCATCGCGCCGTTCAACGGCAAACCGCAACTGGTCGCCATCCGCGAAATTGCAATCGACGGTGCATGCGGGCCGTGATCCACCGATGCCACCAGCGCCGCCTCGAACAAACGCGCTTGCGCGGCATCTGGCAGCTCACCGCGCAGCATCAGCCAGATCATCTGCGGAAAACTGACGTTGCCGATCAACTCCTGAATCGGGAATCCGCGCACCTTGATCGAGCCTGGATGAATATCGATGATCGAAGTGCTCCAGTACTCGGCGGCGAGCTTGGCGGCGTCGAATGTTTGCGTCATATTCAGATCACTCCTTCGGAGCGTAGATGGTCGATTTGCGCGTCGTCGTATCCGATCGAAGCAAGATGTTCGCGCGTATGGGCCGATAGGACCGGCGCAGGTGTGGTCGGCGCCGTATCCGCATCGGAAAGACGAAAGCCCGCACGGGTGACGCGTTGCCGCTTGCTAGTACCGTCGCCGGCGAATTCGTGGATGAACTCGCGCGATTGCAGATGCGGGTGCGCGAGAATCTCCGGCACCGACATCACGCGCCCGGCCGGCACGCCTGCTTCGAAGAATTTGGCTTCCCAGTTCGTCGCGCTGTCGCTCGCCAGCGCTGCTTCGATTTCGGCCTTCAATGCCGCGCGATTCGCTTTGCGCGCGTTGCGCTCGGAATAGCGCGGGTCGTCGAGCAGATCGGCGCGGCCGATCAGATGGCATAGGCTCGCGAACTGCTTGTTCTCGTTCGCGGCGATATTGAGCGGCCCGTCGCCGGTTTTGAAGGTGCCCGAAGGCGCGGCCGTGAAATTTTCGTTACCCATCGGCTTGGGCGTGACACCGGCGTTCAGATAGTTCGACACGACCCAGCCCATTGTGGCGAGCGTGGCTTCCAGCATCGAGACGTCGAGCATGCGGCCGTGTCCGCTCGCGCGGGCATCGACTAACGCCGCGCAGATGCCGAACGCAGCGGTGAGACCGCCCACCGTATCCGATACCGGGTAGCCGACGCGCAACGGCGCGCTGCCCGCATCGCCCGTTACGCTCATCACACCCGAGATGCCCTGGATGATCTGGTCGTAGGCAGGGCGTTTCGAGAACTCGCCGTCCATACCGAAGCCGGAGATCGCGCAATACACGAGCTTTGGATTCACCTCGCGCAGCGCGTCGAAATCGAGGCCGAGCCGCGTCATCACACCCGGCCGGAAATTTTCGACCAGCACATCCGCGGTTTTGACGAGCTCGCGCAAAATGGTCTTGCCGCGCGGGTCTTTCAGATTGAGCGTGATCGACTGCTTGCCCGCATTCACCGCAACGAACGAGGCCCCCATGTTGCGCGTCGACGCTTCCTTGTCGGCGCCCAGACGCCGCGCAAGATCGCCACCTTCGGGATGCTCGACCTTGGTCACTTCCGCACCGAGCAGCGCGAGTTGATACGCGCAAAACGGTCCCGCTAATACATTCGACAAATCCAGTACCCGCACTCCAGTCAACGGCAGTGTCATCTTTGAAGCCTCTTGTTCAATGCGTTCAATTCGTTCAATGCGAAATTTCGTCGAGATTGCGATTGTTGGTGCGTGGCCCGAAGATGCCGATCGCGCCCATCACCATCACCATCGACACCGTGATCAACGCGAACACGCCAGGCACCTGGAAGTGGCGCAGCGCGAAGGCGATCATGAAGCCGGAGAACATCGCGGATAAACGCGACATCGAGTAAACGAACCCCACGGCGCGTGCCCGCAAACGCGTGGGGAACAGCTCGGTTTGGTACGCGTGATAGCCGACCGAGAGCAGCGTGCCGGAGAGCGTGATCAGGACACCGAGCGTCATCAGCATGGCAGGCGAGGTTTGCGTCGCGAACAGGCTGCCGAACACGGCGATGCCGAGTGCCGACAACACGATCAAGGTTTTACGTTCGATGCGGTCCGCGATCGCCATGCCGATCAGGGGTCCGAACGGATTCGAGATCGCGATGACGAACGAATACATCAGGCTGTGCGTGATCGTCACGCCTTTGGACACCAGCAGGGTCGGCACCCATGACGCGAAACCGTAGAAGCCGATCGCCTGGAACAGGTTGAACACAAGCATCGTGATCGCGCGTTTGCGATACGGCGGCTGCCAGATTTCGCGGAAGGCGGCCTTGGTGGTGGCCGGTTCGAGAGCCGGTACAGGGATGGGCAATGGCTTGCCGTATTGCTTTGCGACTTTTGCTTCGAGCGCTTGCATAACCTGTTCTGCTTCGGCGGCACGGCTCTGCTGCGCGAGCCAACGCGGGCTTTCCGGCACGCGCCGGCGAATTGCCCACACAACCACCGCGCCGAGCGCGCCGATGATCACGACCCAACGCCAGCCGTCGATACCGAACGGCGTTTGCGGCACCAGCCACCACGCCAGCAAGGCGACTGACGGCACGGCGGTGTACTGCACCAGATGAACGAAAGCGAACGCGCGGCCACGCAAGTGTTTCGGCACGAGTTCGCTGACATAGGTGTCGATCGTCACCAGTTCGACGCCCACGCCGATGCCCGCGATCAGGCGCCACAGGTTGATGGCCGGCGCGCTGGTTTGCAGCGCCATGATCAGCGTGGCTGCGGAGTACCACAGCAGCGAAACGGTAAACACGGTTCTGCGGCCATAGCGATCCGCCATGCCCGCCAGAAAGAACGTGCCGATGAAGAGCCCTGCGAACGACGCCGCCACGAAGGCACCCAGTCCTGATACTCCAAAAAACGATGCGGTCGTTGTCGCATAGAGCCCGCTTTTGACGAGGCCGGGGCCGACATAGGCGGTGAAAAACAGATCGTAGAACTCGAACCAGCCGCCGATCGAGAGCAGGAAAATCAGCATCCATATCGCGCGCGTCGCGGGCAGACGGTCGATGCGCGCGTTGACGCCCGGTGTGAGCCCCTGCGCACCGGTGCTTGAATCGGGCGACGCGCCGGGTGCGTCGATCGGCAGGCTTGCCATGGAATCCTCCTTTGAGTATCTCTTGCCTACGTAGTTCTGTCAGAGAGAACGACGTTCTATTTAATAAGTGTGCCGAGATTAGTCCGTGTGGTGCTTGTCAGGAATTCGGGGTTTTACCTAGTCGTCAAACCGTCATCCGCTCCAGCATCGCGAGCAGGGTGTCGAATGAAAGCGGCTTGCGCGCGTACGCGATGGTGGGATTCAGCTGCACGGGGATATCCGCGGCGGCGCTGCACAGAATGATCGGAATGGCGCGCAGATCGAGGGCGTCGTTCAGCGCGGCGCACAGTTGCGGCCCCGACATACCAGGCATCATGCAGTCCGACACGATGATGTCGGGCCGGGTTTTGTAGATCTGTTCAAGGGCAGCGGTCCCGTTTGACGCCGTCTGCACGGTATAGCCGTGCCGCTCCAGCAACAGTTGCCAGACCGTGAGAATGTCGAACTCATCGTCCACGACCAGGATGGTTTTCATGGGCGGTATGCCGTCCAAAGTGCGAAGGAGCGACAGCCTGCAAGTGGAATCAGGCGGCTAGTGTATCGCTCAATCTAACGGCGTCAGCAAGCCGCGTTCCCACTCGCGGGCAACCATATGCGTTTTGGCATTCAACGAGCGGGAATCTGTCCGGAGCCCGCCCCACCTGACGAACAGGAGGTAGGTGGCTGGTACGTGGCGTGCGCGAGGGGATCGGGAAGGAGCCGCTTACAGTGCGGCGCGGAGGGCGTGCGCCGACGTTTTTTCAAACCGACGCAATGAAGGGGGTACGGCAAGAAACGGGCGGTGCATTCCCTCGCGCATGCATTGTACCCATCATGCGCGAGGGCGAGTGCCGCAGACACAGCCGCAGCGATCGTTGTGTGCTTTATGCGGCGTCTGCCGGACTAGAACGAATGACGAATGCCGATCATCGCGCCAGTCTGGCCGGTGCCTGCGCTGGGCGTCGTGCCGCCGCCGCCGGCGCTGACCGAGTAGCGCGCCTTCGCGCTGTTGGCGAGATACGACGCTTGCGCATAGACGGCAGTGCGCTTCGACAACAGATAGGTGGTGCGTAGCGTGCCCATCATGGCGCGCGTGTCGTGCTGGCTATTGGTGATGTGATAGACCTCGCCGTCGACGATGAAAGCCGGCGTCACGAAGTACGAGGCGCCGACGAAGAACAGATTCGAGCGCACGCTTGCAATCGTGACGGCCGAGGGTTCGACACGGCGATTGAGCCAGCCCGCGCCGATTTTTGCCTTGCCGATATTCCCGTAGGCGCTGACGTGCGTGCGGATGTCTTTGTCGGCGGCGTTGGTGAGGGGAATGGGCGCAACCCCGTCGAAGAAATTCGCGGCCGCGGTACTGCCGCCGCGCTGCTCTTCATACGAAGCCGCGACGCCGAACAGCGGCGCATCGTACTTCAGCATCACCGACCACTCGCGGCATTCCGTTGCATGCCCGGCTACCGAGCCGGTACAGGTGCCCTGGCCCGGCGAGTTGCCGGTGCCCGCCGCGTCGCGGCCGAACGAATAGTTCGCACCCAACGTTACACCCGCATAGGTGCCGACGTAACTCACCGAATTATCGGCGCGGGCGTTCGGCACGTAGGCGTCGAGCGAACCCAGACCGTAGATGTCCGGGCCAATCAGGTCCGCACCCATCAGCGCAAGATACGTCATGGTGTACTGGCGTCCGAACGAGACGGTTCCGTACGGACTCCTGATGCCAACGAACGCCTGGCGTCCGAAAAGCCGGCCGCCCTGGCCGAGATCGCCGGCACGCACGTTGAAGCCGCTTTCCAGCGTGAATACCGCGCTATAGCCGCCGCCTAGGTCTTCATTGCCGTGCAGGCCCCAACGCGAAGGCAGTTCGCCCGTCACGGACGGCATGCGAAAAACGCTCTTGCCCGCGGCGTTCGCGTGCGAGACGTATTCGATGCCGGTGTCGACGATGCCGTAGAGCGTCACGCTCGATTGCGCCGCTGCAGCGCCGCTGACGGCGCACAATGCGCCGCAAAAAAGAAGGCGTGTGGATGCTTGCATGTAGAGAGTCTCCAAACCGATGATTGAATGTCTTTGTTGTTAGGATTATTGATTTTGTATGCGGCGGGTCAGTCGTCGGCGCGTGGGCGGCGCAGCAACAGCAGCGCGCCCGCGGCGGCGATCAGCGTGACCGGAATGCTCGCCCCGATGACCGTTGACGAACTGCGGCCCGTTGCCAGCAATTGACCCGCGGCAAGCGGTCCGACCACCGATCCGATGCGGCCCACCGCCACGGCCGCGCCCACACCGGTGCCGCGCATGGCAGTCGGATAAAACGCCGCCGAAAGTGCGTACAGCACCGATTGCCCACCGATCACAAACATCCCCGCGAAGAAGGCCGAGGTTGCGAGTGCGCCGAAACCGGGCGCCATCGAGAGCGCCGCGAGCGACGCGATGATCCCCAGATACATGCCCGCCACCACGACGCCCGAGCGCATCCGGTCCATCAACATGCCGATGCACAACGCGCCGATACCGCCGCCGATGTTGAAGAAGATCTGCACGTAGCCAACTTGCGCGCGCGACAGGCCGCTCGCCGCCATCAGCGAAGGCAACCAGTTGAGCAGGAAGTAGAGGACGATCAGCGTGCAGAAATAGCTGACCCAGATCTGCACGGTGGAGAGGCCACGTGTGCCGCCGAACAGGATCTCGCCGACGGGCGCAGGCTTCGCATGACCGTCTCGCGAAGCATTGGTGAAGGCCTTCGAATCCGCGAGAAACACGAGCAGCAGCGGCACCAGCACCAGCGGCCCCGCGCCGCCGACGTAGAAAATGTGCCGCCACCCGGTGTCGCCCGCGCTCAATACGCCGATCACCGCAGCGATCACGCCGCCAAACGGAATGCCGCAATACATCACACTCACCGCGGTGCTGCGCGAGCGCGGTTCGACCGCTTCCGACGATAACGCAATCAGATTCGGGAGTGCGCCACCCAGGCCGATCCCTGTGAGCACGCGTACGATCACCAACGTGTGAAAGTCGCTCACCAGCGCGGTCGCGATCGACAGCAGGCCGAACAGACAGGCGGAAATCACAAGTACGCGCTTGCGTCCGATCCGGTCGGCGAGCCGTCCGCCGACCATCGCGCCCGGCAGCAAGCCGAAGGTCCCGGCGCTGAACGCGAGCCCCATCTGCCCGACCGAGAGGTCGAACTCGCGTGCCATCTGCGGTGCGGCGACGCCGACCGACTGCAGGTCCAGCCCTTCGAGCAGGGCGACGGAAAAACACAAGCCAAGTGTGACGAAGGCGCTTGTCCGAGCGGATGTTGCCGGACCGGCAAGGCTTTCTGTCGAGGGTAATGTTCCGGCTCTTTTCACGTTAGTGATCCTTATTAAAATGCCTGATTTTCCGGTGTCAATGGAGAACGGCAGAGGCAGAGTCGCCGTCTGGCGCGCCGGGTGGACGCCGAAGCGGATTCGCCTTTTCCGCGCCGGAATGATCTGGTGTTCCGGACAGCTTCGGTAGAGCGGGATTCAGATCACCATTGAGGTCGCGATGGGATGCTTACTAACCGCGCATCAAAAGGCGTAGCGCGCGTCACATCGTTACGATGCCTGCGCTACGGCCCGTACTGTCCGTTTGCTTCGAAGCGATGCACCGCGTCTCCACACGCTGCATCGTGGACTGGATTTAATATCAGGTAGGCTGATAACGCAAGTGCCGGCGCTTCAGTGAAAACACCTGGCAAGGTGGAGAAACAAAAAATTAGCCGCGCAGGTTGCGCACGAAAGTTTCGAGGTGGGCCTGTACCATGCCGGCCGCTTCGAGCCCGGTGCCTTCCATCATCTGCTTTTCGATCGCCTTGACGGCCTGCTCGCATTCGCGCAGCACGGCTCGCCCTTCGTCGGTCAGTTGCAGCAGCACGATGCGGCCGTGCGTCGGGTCCGGCTCCCGGCTGACCCAGTTCCGGCTCGCCATGGCGTTCATCACTTCATTGGCCGATTGCGGCGTGATGAAGGAGCGCTCGGCAACTTGCGCATTGGACGCCTGCCCCTTGGCATCGAGCACCGAAAGCGCGGTGAATTGCGCCAGCGTCAAACCGAGCGGCGCGAGCGCCTCGGTCATGCGGCGCCGCAGGATGCGGTCGAGACTGCCGATCACATAGGCGAGCCGCAGGTTGGTGCGGCGGGTGCGCGTGGCGGTGGGTTCGACGGGTGCATTTTGATTTTTGCTCATGATGGGCAGGAGGTCCGGTCTAGCCCGCATCTTAGCGCGCCTCACCGTCAATGCGGCCGATAGGGGTTTGCACCGAGCCCGTAAATTTCCACTTTACATATCAGGCAACCTGATATTAAATGCCTCCATCAGGCCGCCGTCGCGGTCGACGTTCACGGAGAAAACAGATGAATTACGAAGGTCGTTGGGAAACCGTCAAGGTCGATGTTGCAGAGGGAATTGCATGGGTCACGTTCAATCGTCCCGAGAAGCGCAACGCGATGAGCCCAACGCTGAACAAGGAAATGATCGAGGTTCTCGAGGCGGTCGAACTGGATGCCGAAGCCCGGGTTCTCGTGCTGACGGGCGAGGGCGATGCGTGGACCGCGGGCATGGACCTGAAGGAATATTTCCGTGAGGTCGACGCCGGCCCGGAAATCCTGCAGGAAAAGATTCGCCGCGACGCATGCCGCTGGCAATGGCAGTTGCTGCGCATGTACGCGAAGCCGACCATCGCGATGGTCAACGGCTGGTGTTTCGGCGGTGGCTTCTCGCCGCTGGTGGCATGCGATCTCGCGATTGCCGCTGATGAAGCGGTGTTCGGCCTCTCCGAAATCAACTGGGGCATTCCGCCGGGCAATCTGGTGAGCAAGGCCATGGCGGACACCGTCGGGCATCGTCAGGCGCTTTACTACATCATGACCGGTGAGACGTTCACGGGTCAGGAGGCGGCGCAAATGGGCCTCGTCAACAGAAGCGTGCCGCGTGCCGAACTGCGCGACGCCACGCGCGTGCTCGCAGGGAAGCTGCTGCAAAAGAATCCGGTCGTATTGCGCGCGGCCAAGAACGGCTTCAAGCGCTGCCGCGAACTCACGTGGGATCAGAACGAGGATTACCTGTACGCCAAGCTGGATCAGGCGCAACTGCGCGATCCCGAAGGCGGCCGCGAGCAGGGCCTGAAACAGTTCCTCGACGAGAAGGCGATCAAGCCGGGTCTGCAAACCTACAAGCGCTGAGCAATCGCACGCGCCAGGATGGATTCAGGTAGTGACACGCGTAAGAAGAGCAGCGTGTGAAACTTGCCTGAGCGAGTGACCCAGCGAGGAGACATCGGATATGCATGAAGTGACATTGTTGATCGGCGGGGAGAGCCGTGGCGCATCGGACGGCCGAACCTTCGAGCGGATCAATCCCGCGAGCGGCGTGGCCGCCTCGCGTGCGGCTGCCGCCACGTTGGCCGATGCCGACGCGGCGGTCGACGCCGCGGCGCGCGCGTTCCCGGCATGGTCGGCGTTGGCGCCGACTGAACGGCGCAGACGGCTATTGGCCGCGGCGGATCTGATGGATGCCCGCACGGCGCAGTTCATCGAAACCGGCGTGGCCGAAACCGGCGCCATGCCGAACTGGTACGGCTTCAATGTGATGCTAGCCGCCAACATGCTGCGTGAAGCCGCCGCGATGACGACGCAAATCGACGGCGACGTGATTCCCTCAGACGTGCCGGGCAGTCTCGCCATGGCAGTACGCCAGCCGTGCGGTGTGGTGCTCGGCATGGCACCGTGGAATGCGCCGGTGATTCTCGGCACGCGGGCGATTGCCATGCCGCTTGCCTGTGGCAACACGGTCGTGCTGAAGGCTTCCGAAGGCTGCCCGGGCGTGCACCGGCTGATTGGCAGAGTGTTGCAGGAAGCCGGTCTTGGCGACGGTGTGGTGAACGTCGTCACGCATTCCGCTGAAGACGCGCCGGCAATTGTTGGGCGGTTGATTGCTCATCCGGCGGTGCGGCGTGTCAATTTCACCGGCTCGACGCGGGTTGGACGCATCGTCGCGCAACATGCCGCGCAGCATCTGAAACCGGCTTTGCTGGAGCTCGGCGGCAGGGCGCCCGTGGTGGTGCTCGACGACGCCGATCTGGACGCGGCGGTGGAGGGTATCGCGTTCGGCGCGTTCTTCAACCAGGGGCAGATTTGCATGTCGACGGAGCGGCTGATCGTCGACCGCAAGGTCGCCGATGCGCTGGTCGAAAAGCTCGCCGCCAAGGCACGGACCCTGAAGGCGGGCGATCCGGCCGCGGGCGATTCTGTGCTCGGCGTGCTCGAAAGCGTGGCGGCTGCACGGCGCATCAAGGCGCTGGTTGAAGACGCGCATGAGAAGGGCGCGAAGCTGCCAATCGGCTGCTCGGTTGAAGGCGCGGTGATGCAACCGGCGATTGTCGACGGTGTGACGCGCGGCATGTTGCTCTATGCCGAGGAGTCCTTCGGACCGGTGGTGACGGTGCAGCGTGTGGACGGTGACGAGGAAGCGATTCAGGTTGCCAACGATAGCGAATACGGTCTCTCCGCGGCGGTATTCAGCCGCGACATATCGCGCGCGTTGAATGTGGCGAAACGCATCGAATCGGGCATCTGCCATATCAACGGGCCGACCGTGCACGACGAAGCGCAGATGCCGTTCGGCGGCGTGAAGAAGAGCGGTTATGGGCGGTTTGGCAGCAAGGCGTCGATCGCCGAGTTCACGGACCTGCGCTGGATCACGATTCAAACCGGCCCGCGCCACTATCCGATCTGATCGTCCGCGGTCGATGCGCGACATTGAAACATCAAGGAAGGTCGCTCCGCCGTAGAAAGCGGAGTGCCCGATGCCGTCGTCATGCGACGAGCAGGCAGCATCCCCGCAATCATTTTGCATGGGACCAGAGTAACGCGCTGAAGCGCGAACTCTGGTCGACAGGAGACAGGCTTTGCATTCCGAGCCGAGACAAACGAACACCCCCAGCGCGCACGACGAGGCGCCGGTGCATTACCGCGCGACGACGATCGGCACACCCTCGTTGCACGCGCAACGGCACGGCGACACATGGTATTTGCGCGCTAACGAGGCACTCGGCGCGTACCCGCAACGGTTGACCGACCGGCTCGCGAGCGGCGCGCGCGAGCACCCGGAGCGATGGCTCGCGGCACGACGCGGCAGCGACGGTCAATGGGTCGGCCTGAGCTACGCGAAAGCACTGCAGTGTGCCCGCGCGATCGGACAGGCGCTGCTCGCGCGCGATCTTTCCGTTGAGCGTCCGGTGGCGATTCTCTCGGGCAACGATCTCGAACACCTGCAACTGGCACTCGGCGCAATGTGGGCCGGCATTCCCTATGCGGCGATTTCCCTGGCGTATTCGCTCGCTTCGGGCGACTACGGCAAGCTGCGCCACACGATCGATCTGCTGACGCCGGGCCTGGTCTTCGTAAGCGGCTACGATAAGTTCGCCAACGCGATCGATGCCGTGGTGCCGGCCGACGTCGAAATCGTTGCCGCAACGGGACCCAGGGAGCCGCAAGCGGCGCGCAGCGTGACGTCGTTCGGCGACCTGCTGGATACCCCGCCGGGCACGGTCGATTCCGTCCACGCGGCCGTGAGCCCGGACGCCATCGCCAAGTTCCTGTTCACGTCGGGCTCGACCCGCCTGCCCAAGGCCGTGCCGACCACGCACCGCATGCTGTGCAGCAACCAGCAGATGCTGCGCGAAACGTTTCCTGAGTTCGCGAACGAGGCGCCGGTGCTGGTCGACTGGTTGCCGTGGAACCACACCTTCGGCGGCAGCCATAACGCGGGCATTGCGCTGTACAACGGCGGCACGCTCTATATCGACGACGGCAAGCCGGTCAACGCCAAGTTTCAGGAAACCCTGCGCAACCTGCGCGAAATCGCGCCGACGATTTATTTCAACGTGCCGAAAGGCTGGGAAGAACTAGCGATCGCACTGGAGCAGGACGCCCAATTGCGTGAGACGTTTTTCTCGCGTGTGAAGGTGTATTTCTTCGGCGGTGCGGGACTCTCGCAAGCCGCGTGGGACCGGCTCGAACGCGTCACCGAGAAGTATTGTGGCGAGCGCATTCGCATCATGGCCGGACTCGGCATGACCGAGACCGCGCCGTCGTGCTTCTTCACCACGGGCCCGGTCATGCGCGCCGGCTATGTCGGCTCGCCGGCGCCTGGCTGCGAGGTCAAACTTGCGCCGGTTGGCGGCAAGCTCGAGGCGCGCTATCGTGGACCGCATGTGATGGCCGGCTACTGGCGCGCGGATTCCGCGGAGCTGGATCACGCCTTTGACGAAGAAGGTTACTTTTGCAGCGGCGACGCGTTGTGCTTTGTCGATGTCGACCGGCCGGAACTCGGGCTGCTGTTCGACGGCCGCATCGCAGAAGATTTCAAGCTGAGTTCGGGCACGTTCGTGAGTGTCGGCCCGATGCGGGCTCGCGTGATTTCCGAAGGCGCGCCGTATGTGCAGGACGTGGTTGTTGCCGGTATGAATCGCGACGATGTGAGTGTGCTGGTGTTTCCGCGGCTCGACGATTGCCGGCGGCTCGCGGGTTTGCCTTCGTCGGCAAGCGCGCGGGAGGTGATCGAAGCGCCTCGTGTGAGGGCGCATTTTGCGGCGCTATTGGAGGCGCTCAATCGCAGTGCGACCGGCGGCGCGACCACAATCGCCCGTATCCGGCTCATGGACGTCGCGCCTTCGCTCGATCTCGGCGAGGTCACCGACAAAGGTTCGATCAATCAGCGCGCGGTGCTAACGCATCGGGCCGCGCTCGTCGAAGCGATGTACGACCCGGCGCGGCGCGATCCTGCTGTGATTTACCCGGCTGCTTGCGGCGCGACTTGAAGTTCGGCTTCAGGCACAACTTAAGGCACAACTTAAGGCACGCATCGCTGGCTCACACTGGGTTCCTCGTAGCACGGCAAAGGTGCTTCGCCGTATACAATTCGGCAGCACCTGACTTTTGCCCAATCCCGACCCGATCCCACTCATGCCGAATCCGACCCGGGCCTTTCTTCTCGGCCCGCTCCTGAAAGGCGTTTCACGCTCTTTTTATCTCACCCTGCGCGTGCTGCCCGCCGGGATGCGCGATCCAATCGGCCTCGCGTACCTGCTGGCGCGCGCGGCCGACACGATCGCGGATACCTCGCTGATCTCGCCCGAGCAACGCCTTGCGTTGCTGCTGTCGCTGCGCGACCAGGTCAACGGCGCCCCGGACGATGGCGCGCTGTTCCAGCGGATGGCTGCCGAAGTGGCAGGCCAACAGGTCCAGTCCGACGAAAAGGTCTTGCTGGAATCGCTCGGCCCCGCGCTTGAGGTGCTATCGCAACTGAGCGAGTCGGACCGGAAAGCCGTACGCGAGATCGTGTCGACGCTGACCGAGGGCATGGAATTCGACCTTCGCACCTTCCCTGACGAACGTTCCGGCCAGATCGCCGCGTTGCGCGAGTACGAGGAACTCGACCGCTATACCTACCTGGTGGCGGGTTGCGTCGGCGAATTCTGGACCACCATGACCTACGCACACATGCCGGGCACTCTGAAGGAGCGGCCCGAGATCATGGCGCGCCGCGGCGTGCGTTTCGGCAAAGCGCTGCAGATGACCAACGTGCTGCGCGATTGCGGCAAGGATTTGCGGATCGGCCGCTGTTACCTTCCGCAGACGATGCTCGATCAATACGGCCTCAGTGCGCAAGATCTTTTGCAGCCGGTCAACTCCGTTCGCGCGCGGCCTCTGATGGTCGAACTCGTGCGCAAGGCGCTGGATCATTTCCGTGAGGCACTGGACTACACGCTGGCGATTCCCGCGTTCTCGGTGCGTTTGCGTCTCGCGTGTTTGTGGCCGATCCTGATCGGCCTGGATACGCTGCTGTTGCTGGTCGATAATGATGCCTGGCTCGACCCGGCCAAAGTCTCGAAGGTCCGGCGCAATCAGGTGTATCGGATCATTGGGTCTTCACTGCTGCTGGTGCCTTCGAATGGCCTCGTGCGGGCATCGGTTGAAAAGCGGATCAGGCAAATCGAAGCTCGACTTTGAGTGCCAGCCCTCAACTTAAAGTGTTGAGGGGAAGTCAGACCCTGCAAGGCTGATTCGAAGCGCGAAGAAAAAATCCCCGCGCTTTTTTGTACGAATGCCTGGAAACGCATTCAATGACACTGCTTTTAAGTCATTCAGTCTCACTATTATTTCGCTGTGCAATGCCGCCAGGATTTTGCCAGCAGAGCCAGAGCCCCGGCAGAACCCCATAACCTAATCTGCATCATCGAATCGCCATCAATCGGGAAACCCCTAGCATCCTGCGTCTATGGTTCGCGTTAGTCTCTTTAAAAGAGGAGACGATCCATGAGACAAGCGTTCAATATTGCCGTGGTGCTGTTGCTTGGCTATTTGATGGCAGATAGAGCGCTGATGCGCGCGCAAGCCGGAGAGATGGGGGCAATTACGTGCCACCAAGGCGCGGAGCTGGTCAAATCGAATGCGTTGAAAAAGGGTTTCGGCGACACCGGAGCCAGCAGCCAGGGTGAAAATTTCCTGTCGAGCTGTCTCGTCACGGGCCGTGGACAGGTGGGCGATCTGATCGCTCGCGAATAGCGCTGGCGGCCTGGCATCGCTGAGGTTTCATCCAGACGTAGCATGACAAAAAGAAAATGCGCCCAGACCCTGAAGGTCCAGGCGAAGTCATCGGGAGCCCGATGACGGAGGTAACGAATACAGAACTGGCCCGCGATCGGGGATGCTCGATCGCGGGCCAGTTCGTTTGAATCAGGGCGCGCGGCGGGTTGCGCGCCTGGCGGCAGATCAGGGCAAAGGGCGGGGCCTCTGCGGGTCGTGCCGCTTCAAAGCCAGGTTGCCAGCTTAGTTGCCGAAATACACCGACTTCGGACCGTTCGCCGGAACCGGGCGGCCCGACTGCGACGAGCCGCTCACCGCACTGCCGTAACCGCTTTCCGCAACTTGTGCGGTACCGTTTTGCGCGGCGACACGGCTCTGTGCAGCCTGAATGTCAGCCGGGTAGTACGGGTCGGAACGGGCCGGCTGGTAGCCGGCCTTTTCGAGTTGAATCAGTTCTGCACGCACCTGAGCGCGGGTCGCGGGCTGGTTGGACTGCGCAAACGAGGCAACAGGAGCGGCCAGCACAGCAGCGATAACAACAGCTTGAATGAGCGATTTCATGATGAACTACCTCCAGTTCGATCTTTATCTTGCTACGAGCGGTCTTGTTCGTAGTCAGTAATTGCATTGTAGTTTTGCGATCTGGCCGGAGTAATCGTCAATTCAGGTAAGGTTTGTTACGAAATTTGATATAAAAAGGGGGGCAGTTGATGAACCCTTGGCCCCGCCGCTCGCTACGAACGCGGTGCCGCGACCGGTGCGCCGTCTTTCGGTGTCGTCGCGGGGACTTGGGCGGACTGCATGAGCCGGGTGAACGCCTGGCCGGTGCGCGCTTCACGATCATCCCGGGCTTGATAGAAGTCCTGGCTGAGCCACTGCCCGAAACGCATCATCGCCGAGCCCAGCGCGCTTTTTAACCTAACCCATCCTGTTTCCGTAAGCGCGGGCTGCGATGCCGAATCCACCAGGTCCGCGGTCAATTTGTCCAGTTCTTCGTGCAAGTGGTCGGCGAAATGATGGAGTCCATGCTGATTGCTGTTCGACGACTTCCTTTCCAGCTCTACGTGCTCCGCAATCAGCGATTGATTGGTCACGCGGATAAAAGGCACCGTATCGGTCCGGGCAAGGCCCGTCGAGCGGATCGCCACTCCGATGCTTGCCGCGGCCTGAGTACGATTGCCGAGTGGCCCGAGCTTCCACTTGTCACAGAGATATTTCAGCAGGCTGCAATGATCGAATTGCGTATGACACACGCCGGCATCGCACCATGGAGAGACGAGAATCGCGGGGACACGCACGCCGAGTTGCGTGAAGGGGAAATTGTCCGTGTGTTCGTCGGGCGCTACGGCGTTCGACGGCGGAGGCACATGGTCGAAGAAACCGCCGTGTTCATCGTACAGGATGACTAACAGTGTGGTCTCCCACAATGCCTGGTTGGAACGCAGCGCGTTGTAGGTGTCGGCGATCAGCTTCTCCGCCTTCATGATGTTGTGCGGCGGATGATCGTCGTTCTGTGCTTCGCCGAAGTATTTCGGTTCGATGAGAACGAACGCCGGAAACTCGTTTGCGGGGCCGGCTGCATCGTCGAAGAACGTGTCGAACCGCCGGTAATTGACGAGGTTCTTTTCGTGCCGCTGGTTTTTTAGCAGCAGCGATGCTGGAAAATCGTAGAAGTAAATCTTCCACGTTTTCTCGCCGTCATTCAAACGGTCGAAAATCGTGTCCTGGTTTTGCTCGGTGTACCACCGTGGATTCAGGGCGTCGAGTCCCACAGGCATCTCCACCTCGCCCATCGACGTACCTGTCAACGCGAAATAACGGTTCGGCCAGGTTGGGCCGGGCAAGGATGAAAACCACTTGTCGCACACGGTGAACTGCTCGCCCAGCGCGTGTAACGCCGGCAGAAACCCGTGCGGGTAATAGCCCATGATGTCTTGCCGGGCGGCGAGGGTGCTCTTCGGGTAGTCGCTCACGAATGATCGAACGAAGCCGCTGTTGTTTCCCGCGATCTGGGCCAGCACAGCCTTGTGGCCGTGATCCGGATCGTGCTGCATCTGCCGTTCTTGCGTTGCCTTGGGGAGAAATGTGTGGCCCTGGCCGTCGTCGTTAGATTTCGACGCGGCGTTGCGTATGCCATCCAGACCGGCGTGCACCGTGTCGAGACAGCCGAGCATCTGATCGAAGGAATGATTTTCCATCAACAGCAGGACGACATGTTCGATCCGGTCCTTCGGCTCGTTCGCCGCCGTTGCCGTATTTGACGCGTTTGTCTCGCTTGCTGCCGCTTCGCCGTCGTGGACGTCACTCATATTCATCGCTCCAGCAGAGGGTGAATGGATTTTTCGTGCGTACTGCCGTGTCAGCTCGATCAGATCATGTCAGCGTTGCAAACGTAGCGCAAAACGCGCCGTTGCGAAAGCGTGTTGTACGTCGATCCGTTATGCTGAATGAGTGCAAGGCGGAGCAAAACAGGAATAAAAAAGGGCGCCGAGGGCGCCCTTTTTCGCAATACGACCTGACGGTCAACTCAAACCGCCGTAGGCCGCCACTTCAACAGCCGCTGTTCGACCGCGGTCAACAGATAGTCCGCAGCCAGTGCGACCACGGCCAGCACGATCATTGCCGCGAACACCCCGCTTGCGTTGAACGCACCTTGCGCCGTGGAGATCAGCAGGCCGATACCTTGCTTCGAGCCGAGGAACTCGCCCACCACCGCGCCGACCAGCGCAAAACCGAAGCTCACGTGCAGGCTGGCAAGAATCCAGCTCAACGCCGACGGAATCACCACCGAGGTGGTCACCTGACGGCGCGACGCACCCAGAATCTGCGCATTCGCGATCATGTAGCGGTCCGCTTCACGCACGCCCTGAAACGCATTGGCGAACACAACGAAGAACACCATCACCACCGCCAGCGCCACCTTCGAAGCCATGCCGAGACCGAGTGCAATCACGAACACCGAGCCGAGCACCACGCGCGGGATCGAGTTGGCGATCTTGATGTAGAGGCTGAACACGTCGGAGAGCAGCTTGTTGCGGCCGAGCAGGATGCCGCAGAAGATGCCTGCCACCGAACCGATAATGAAGCCGAGCCCGGTTTCTTCAAGCGTGACCCACACCTGCGTCAGGAGCGGACCTTGCGACGTACCGTTCACGAACCAGTCGATGATCTGATCGAAGATCGCAGTCGGCATCGAGAAGAAGAACGGATCGATCCACTTCAGGCGCGCGGACAATTCCCATCCGCCGAGCACGACCACCAGCACGACAATGCGCAGCGTGACCACTAGCGCATGGCGTTGCCGGATGCGTTTTTGCGCGACACGCTCGACCTGGGCGAGCGTCGCGGGATCGATGCCCGAAGGCATCGTCTGTTGAGGGGTAGTAGACATGTTTGCCGTTCCTTGATTAACCGATCTGCACTTCTTCGCGCAGGTCATGCCAGATGTCGCGCGAAATTTCGATGAAACGCGGGTCGTAGCGAACTTCCGACGTGACGCGCGGACGCGGCAGATCGATTTCGTACACTTTCTTCAGCGTGGCCGGGCGCGCCGTCAGCACGAACACACGGTCGGCGAGCGCAATCGCTTCTTCCAGATCGTGCGTGACGAACACCACCGAGCCGGCGCCGCCCCACAGTTGCAGCAATTCGTCCTGCATCAGCGTGCGGGTCTGCATGTCGAGTGCCGAGAAGGGCTCGTCCATCAGCAGGATTTCCGGCTTGTTGATGAAGGTTTGCGCCAGCGCCACGCGTTTTCTCATGCCGCCGGACAGTTGATGCGGATAGTGCTTGCCGAACTTGTCGAGGCCCACGCGGCGCAGCCATTCGTTGGCTTCGTCGTACGCGGCGGATTTCGAGCGGCCGCGATAGAGCGGGCCGGCCGCCACGTTGTCGAGTACCGAGCGCCACGGAAACACGGCGTCAGCCTGGAACACGAAGCCGATGCGCGGATCGATGCCGTCCACCGGCGCGCCCATCACGCGCACTTCGCCGGTGGTCGGCTTCAGCAAGCCGGTGATCATGCTGAGCGTGGTCGACTTGCCGCAGCCCGTCGGACCGACAACCGCGACGAACTCGCCGCGTGCTACCGACATGCTGAATTCGCGCAATGCGATCGTCGCTTTGCCGTCGGGAGAAATGAAACGGCACGATACGTTGCGGAACTCGATGGCGGGCGTATCGCGTGACATAGGTTGATTCATCGGCTGGTGCCTCGTCGTTCTCTTGATGTTGAAGGGGCGTTACTTCAAAGGCATTACTTCGCCGCGGTCTTGACCGCTGTCGAGACGTAGTCGTTGGTGTACGTCTTGGCGAGGTCGATATGCTTACCCTTCACCGAAGGATTGAATGCCGACAGCACCTTCAGGACCGTGTCCGGGCCGTCGGCGGGCATCTTGCCGTCCTTCGTGAACATCGGCAGCGACGCCTTCAGCGCGCCGACGTACAGGTCCTTGTTATTACCGTAGTAGTCCTTCGGCATCTTCGCGGCAATATCTTCCGCGCTATGCGTCGCGATGAAGTTCAGCGTCTTCGCGAAGGCGTGCGCGAGTTTCGCGGCGTCGTCCTTGTGCGACTCGGCCCATGCGCGCTGCACGTAGAAGCTCGAAGCCGGATATGTGCCGCCGAGCGCGGCGCGCGTGCCTTCCAGCGTGCGCATATCCACCAGCACCTTGGCGTCGCCGGTCTTCAGCAACTGCGAAACGGTCGGCTCGGTGGTCATGCCCGCGTCGATGCGGTTCTGCTTGATGGCGGCGATAAAGCTGTTGTCCGCGCCAACCGGCAGCAGCGTGTATTGCGTGGACGGCACGCCCGCACGCTGCGCGAGGTATTGCGTGAGGAAACTGGTCGACGAGCCGAGGCCGGTCACGCCGAGCGTCTTGCCCTTCACGTCGGCCATGCTCTTGAGCGTTTCGGAGGCCTTGGTGGAGACCATTTCCACTTCACCCGGCACCTGGCCGAAAATCACCAGTGCCTGGACTTCCTTGCCCTTGCTCTGCAGGTCGATGGTGTGATCGTAGAAGCCCACCACGCCTTGCACCGCGCCTGCCAGCAATTCGTTTTCCGCATCCACGCCGGCCGGTTGCGAGAGGATTTCGACGTCGAGGCCTTCGTCCCTGAAGTAGCCGAGCTGCTCCGTGAGCTTGGCCGGCAGATAGATGATCTTGGTGGCGCCGCCAACCATGATCGTCAGTTTTTCGGCGTGAGCCGCGGCCGATGCGGCGGCAAGGGTGAATGCAACACCTGACACGGCGGCAATCTGGCGCAAGGTACGCATGGAGCAGTCTCCTTAGGTTTAGTCGCCGCTATGTGTGGATGCGGCGCTTTCTGGATGAATGACGTGGATTATAGAAATTGAAAACCTTCTGGCAGCTTTCGGGGCTGTCGGGAAATCATGGGTGTTAACCCGAGAATTCGCCGCAACTTGGCCGCAACCCCGCTGCAGTCTGGCCGCAGCCCGGCCGCAAACGCCCCCACGCGTTGCGCAAACCGTTCCGGACGCGCGCAAAGCCCTTGTTTTACGGCACAATCGGCGTCCTGACTTTTGCTGTTTATTTCGCCGGTCCCGCCATGAAGCTGCTGCTAATCGAAGACAACCCCACGCTGGCGCACTGGCTCGCGAAGATGCTGGAGCAGGAAGCGTTCGCGCTCGACGCCGTGCAGGACGGCGACTCGGCCGACCGCCTCCTGCGCACCAATCACTACGACGTGATCCTGCTCGACCTGAATCTGCCGAAGCTGTCCGGCAAGAACGTGCTGCGCCGTTTGCGCCAGCGCGGGGACGCCACACCGGTGCTGATCCTGACCGCGAGCGGTTCGATCGACGAAAAAGTGGAGCTGCTCGGCGCCGGTGCGGACGACTACCTGGTGAAGCCTTTCGAAGTGCGCGAGTTGATTGCGCGGATCAAGGTGGCGATCCGCCGCCAGTCGCCGTCGAAAGCGAGCGAAGTAGTGTGCGGCGATCTCGCGTTCGACATCGACACACGTCAGTTCACGCTGAAGGGCGCGCCGCTGAACGTCACGCCGCGTGAGCGCTCGGTGCTCGAAACGCTGATTCTGCGTCTGGGCAAGACGGTGACAAAACCGGCCCTGGTCGACGCGATTTTCACGCTCGCGGACGAGCCGAGCGAGGACGCGGTCGAGATCTATATTTCGCGGTTGCGCAAAAAGCTCGACGGCAGTTCGGCAGCGATCGTTACGCTGCGTGGGCTGGGTTATTTGCTGCGCAAGAAAGAAGATGACCAATAGTCTGCGCATGCGCCTGCTGTGGTGGCTGCTGGTGCCGCTCGCGCTGTACGTGTTCGTCACAGGCAAGGCCGAGTACGACAACGCGCGGCGCACGGCAGATCTGGTGCAGGACAACCAGCTCATTTCGTCGGCGCGCATGATTGCCGGCGAGGTGGAATGGGTGGACGGTTTTCTGCGCGTGGACGTGCCGCCCGCCGCGCTGGAAATATTCGTGTCGCCGTACCGCGATCAGGTGTTCTACAGCGTGCGGGTCGACGATGGCCGCCTGCTGGCGGGCACACCCGATTTCCCGCAGCGCGCGGCGCAAGCGCCCGACACGCCCGATCACTACGACGCCGAACTCCAGGGCCAGCCTGTGCGCGCGGTCGGATTAGTGCGTCTGATGTACGACAACGGCGCGACGCGCCGCGTGCGCGTGACCGTGGGCAAGACGGTGCGCTCGCGCGACGCGATGGCGCAGCAATTGTGGCAGCCGCAACTCGTTCGGCAGATCGAGATGATCTTGCTGGCCGTCGCGCTGGCCTGCATCGGACTCACGTTCGAACTGCGGCCGCTGATGAAAGTGAAGGAAGACGTCGCCGATCGCGACCCCATGCAGCTTGAGCCGATTCGCGTCGAACGCCTGCATACCGAGTTGCGGCCCATTGTCGAAGCGATCAATCAATGTATCGCGCGGCTCGGCGTGCAGGTGGCCGCACAACGGCGTTTTATCGCCGACGCCGCGCACCAGTTGCGTACGCCGCTCACACTGCTCGGCACGCAGTTGCAGTTCGCACGCCAGCAGGATGGCCTGAATCCCGCGCTCGACGAAGCGCTCGCCGCGATGCATCGCAGCAATCGTTCGATGGTCGGGCTCACCAACAAGTTGCTGCTGCTCGCGCAGGCCGAGGCCGCCGACAACACGCAACTGGCGGTGGAAACGGTGGATCTGGTGCCGCTTGCCATGGAAGTTGTGGAGGATCTGGCGCTGCTCGCCCAGGCCCGTGACATCGATCTGGGCGCGGAACTGAGCGGCCCCGCGCCGGTGGCCGGGCACCGGGGCCTGCTTCAGGCGCTGATCGCCAACCTCGCGGAGAACGCGATCCGGTATACCGGCAGTGGCGGCCACGTCACGGTGGCGGTGAGCGCGCTGGCCGATTCGGTCGCCGTGTCGGTGCTGGACGACGGCCCCGGCATTCCGGCCGAGTCGCGCAACCGGGTGTTCGAGCCGTTTTTCAGGGCGTCGGCGGATACGGAAGGAACGGGCCTCGGCCTCGCCATCGTGCGCGAAATCGCGGACGCGCACCACGGCGAGATCGTGCTCAAGCCGGGCGAAGGCGGCAAAGGCGTGCATATCACGGTCACGTTTCCGCGTGCACCGGCGGAAGCGCTTCCGCCGGGTTAAATCAGCCGCTTCATCCAGAACAGAGGAACGACGAATCGTGTTTTCAGGCAGTTTGCGCGGACGCTTGCTGTGGTGGCTTTTGCTGCCACTGGCGGCGTTCGTTTCCATTTCCGGCATGATTTCGTATCGCAACGCGCAGACCACGGCCGACCTGGTTCAGGACAACGCATTACTATCGTCGATGCGCATCATCGGCGAGGACATCGACTGGGATAACGGCAACGTTTCGATCCAGATTCCGCCGGCCGCGCTCGAGCTGTTCGAATCGCCGGAACAGGACAGCGTGTTCTATCGCGTCGAAGCGAGCGGCAACCGCTTGATGGCCGGGAGTCTTGATTTGCCAGTGCCGCGCGGCGTGAGCGACGTCCCCATGCTGTACTCGACGCATCTCGACGACGGCCGCGCCGTGCGCGCGGCTGCATACGTGCGGCAGTTATACGATTCGGGCCGCACTGAAGAAGTCGTCGTGGCGGTTGCGAAGACGGAAGGCTCGCGCGACGCGATGGTGTGGCGTTTGTTGCGTCCGCAACTATTTGGCGAGGTGCTCACGCTGGTGCTGGCTATGGTGTTCGTCTATCTCGGCCTGACCTTCGAACTGGGCCCGTTGATGAAGGTGAAAGACGACGTTTCCGATCGCAACGCGTCGCAACTTGAACCGATACGTGTGGCGCGTTTGCATGTCGAATTAAGGCCTATCGTCGAAGCGATCAACCAGTGCATTGCGCGCATGGGGCAGCAGGCCGCAACCCAGCGGCAATTCATTTCCGATGCCGCGCATCAGTTGCGCACGCCGCTCGCGCTGCTGCTTGCGCAGATCCAGTTTGCGCGGCAACGTGAGAATCGCGACGTGCCGCTCAACGAAGCGCTGACCGGCATGCATAAAAGCAGCCGCAAGCTGACTACCTTGACGAACAAATTGTTGCTGCTCGCTCAGGCCGAGTCCGAGGCGCCCGCCAATACGCGCGAACGGGTCGATCTGAGCGCGTTGATCGCGGGGGTATTGGAGGAACTGATTGCATTTGCGCAGTCGCGTGCAATCGATCTGGGTGCCGAACTGGAAGACGGTTTGTACGTGACCGGCGACGAGGCATTGACTGCGGCGCTCGTGACCAATCTCGTCGACAACGCGCTGCGCTACACGCAACCCGGCGGCCGCGTCACCGTGCACACGCAGCGCAGCAATGACAGGGCGATCGTGCGTGTGATCGACAATGGACCGGGTATCAAAGCCGAAGCGAGGGCGCGCGTGTTCGAGCGGTTCTATCGCGCGTCGAGTCACGCCGACGGAACCGGACTCGGCTTGCCAATCGTGCGCGAGATCGCTCATCGGCAAGGCGGCAACGTCACGCTTGAACCGGGAGAGGGCGGGGTTGGGCTGGTCGCCACCGTCGAGATGCGACTATGGTCGGCAGCGGTTTGATGCGCCGACATATCAGGGGAGAGCTATGAAACTGTTGCTCGTTGAAGACGACGCTGACCTCGCGCGCTGGGTGATGAACCTCATGCAGGTCGAGAATTTCGCGGTTGACTGGGCGCAGGATGGCGAGCGGGCGGAGACGCTGCTCGGCCTGCAGTGCTACGACGCGGTGCTGCTGGATCTGCGCTTGCCGGGCATTGGCGGAAAGGACGTGCTGGCGCGTCTGCGCCGCAAACGCGACAACGTACCGGTGCTGATGCTCACCGCCAACGGTTCGACCGACGACAAAGTGGCCTGTTTCTCGGCCGGCGCGGACGACTACGTCGTCAAACCCTTCGACGCACGCGAGCTGGTGGCGCGCATCAAGGCGCTGATCCGCCGCCAGGCGGCCGGCGACAAGGGCCAGTCGATCGACTGTGGCGATCTTCGCTACCTGTTCGATTCCCGCGAATTCGTCCTACAAAATGAGCCATTGCCGTTGCGGCGGCGCGAACACGCCATTCTTGAAACGCTGATGCTGAAGCAGGGCAAGACGGTCTCGAAGTCCACGCTGATGGACAAGGTTTTCACGCTCGACGACGAACCCAGCGCCGACGCCATCGACATCTACATTCACCGCTTGCGCAAGCATCTGGCCAGCTCCAGCGCGAAGATCATGACCTTGCGCGGGCTCGGCTACATCCTGCGCGAAGAAGTCCCGCACGAAACGTTTGCCGAGGCGTTGTAACGCCTTGGCGCGATTCTGAAGCGTTCACTCGAACACCTGCGCTCAGAACGCCGTGTGCATCTAGCATGCACACGGCGTTATTTGCTTGTCCTGAATGCGTTAATTCACTTTGGTGGCGGCCTCCTTAGCGAGCAGGCGTTGCGCCTGCTGGTCGCCCTTTCCTGCTTCCTGCGCGGTTTGAACCGACGTCTCGCTTGCTTCAGCCAACAGAGCACGTGCGGCACTGCTGATGTTGACCGTGTACGACGAAGCGGAGGCGCTGGTGCTCGACCCCGTAGCCGACGATGCGCTCGTGCTCGATGCCGGAGCGGTCGGCGCTGAACCCGATGTCGACGCGGTCGATGAGGCCGATGCTTGTACGGCGCTATGACCGATTGCCTGAATGGACATTCAAATCTCCCGATAGAAAAAACGTGTGTGCTGCGCTCTGTCTATCCGCCTCGATCCGGAGTGCTTGAGCAGTATATTTTTTGATTTTTTCGAAGTCCTTAAGCATCGCTTAAGGGGCGCTGAAGGTGTCCTTTATCCATTCATTTCCGCGCCGCGATTCGCCGGTTTTATCGGCATCTTCCGTAAGGTTTTCATAAGGTTCGCCATTGCACTATGCGTCGCATTGAGCAAGGGCACGCGCGCACTTGCTCGCAACGTCGAATGAAGTGCCTATTAATGGGAGAACCAGCTTGTTAGAGACCTCGACTTATCGTGTTGCCGAAATGCGCAACAAAGTGCCCGAGGCAACCCTTGTCTTCTGGGCAATCAAGATCATGGCGACCACCGTCGGCGAAACCGGCGCGGATTATCTGGCCGTGCACGTGGGGCTCGGTACCGCGCTCACCGGCGGAATCATGCTCACATTGCTGATTGCCGCCCTGGCCGTGCAGCTTCGCATGCGCAAGTACGTGCCGTGGATTTACTGGCTGACCGTGGTGCTGGTCAGTGTGGTCGGCACGCAGATCACCGATGCGCTGACCGACAAACTGGGTGTCAGTCTCTATGTCAGCACGATCGTGTTTGCGCTCGCGCTGGCCGTGGTGTTCGCGCTCTGGTATCGCAGCGAGCGGACGCTGTCGATTCACACCATTTACACGACGCGGCGGGAGCTTTTCTATTGGGCTACCGTGTTGTTCACGTTCGCGCTGGGCACCGCGGCCGGCGATCTTGCAACAGAAGCATTGGGGCTCGGCTTCATGATCGGTGCCGTGGCATTCAGCGCGCTGATCGCTCTGGTGACCGTCGTCTATTACGTCGGCGGGAATCCGGTGCTGACTTTCTGGCTTGCCTACATTCTGACGCGGCCGTTGGGTGCCTCGTTCGGTGATCTGCTCTCGCAGTCGCAGGCATATGGCGGTATCGGCCTCGGCACGATCAATACGAGCGTCTTGTTCCTGAGCGCAATCGTCGTACTCGTCATCTTCGCAAGTGCAGTCGAACAGCGGTCCGTGCGCGCTGTCGCCGCGCGCGAACCTTGAGCGTGCGCCGCTCGAAAAGTCGTACACGTCCTTCATTTTCAATCGTAGATCGGATCAAACGGAAGAGAACAATCATGAATCAACGCACTCTCAGCAAAGCCGTCATCGCTTCTTTTATCGCCATCTCCGCTATCAGCTTTGGGCATCGCGAGGCGGCCGGGATCGGTTTTTCGTCAGCCGAGGCGGCAGAACCCGTCAAGGCGTCGAAGCTCGGCGACCTGTCGCCGTTCCGCAAGATCGCGGCCGACACGGCGGTGCTGGTCGGCAAAGGCGATCTCGCGGGCGGCAAGACGCGCATCAAAGATCTGGAACTTGCATGGGACGACGCCGAGCCTTCGCTGAAGCCGCGTGCCGCGGCTGACTGGCACACGGTCGACAAAGCAATTGATCGCGCGCTGAGTGCGTTGCGCGCCAGCGCGCCGAATGCAGCGGAATGCAAGCAGTCGCTCGGCGATCTGCTGGCGGTGGTGGATCGAATGAACGGCAAGGCCTGACGCGTTACCGGGCACGAGAAGTCACAGAAGCGACCTCTGCGGCAGCGGATCGCTTCTGAATCGATATGGCATGCGAAGCAATGTTTTTCGCTAGTTCAGCAGCAGATCGACAGCGCTGAATCGCACAGCGGAAGACGCTCATTCACCTGGTCTAAAACGCCCGTTTTTTTCCAGGTCATATACCGAAGATAACAAGTCTGCTGCGGCGGAAAAGTGGCCGGAAGCCTGTGCCATTTTTCTTTCGTTTGGAGCACCCAGAGTATCGCGTTGAGAATCTCACGATCGCTGCGACGAGGACGCCCGCGGCCCGACGAGACCATAGGAAAGAGATTCTGGACACGCGCCCAATCGGCGTCGGTGAGAGGTATCTGAAGCATTGCCCGCCTTGAATGACTGTATGGGGAATGCGCAGTCGTTGCATGCTGCGTTGATGCCGATACTAGTAAATTTTTTTTTATCGGTCAATTATTACTGGTGCGGTGCGGAATACTAATTCACCACCCGTTGTACGGCAATCTTATTCGTCATGCATGACAGAGTCGCCTCGGAGTGAAGGGGCGGACTCGTGATTATCCCCTTGTCTAATGCCCCGCGCGGCGCACCGTAACGTCGATGCAAAACGCTACGTAACATTCGCGTTCAACCCCACGTTTGGAAATAAAAATTGCGTCCCGACAGGCTTAATCGGATCGCCGCAAACCGTTGTCCCGTAGGGTTTATCGGTCCTGGTCGCTGTTAGATTGCGCAATGAACGTGCTGCTTGGCACGACATGTGCATGCGTTAGCCCGGTTAAATAATTGCATCTACGCCATGCTAACGCTCGACTATCAAAAGCCTGTATCGCTCGCAACTACGTTCGGCACGCGTAACGCTTGCATTGCGCAGACCGATTGGGACGACTCGCGTGGCGACGCCATGGCGCTGAGCGACCTCGAAAACCGCGTCCGTGACGGTCTGCGAGAGGGCGAGTTTCATCTCGTGTTTCAAGGTGTCTATCGCGCCGCAAACAGAGCGCTGACGCGTCTCGACGCGCAGGTTCGATGGACGCATCCTGACTACGGGCTACTGCTTCCCGGCATTTTCATGATGCCGCTCGAGCACCCGGAGGTCGCGCGGGAGATGGCCTTGTTCGTCATCGATGGCGTGTGCCGTGAGCTGCGCGACTGTCTCGCTTCGAAGATGGCGCTGTTGCCGGTTGCGATCACGGTGCCGGCGCAAGTGGCCGTGCTCGAATCGTTTGCCGACGATCTCGCACGCATCGCACGTTCGTATGGTGTGCCCGCCAACCTGCTTGAGATCGAAGTGCCCGATAGCGCCGACGCGGCGCGTTTCCTGGCTTTGCGTACCCTGACGGCCGGGCTTCGGTCGGCGGGAGCCGGCATCTCACTGGGCAAGTGGGGCAACGGCGCATCTTCGCTCGCTCTGCTCGGCGCGCTCGACGTGGACACCGTCACGATCGCGCCTGAACTGATCGCCACGGTCCCGCGTGATCCTCGCGCCTGCGTGGTGGTATCGGCATTACTGGACATGCTTCGTGCGCTTGACGTGCAGGTCGTGGTGAACGGTGTCGAGACCCAGGCACAGTTGCAATGGTTGACTCGCTCATGGCCTGAAGCGCTGGTGCAAGGCTTCCTGTTCTCGCGCCCGAAGGCTGGCCTGGCCCATGTCCTGGCGCTCGGCCGCGAGCAGTGATCAATCACGACACAGGACGTTACGTAACGTCCTGTGTGCAATGCCGTTCAGGCGAGCGCCGATTACCGGCTGATCGTTGCGGTTAATCGCGCCTTTCACGCAATCGGCACACTCGTCTGTTTCCACCGGGAACAGATCGGAAATGGGTAAAAAATACCGATAATAGGCACCGCGGCAGCGATAAATGGTGCGTCGCAGCAACTGCATGCTGCCGTGTTCGTAGAAAAAACACCTTATTGAAACGCACGTGTGATCCTGGCGAACAGCCCATTGCGCGCGATCCATTCAGCGTAAGCACGATAGTCGGGATCGTTCATCAGATGCCGTTCCTCGGTTTTGGCGCGCAGGAAATACACCAGATTCACGGTCGCGAGTGCGACGCAGTGCGTGAGCGCGATGCGCCAGCCCAACGGTTCGACGAACGGCACCGAGACCATCCAGAACGATAGATTCTTCGTGATGTAGGCGGGATGCTTCGTGAAGCGATAAGGGCCCGAGGTGATGATGCCGCGATTGGTCAGGTTCGAAAACCGCAATCCGAACGCGATGGTGGAAAGCGCGTAGCAGAATACGAGGGCGATGATCATCGTGCCCCAGATGATTCGGATAATCGGCACGGATATCAGCCAGTTGTCCCAGAACATCGAGCCTTCATAGTGGATGTACTGGTTCGAGATCAACGACCAGAACGGCTGGTAACAGATCAGCGCAACCAGCCAGCCGAACATGGTGGGTTCGGCGCTGCGCACATGGGTATCGAGAATGCGCAGTGTGCATAGATAACCGACTGTGCCGAACATCAGGTCCATCGTGAAGGACAGGTCGTACATGAACCTGAACGTCGAAAGCGAGAACGGCGCGTTCATCGCGGTCGCAAACGATGCGCCGATATGGTCCGCGTCGGTGGACAGATAGGTGATCATCAGCGGCAGGAAGAACGCTTTCACCATCCATCCGGCCAGCATTTCACGCACGGGCTTCCAGTTGGCCGGGCGCTGCCCGGAAAACACGAGGCGGCCCCACAACATATAGGCATCGTCGACTTCGCGCTGATGCCGGTCCATCCACGCAAAATAAAATGGCGCGGCGACGATCAGATACGGTGCGAGCGTACGGATCAGGGACCAGAAGGGGATGTAGAACGTGCCGTGATATTCGGGCAATAGCCAGTAGAGCAGACCGATGCCGACATACACGGAAGCCAGTGCGGCAAGACGCAAACCCACGCGCGCAAGACTGAGCGGCCGAACCGCCTGGCCGGCAAGTCCGGCGCTTGGGCGGAGATACACGCGTGCGACAAACAGCTCGTATAGCGTAATCGTTGCGATGATCGCGACACATGCGGCGGTGCTGCGGCCCGCGCCATCCAGTGCGGTGCTGTCGCGTAGCAGCCAGAGCGTCAGAAGGCCGGCGACGATGCCAAGCAGGCCTACCGAAAACGGCGTCGCCGAACGCGGCCGCTGCTCATGCACGTGCGCTACGTTATCCAGAGTGGAGTTCATGTCATCCTCGTGTTCATGACATAGATAGCGGCCGGGTTTTTGATTTTTGAATCCCGGCCGCTGGTCGAACTACGGCTTATTTACCCGCGACACCACCCAGCAATCCGGTCACGAGATTCGTCACCGGCGCCAGCGGATTCGTGCTGGTCGAGCCGCTACCCGCACCACCGGTCAGACCGGTTACAAGGCCGGTGACTGGCGCGAGCGGCGAGGTCTTGCCAGCCGCGCCGCTGGCGGTCGAGGTCAACGTGGTAACGAGACTTGCAACGGGGGCGAGCGGTGAGCTTTGGCCCGCGGCGCCGCTCAGCGTCGAAGTCAGCGTTGTGACGAGTCCGGTGACGGGTGCGAGCGGACCGCCGGCGCCGGTTCCGGAGGTGCCGCCGAGCGAACCCAGACTGCCGAGAAGTCCGGTGATCGGTGCGAGCGGGCCGCCAGTGCCGGTGCCGGAGGTGCCGCCGAGCGAACCGAGGTTGCCGATCAGGCCGGTCAGCGGCGGGATGCCGAGGCCGCCGCCAGATCCGCTCGATCCGCCAAGCGGGCCCAGCAGGCCGGCGATCGGTGCCAGCGGGTTGGTGGTCGCGCCCGTCAGCAGTCCGCCGGTGCTAGTGACCGTCTTGCCCAGCTGGCTCACTACGCCGCCGACATCCTTACCCACCTGATCGCCGGTCGCCCCCGACACTTTCTGGCCGGCCGAATCGAGTCCGTTGCCGATGGTGCTCAGCAAGTTATTGAGCGGCGCGCCGAGACCCGTGGTGTTGCCGATGGTCTGCGTCGTATTCGAGACCATCAGGGTGATCGGGTTGATGACCGTGCTCAGTTGAGTCTCGACCTGTTGAACCGGCGCGCTGGTCAGCGCCGAGTTCAATCCCGAGCCAACTTTGATGACGCCGTCGCCCACACCGCCGACAACCGTACCCAAGGTCGACGTGACGGGTGCGAGCGGCGCGAGCGGTCCGGTTCCGAGACTCGTCACCACGCCGCCGACCGCCGTTACGGCTGCGCCTGCATTGGTCACGAGACCCGACGTGGAGGTCAGGGTCGGGCCAAGCGGATTGGTCGAGCTGCCCAGCGTGCCGAGACCCGCGGGCGTGCCGTTGCCGAGCACATTGACGCCGTTGCCGAGGTCGCTGATTGCCGCGCCGAGATTCGAAGTCGCTGCGCCGTTGACGCCGGGGACCGAGGTGCCGGTGACCTTGGAACCCGTATCGGCGACGGTCGTGCCGATGGCCGTGATGAGGTTGCCGCCTTGAGTGGCGACGTTGCCGATAGGCGTGGAGGAGACACCGGAGGTGCCCGAACTGCTCGAGCTACTGGAACTGCTGGAAGTGCCCGAGCTGCTGGAGCTACTGGAGCTACTGGAGCTACTGGAGCTACTGGAGGTGCCTGAACTGCTGGAGCCGGAGGTGCCTGAGCTGCTAGCGCCGGAACTGGAGCCCGAACTGCTCGAGGTTCCGCCGAGGCCGCCCCCGCCAAGCCCGCTGCTGGGAGTACCGATATTGCCGGTTTCGCAACCGTAGAGCGCGAGTAATGTAGACGCCGCGACAGCAATGGCTGTGCGACCGATGAATTTTTGCATGATGTCCCCGTTGAACGACTGTTGGCGGGGACCAACACTGCAAGTTGCGCGCCAAATGGAAGTTATGGCTTCATATCAATGATTGAGCGCATTTGCGATTGAAAACAGGGTGATGTAAAGAATTTATTGCGCATAAAACGCGATTTTTGCTAAAACGGCTACGCCGTGTTCCATGCGCATGCTACGTAACGTGCCTGGGAGGCGTAACGGCGCGGAGCTGCCGCCAACCATCGTAGCGACTTCCTCGCCCACACTTACGCCCCACGCCGATTAAAACGCAGCGGTATAAATCGCCAACGCATCGGCCTCGGTAACAGGCCGGGGGTTATTCACCAGAAGCCGCGTTTGCAACATCGCGTCGCTCGCCATCCGTTCGAGCCCGCTACGTTCGATGCCAACGTCGCGCAACCGGGCCGGAATCGCGGTCGCGGCAATCATCTGTTCGAGCCGTTCGATTAGCGCCAGCGTTTTGCTCGCGGCGCTGCCCGTCAAACCCGGCACGATCACGTCCGCGAGTTCCGCGTACAGATGGGCCGCAGCCTCGGCGTTGAACCGCAACACGTGCGGCAGCACGAGCGCATTCGAAAGACCGTGCGGGACGTGATAAATACCGCCGATCGGATACGCGAGCGCATGCACGGCGGCCACCGGCGAATTGGCGAATGCCTGACCGGCGAACGCCGCGCCGAGCAGCATCGCTTCGCGCGCCTCGCGATTCTGGCCGTTCTCGCAGGCGGGCAGCAGATTGCGTGACAGCAGTTCGAGCGCCTTGAGCGCCAGCATGTCGGACACCGGGTTCTTCAAATGGGCGGACGTGTATGCCTCGATCGCGTGAACCATCGCGTCGACACCGGTTGCCGCCGTCGCGGCCACAGGCAGCCCAAGTGTCAATTCCGCGTCGAGGATGGCCAGGTCGGCGACCAGTTGCGGCGCGACCACGCCCATCTTTTTCGCCTCGCCCACCGTCACGATCGACACGGCCGTGACTTCGGAGCCGGTCCCTGCGGTTGTCGGCATCTGCACGAGCGGCAGGCGTGACACCGTGATCTTGTTCACGCCGTACATCTCGGTGAGGGTCTGCTCCTGTTGCGGAGCCAGCACGGCGATCAACTTTGCTACGTCCATCGAGGAGCCGCCGCCGAGGCCAAGCACGATTTCCGCGCCGGCTTCGCGTGCGCGCGAGGTCGCTTCGAGCACGATGTGTTCGGGCGGGTCCGCGATGACGTCGTCGATTACGGTGGCGTTCCAGCCGTGTGCCGCGAGGTCGGCGAGTGCCGGATTTAGCAGGCCGCTCTTGTGGAGGAAGCCATCTGTTATCACGCAGAGGCGTGTGAGGGATGGGAATTGCGTGCGCAATACCGCGCCGAGGCGGCGTGCCGCGCCGAATTCGACGACCATGGTCGGCACGGTTTGAAACCGGAATGCGTTCATTCTTTTCACCTGCAGGCAAGCGTTGGGGATCGGTTACTTGGACGAGATGGGGGATTCAATGGTTTGGGTTCTGCTGTTTGCTGTTTGCTGTTTGCTGTTTGCTGTCGGTGAGGGGGCCGTTTTGTGCGGATATTAGTTGTACCAGATTTGGATCGGTTTGCTCTAGTCGCCTACGCGGATTGGTTCTCTGGGTTTTTTCTTGGCCTTTCCTTGAATTCTTGGTGGCCTATTAGTGTCGCCCCTGTGCGGGGCAGCACCTACTTTTCTTTGGCCTGCCGCAAAGAAAAGTAGGCAAAAGAAAGCGGCTCACACCGCTAATTTTTAAGCGGGTCCCCCGCACAGTCGCGGTAGTGGTGCATCTGGAATCTGTCTTCTCGCACATTCAGCCCCGGTGACAAGGCCGTCATTCTTCCGGCGGCGCTGCGCGCGCCGACGCGTAGTTCTCGACACCGATCGCGGAGAAACGGAAGCGCTGCAAATAGGCGAACATACTTCCTGCTGTCGCATGCCGACCTGCGGCGGCCCGTGTGTCGCGAACCGTTTAGCACGAGTCGCATCGAGCGACTTGCTGTGCTGGGCCGTTTTCTTCATTTCTCCATCGACGCGACGCGCTTCCCGAAATCACAAAACTTAGCGCTGCCAGCACCCATACCCCAACGCCGCCGTATAGCATTACCCATCCAAACCCTTCGATGAGCGCGGCGTGAACGGCCGTTCCAGAAGGGTCGATCTGCGCCAGTGCGGGGATTCCCTGTCTGACGGCTTCGGCATCGCCCGCAGCGATTTTTTCGGCGAGGTGCGCGAGCAAATCAGTGTCAATCGTCGACGGCAGTCTGGCCTTCAGGTGGAACAGAATGCCGGCGATTAATATCGCGCCCATCAACGCGATGTTGATCGCAAGCGTAATCATCCGCGCACTCATGTCGATGCCGGATGCCATGCCGGCTCGCTCCACCGGAACCGCACCCGTTGTCGTGTTAGTCACCGGCGTGTTGGTCAAGCCGAGTCCGGCGCCGGCGAGTATGCAACCGGGCAACATCGTCAGGGCGTCCGGATGCGCGACACTGCTGCCGTATTTCATCAACATGAAACCTAAGCCGATGATGAAGAGGCCACCAGGAATCGCGATTCCCGAGCCGTAGCGCAACACGAGTCGCTCGCCAAGCGGAGGAAACAGCAGCGTCGGCAGCGTGTACGCAAGTAACGCCAACCCGGCAGTCACGCTGTCGTAGCCAAGGCCGATCTGGAAGTAGATCGGTATGTAAATCATGAAGGGCCAGAAACTGAAATTCATGCCCGCGGAACCCATCAGTGCACCCGAAAACTGCGGAATCCTGAATACCGAGAAATCGAACATCGGACGTGCGCTGAATTGCTCCGCGCAGATAAACGCCACGAAGGCGGCCACTGTCGCCAGGATAATGAAAATCGCGCGAGGGCTCGTGAAGCCAAGGTCCGAGCTCTGCGTGATGAAATACACGAGACCGAAAACTGCCAGCGAAAGCGTGACAATGCCGGCCACGTCGAGCGAGTGCGCGTGCGGATCGCGCGATTCCTGCACACCACCGAAAACCAGCCCCAAGGTGACGATGGCGAGTAGCGCGTGCACCCAGAAGACCCATTGCCATCCGGACACCGCCACGATCATCCCGCCGATGATCGGTCCGAAACCTAAGCCAATGCCGAGAATGATGCCCCAGGCGCTGAACGCCCGTGCACGTTCCGGTCCCTCGTTGAACTGGTGCGACAGCACGGCGACCTGGCAGATCAACATCGCGCCGCCGCTCGCGCCCTGCAACAAGCGCCCGACGATCAGCGTCGGCACACTCTGCGCAAGGCCGCAAATCAATGAGGTCAGGCCGAACAGCGCGATGCCGATCACGAAAATCCGGCGGCGGCCAAATCGATCCGCCAGCGTGCCGGTCGCCATCAAGACCGTCGTCACCGCAAGCGTGTAGGCATTCATGATCCATTGCATACCCTTGAAGTCGCCATGCAAAACGCGCTCAAGAGTAGGCAGGATCACCGGCACGCTCGAAATTTCGAGGCCGAACATCAGTGAAGCGAGGCACACGGCGCCCAGCGCCATGGTGTTTTTGCTGAGGGAGAAGCGAGTCGTCGTTGGCGCGGGTTCGCGAGACGCGGCTCGGCCGGCGCGCGACTGTCGCTCGGTCGAACGATGGCCGGTCTGGGTCGTGGCAATGCTCGCGCTCGACGGTTCGTCGTGCTGTGGCGACGCGTTCCGATATCTGGACATAAGAATTCACCTCGATAGTCGGTGGCCTGAGCCACCAGAGAGTGGGTAATATAGAAGGGAATTACAGTCCCGATTGACGCTATTTGATCCCGGTAATGCGTCTCTGTGGGAACCAATGAGGCAAGCTTATGAGCGACATTCTTGATGGCGTGACGACGTTCGTGCGCGTGGTCGAAACGGGCAGTTTTGCGTTGGCGGCGGAGCGCATGAACCTGACGCGCTCAGCCGTCGGCAAGGTGATCGTGCGGCTTGAAAAGCGCCTCGGCGTGCGCCTGCTTAACCGCACCACGCGCAGCCAGAGTCTCACGGAGGACGGGCAAGCCTATTACGACCGCTGCGTGCGCGCGCTCGCCGAACTCGAGGCCGCCGAAGCCGATCTGGACTCGGGCCGGCGCGAACCCAAAGGGCGTTTGCGGGTGAGCGTGCCGCAAGCCTTCGGCCATCATTGTGTGGCGCCGGTGTTGCTCGGACTCGCGCGCAAACATCCTCAACTGAAGATCGATATTTCGATTACCGACCGCTTCGTGGATGTCGTGGAAGAGGGCTTCGATCTGGTCGTGCGGATCGGGCCGCTAGCCGATAGCGGGAGTCTCGTGGCGCGGCGGCTGGGTGTGCAGTACGCGAGTATCGGCGCCGCGCCTTCCTATCTCGCGCAACGCGGCAAACCCAGCAACGTGGATGAATTGCGCGGACACACGGTCATCACCTACACGCGGGCGGGCGTGGCGCAGCCGTGGGACGTGCTCGATATCGATGGGCAAATCCGCCGCGCGGAGGTCGAGCCGCAGCTCGGCTTCGACGACGTGCAGGGGATTGTCGATGCGGCGATCGCCGGATTTGGGCTGGCGTGGCTGCCGTGCTGGTTGCTGGCGCGTTACGTGCAAACGGGCCAGTTGGTGGCGGTGATGGAAAATTGCTTCCGGCCTTTGCAGGAGATCCACGTTGTGTGGCCGAAAAGCCGGTATCTGGCCTTGAAAACGCGCTGCGCGATCGATGCGCTGGTGGCGGAGATTCCCACTATGGTCAGGGCGCCCGCGGTGGACGCCCCTCCACTTACGCGTCGTGCCTAGAATTGCAACGTGGCGCTAGCCACGGCAGTCCGTGTCGGCGAAGGCGCTACGTAATAGCCCCATGCCGTGGTCCAGTAACGGCGGTTGAACAGATTGTTGATCCCCGCCCGGAACGTCACGTCTTTCCCGTCGATTTTCGTCTCGTAGCGGCCGCTCAGATCGTAAGTGACATAAGCCGGGACGAACTGCGAGTTATCCGCATTGACGGCCTGATTGCCGACGTATTTTCCGCCGAACGCGAGCGTCAACGGACGCAGATACGAAGGGTTGTATTCAACACGTCCTGTCACGGTGAATCGCGGTGCGCCATATACGCGCTTGCCTTCAACGCTCACGTCGTCCACGTCGACCGCCTTCGCGTCGAGCCACATCACGCCGCCCATCACGCGCCATTCGCTCGTCAGCGCAAGCCAGCCGCTGGCATCGACGCCGGTATAGCGCTTCGTGCCGTCCCGCACGAAGATATTGGCCGAGTTCGTATAGTTGTAGCCCTGATCGACGCGGAACAGCGCAAGATTGGCACCCCACTTGCTGTGATCCGTCTTGAAGCCAACTTCGTACTGCTTGCTTTTAAGCGGACCGAACGTAGCAGGGTAATTGAGGTTGGTGTTCGAGGCCGAGCCGCCCTGTTCCAACGATTCGACATAGCTCGCATAGACCGTGGAGGACGGATCGGTCTTGAACATCAGCGCAAAGGTCGGCGTGACCGGATCCGCGCTGTATTGCGACGATACGGCGCCGCTCGGGGCGTACACGTGCTGGCGGTATTGCGTGTACCGCACGCCAACCAGCGCGGACAGGCGTGACGTGAACTGCACCGTGTCGCTCGCGTACACGGCAGCCTGTGTGGTGCGCTGCTGGCGGTACAGGTCGGAGCCGATGCTGACTTCGTCGTTGGTCAGCAAGGTGCTGCCGTACAGATTGCCGTTGCCGAGGAAGTACCCGCTATTCCAGCCCACGCTGTTGCTGTACTCGCTGGTTTGCGTCTCGAAGCCCGCGCCGACCACTACGTCGTGCTTGATGCTGCCGGTGTTGAATTTGCCCTGCACCATCGCGTCGACGTTCTGATAGAAGTAGCGCGTCATGGCCGCATAGAGCGTGTTCGAGTAGTTGCCCGCGTTGTCGGTCACGAACAGGAAGCTGTCCGAATTGGTGCGATTCTCCTTCGCAAAGCGGTACTTCACGCTCGCATGCCAGTTCTCGGAAAGGCGGTAATCGAGGCCCGTGCCGAATGAGGCCATCTCGGTCTGATAGTAGTTCTGCGGCTGCGTCAGCGCATGGGTGACGGTGCTCGCGTCGGGAATGCCGAGGCCGCTGCCGAACATCAGGCCGAATAGCGTGCCGTTGGTTTTGCGCTTCTGATAGAAGGCGTCGGCGCTAAAGATCAGGTCCGGCGTAATGCGGAAATCGAACGCCAGCGAAGCCACCTGGCGGCGCACATGCCCGTGATCTTCAGCCGTGTTGCCGTCTTCGTTGACGAGGTTCAGGCGGTAGCCGAAGCGGTTGTCGTTGCCGAAGCGGCCACCCAGGTCGACCGCCTCGCTGAACACACCGGCCGATTTGTAGCCGATCGAAATGCTGCGGTACGGGGTATCGGTTGGCCGTTTCAGCACGTAGTTGACGATGCCGCCCGGCGAGCCAAAGCCGTACATGAAGCCGGACAGGCCCTTGAGCAGTTCGACCTGCTCGAACGGTTCGAGCGAGAGATCGGTGTCCCACGAGGGGAACGTCTGACCGTCCACCTTGATGCTGTTCAGCGTGTCGATCGGCATGCCGCGCACGGTGAACATCGAGTTTTCGCTGATCGCGTTCTCGCTGCTGACCGATACCGCCGGGTCGTACCTGAACAGATCGTTGGCGGTTGTCGCCATCAGGTCCTGCGCCTCGTCGCTCGTCACCACGTGCGTCGAGAACGGCGTGTCCACCTGCTTGCGCGAACCTAGCGCGCCGGCGCTGACGGTGTCGGCCTGATCCACGGCGGCGTCTTTCGTTGCCGAAACGCTCACGGCCGGCAGCGTGGCGGTGGCGTCGCTCGCCGCGGCCTGCGCCCACCCCGATGACGACAGCGTAGATAACGAAAGGCCGACGCTGACGAACAGCCCTGCACTGAGTAAAGACGGCGTACGGCGGCGGCCGTGCATGAACGTTGGCCGCGCTGGGCGGCCGGCGACAAAGAGTTTCTGCATGTTGTTCGAGTTGGGCAGGGTGGCGCCGACGCACACCAGAAATGTGCGAAACGGCAGCGGGTGAGCGCGTGGTGGTTAAACAGATGCTACAAACATGGATTTCGCATGAATAGTAATGCATATGATTCGCATTTACAATCTATTTCGCATTGCGAGTCATCTATAAGACATCTGTCTTAAGGCATAGGGTAATCGGCTGAAAGCCTTATCTGGTGGGGCTCGGCCCCATTCGCGCCGTTGCGGCGATATGTTTGTTTAGCAGCGAGTACTGGAAAACGCGCATATACTCACGGTCGGGCCGTAAAAAGTAGTGCCGTGGGTCGCGCTGCGTTCCTGCTGCTTTGCCGCCACCTCGCGGCTCAGCGCCACCAACGCTCTGTCTATCACTTCACCAAGCAAAGCATCAAACATGTCCACATCGCCGAAGATCATCTACACCCTGACCGACGAAGCGCCTGCTCTGGCGACTTATTCGCTGCTGCCGATCGTCAAGGCGTTCACGCGCTCGTCCGACGTAATCGTTGAAACGCGCGATATCTCGCTTGCCGGCCGGATCATCGCTGCATTTCCGGACTACCTGACCGCGGAACAGAAGGGTTCCGACGATCTGGCGGAGCTGGGTGGACTCACCACGCGTCCGGAAGCGAACATCGTCAAGCTGCCGAACATCAGCGCGTCGGTACCGCAACTGAAGGCCGCGATTACCGAACTGCGCGATCAGGGCTTCAAGCTGCCGCCTTACCCGGACGTCGCCAATACCGACGCTGAAAAAGACGTCAAGGCGCGTTACGACAAGATCAAGGGCAGCGCCGTGAACCCGGTGCTGCGCGAAGGCAATTCGGATCGCCGCGCGCCGCTGTCGGTCAAGAACTACGCACGCAAGCACCCGCACAAGATGGGCGCGTGGAGCGCGGACTCGAAGTCGCACGTGGCGCACATGAGCGGCGGCGATTTCTACGGCAGCGAAAAATCGGCGCTGATCGCAGCAGCCGGCGCCGTGAAGATCGAACTGACGGCAGCGGACGGTTCGACGAAGGTACTGAAGGAAAAGACGGCCGTGCAGGCGGGCGAGATCATCGACGCTTCGGTGCTGAGCAAGAACGCGCTGCGCAGCTTCATCGAAGCAGAAATCGCCGACGCGAAGAGCAAGGGCGTGCTGTTCTCGGTGCACCTGAAAGCCACCATGATGAAGGTGTCGGATCCGATCATCTTCGGTCACGTGGTATCGGTGTTCTACAAAGACGTGCTCACCAAGCACGCCGACGCGCTGGCGCAAGCCGGCTTCAACCCGAACAACGGTATCGGCGACCTGTACGCGCGCCTGAAGGACATGCCGGCTGAAACGCGCGAAGCGATCGAAGCCGACATCAAGGCGCAATACGCACAACGCCCGCAACTGGCCATGGTCAACTCGGACAAGGGCATCACCAGCCTGCACGTGCCGAGCGACGTGATCGTCGACGCCTCCATGCCGGCCATGATTCGCGAGTCGGGCAAGATGTGGGGCGCGGACGGCGCGCTGCACGACGCCAAGGCTGTGATTCCGGACCGTTGCTACGCCGGCGTCTACCAGGCTGTGATCGAAGACTGCAAGAAGAACGGTGCATTCGACCCGGTCACGATGGGCACGGTGCCCAACGTCGGCCTGATGGCGCAAGCTGCTGAAGAATACGGCTCACACGACAAGACGTTCCAGATCCCGGCGAACGGTGTGGTTCGCGTGACCGACGCAGCCGGTACGGTACTGATCGAGCAAGCCGTTGAAGCTGGTGACATCTGGCGCATGTGCCAGACCAAGGACGCGCCGGTTCAGGACTGGGTCAAGCTCGCGGTGAATCGCGCACGCGCCACCGGCACGCCGGCTATTTTCTGGCTGGACGCGGCACGCGCGCACGACGCCCAGATCATCAAAAAGGTCGAGCAATACCTGAAGGACCACGACACGAGCGGCCTCGATATCCGTGTCATGACGCCGGTGGACGCCACGAAGTTCTCGATCGAGCGCATCCGCGCCGGCAAGGACACGATTTCGGTGACCGGCAACGTGCTGCGCGACTACCTGACCGACCTGTTCCCGATCATGGAACTGGGCACCAGCGCGAAGATGCTGTCGATCGTTCCGCTGATGGCGGGTGGCGGCATGTTCGAAACCGGCGCGGGCGGTTCGGCGCCGAAGCACGTTCAGCAACTGGTCGAAGAAGGCTTCCTGCGTTGGGACTCGCTCGGTGAATTCCTGGCGTTGGCGGCTTCGCTCGAACACCTGAGCGGCGCGTATCACAACCCGAAGGCGCAGATTCTGGCGAAGACGCTGGATCAGGCAACCGGCAAGTTCCTCGACAACGACAAGTCGCCGGCGCGCAAGGTGGGCGGTATCGACAACCGCGGCAGCCACTTCTACCTGGCCATGTACTGGGCCGAGGCACTCGCTGCGCAAACCGAAGACGCCGCATTGCAGGCGCAGTTCGCCGGCGTGGCGAAGGCGATGGCCGACAACGAAGCGAAGATCATCGAAGAGTTGGCTGCAGCGCAAGGCAAGCCGGTGGATATCGGCGGTTACTACCGTCCGAATGTCGATCTGACGAGCAAGGCTATGCGCCCGAGCGTGACGCTGAACAAGATCGTGGACTCGGTTGCTTAATGGTCTAAATGAGGTGCTGAGGCTGTCGCTCCAGGTACCAAACCAGGCACGGAAATAAGCCGCAAGCAAGACGATGGCGCTCCTTAGGAGCGCCATCGTCGTTTCTGCGCGTACGTGGGCGGTCATACCGGCCCTCACACGTGAACGATTTCCCACTCGCTGAGTTTTTCAGGAATCTCGAGCGTCGACGTGTCGAGTTCGGTCAGCTGCGGGCAGCTCAGGCCGCGTGCGACTTCATCGGCTGCCTGTTCCGGGCAGGAAAATTCACCGAGCGTTTCGTTGCCGTAGGTTGCCTCCCAACCATCCTGGCCCGGCAAAATGTAGAACGCTCCCTGGGTCGATCCAAAGCGAAAGCCTTTCATTTTTAGTCTCCCAATTGCCAATTAAAAACTGCGATGCCGGGGCGGCTTCAGGTAGGGCGGGGGACTCACTGCAATTGCGTTTGCATCCCGTTTTTTGCTGCACCCTTTTCGCTGCGTCCTATGAAGCGTCGGCTCTTGTAAAAGAGTCTACGTCAGCGAGTTGCGCCGCAAGAGGTTGTTAGACGGTTCGTTCGATCAAAAAATATCGTTTAAAAATAAAGACTTGAAGTCGTCGTTTTACGATGTGCAACGTGGGGCGACATTGCGAAATGGCGAATTTGTGCCCCGCACCACGATTTTTTACGAAGCAAGGGCTCATGCCACATCGTGAAATTTTGGCGTCCTGGCCAAATAGTGGGGCGTCACGCATTCGTAGGCGCCGAGAAACGGCGCGCATGATCGCTTGGCTCAGGGAAGAATCCGTTTCAGAAAAGCCAGCATCGCGTGGTTGAACTCTTCCGGCCGTTGCAGCGGGGCGAAATGGCTCACGCCCGGCAGAAGAACCAGCGCCGCGCCGGGAATGCTGCGGGCGAGATAGTCGGCGTGTTCCGGTTTGATGAACTCGTCGTGCTCGCTTTGCACGACCGCAACCGGCACACGGACCCCGGCCAGATCGTGCGCGGAGTAGTTGGGCTGGGTCCTCATCATTTCGCTGACCGCGCCGACAAACGCATCGAAGTTGTCCGGCGTGGCCGAGAGTTGCGCATAGTCTTTGGCATGCCTGGCGAAGCACCGACTGATCACCGGTGTCGGCACGAATTCCTTCGTGCCGCTCGGGTCCATGTTGCAGCCGAAGAAAAACACGCCCGCAACCCGCTCCGGGGCTTGGCGACCTAGCACCAGGGCGACGCACGCGCCGTCGCTCCAGCCCACCATCGCTGCCTGATCGAGTTGCAGCGTGTCCATCACGGCCAGCACGTCGGAGGCCATCAACTCATACATATAGGGGCGCGCGTCGCGAGTGCTGCGACCATGGCCACGGCTGTCGATCAGCACCACGCGATGCCCCGCGCCGACCAGCGCCGGGACCTGATTGCCCCAGTTGCCGCTGTGCCCCAGGCCGCCGTGCAGCAGAATCACCGGCGCGCCGGTTCCATAGGACGCATACCAGATGCGTGCCCCTTCGTGCTCGACGTAGCCCTGGTCGTTCGGGACCGGCAGCGGGGTGGCGCCGTGGGCTTCGAAGTGGGTGAGGTCGTCGTCGTGGAATATCATGAGCGGCTCCGTCCTGATGAATTCGACAGCGTAAGAATCCACCAGGTTGCCTACGTCGCGATCAGAAAATCTACAAAGCTACGAATTTTCGCGCCTGGACGACGGTTGGGCCGCGTCAACACATCTCAGTGAGGCGTTTGCCCGAATCCGTGTTGCGCCGGCGCATTCGCATTCGAATGACCAGCCACCGCGGTATTCGACACGCTTTTCCCCGGAGCCGGAAACACCACCAGCATCAACACGACCCCGGCGAGCAGCACCACGGCCAATCCAATCAACCCATATTGCGCGCTGCCGGTCTGAGTCTTGACCCAGCCGACGAACGCCGGACTCACGAAGCCGCCGGTACCGCCAAGACTCGTGATCATCGCGATGCCGCCCGCCGCCGAGGAGCGCGGCAGGAAGGTCTGCGGAATCGTCCAGAACACCACAAACGAGCCGTACGACGCAGCTGCCGCCAGCGCCAGTAACCCAACGCCGAGCGCGACGTTATGACCGGCGGCAGGCAGCAGCGCGAACGCCAGAGCGGTCACGCAAGCGCTCGCCGTGATGTGCCAGCGCCGCTCCATGGTCCGGTCGGAACTGGCGCCCACCACGTAGGTGCCGAGCGCGGCCGCGATGAAAACGAGTGCCGACAACAGTCCCACGTCCAGCACGTTGGCAACGCCCATGTCGCGGATGACCGTCGGTGCCCAGAATCCGATCGCGTTGAACGGCATCATGACCGCGAAATAGACGAGCGCCGCCAAATACACGCGTGGGTTTGCGAGCGCGCCGCGCAGTCCGTTGAGATGACCGGTTTGTTTGGTTTTTTCATCGGCGGCGAGTTCACGCGACACCAGTGCTTTCTCGCGCGTGTCGAGCCAGTTCACGTCTTCTGGTTTGTCGCCGAGTGTCAGAAACGCGACGATTCCGAGCGTCACGGCCGGCACGCCTTCCAGAAGGAACAGCCACTGCCAGCCCGGCAAGCCGCCGACGCCGGCCAAGCGCGTCATGATGAACCCGGACATCGGCCCGCCGATGATGCCCGCTACCGCCGTCGCCATCATCAGAAATGCGGTCACGCGAGCGCGCCGCGCGCCGGGAAACCAGCAGCTCAGATAATAGATGATGCCGGGAAAGAAACCGGCTTCGGTCACGCCGAGCAGCAAGCGCATCGCGTAGAACTGCGTCGGCGTGCGTACGAACATCATCAGACTCGACACCAGCCCCCACGCGAACATGATGCGCAACAGCGTGCGGCGCGCGCAGATGCGCTGCATCCACAGATTGCTCGGGACTTCGAACAATACGTAGCCGATGAAGAAAAGCCCCGCGCCGAGGCCGTAAGTCGACTCCGAGAAGCCGAGGTCGTGCATGAACTGCAGCTTGGCGAAGGCGATATTGACGCGGTCGATATAGCTGATCACGTAGCAGAGGAACAGCAACGGAATCAGCCGGAAAAAGATCTTGCGATAAGTGCGTTCGACTTCGACGGGTGTGATGTCGTCGGTGATCGTAGTGCCTGAATGCGAATAGCCGTGCATGATGGTCTCGCGAAGAATGCCAGCTGCGGAGAGCGTCGCTGCGCGCGATGCGCTTTTAGCGCGGGTAAGTAGCGCGGTGAATCAGCGACGTCCGGTCTCAAAGCGGCCTGGCACCGCTGTACTATCCGTCCACGACAGCCGGAGCGCAATGCTCGCTTTCGTGCATGTCGTCGGCGGCGTCAACTGCCGTGGTCGCGCGTGGCATGCAGCGCGCCAACGCGTCGCCGGCTCGCACTCCCTTGCCCGCGGGCAGCACAAAAAGCGGGTTGATATCCAGTTCCTTCAGGCACGCCTGCTGGTCGAGCGCCATGGCGGAAAGCGCGACGATTGTGTCGACGAACGCCTCGATATCGCCAGGCGGTTTGCCGCGCGCACCGTTGAGCATGGCGAACGCGCGCAGTTCGCGGATCATCGCGTGGGCATCGGCGCGCGACACCGGTGCGAGCCGGAACGCCACATCCTTCAGTACTTCGGCAAAGATCCCGCCAAGACCGCACATCACGGCCGGTCCGAACGACGCATCATTTTCGATGCCGACGATCATCTCGAGCGCATCGCGGATCTCTTCCTGCATCAGCACGCCTTCGATTCGCGCATGAGGCACATGGCGGCGCGCATTCGCGACGATTTCGTCGAAGGCGTCGGCAAGCATTGCTTCATCGCGGATGCCGACCCGCACGGCGCCGGCTTCCGTTTTGTGGGGAATGTCGGGCGATTGCACTTTGATCACGAGCGGAAAGCCGATCGATCGCGCGATGGCGCATGCTTCGTCGCGATCGTGCGCGAGGTCGCTCCTGGGTGTTTCGATGCCGTAATCGCGCAGCAAGGACTGCGCGGCATGTTCGGTCAGGTCACCCTGACCGGCAGTCAGCAACGCGCGAGCATGTTCGACGTCGTATTGCGCATGTGCAAGCGGATCAGCACCCCATGCCGCAGCACGCGCCCGCCGCGCCTGCGCATAGTCCGACAGCGCCGCGAACGCGCGTCCGCAACGCACGGGCGTTGCATACAGCGGCACGCCACGCGTTTCGATCATTTCGTAGGCTTCGCGCGCCATGTCGCGGCGCGCGTTCCAGGCGAGCATCATCGGCTTGGTTGTGGCGTCGTAGACGCGCACGATGGCCTCGGCCATTGCGCGTGCGACTTCTCCGCTCGCGGCGGCTGCCATGATCGCGATGGCGTCGATGTTCAGATCGTCGGCAATGATCTGCAGTGCGTCGGCAAAAATCTTCGGCTCGGCGAGAATGCCCGCGGTGAGATCGATCGGATTGTTGAGCGAGGCGAATGCGGGCACGATCGGTTTGAGCCGCTCGAGCGTGGCGGCCGACAACGCGGGCACGGACATGCCACGTTCAGCACAGGCGTCGGTGATCAGAATGCCGGCGCCACCCGAGAGCGTGACGACCGCGATCCGCTTGTCGTGTGGCAGGCGTTTGGCTTCGAACGCTTTGGCGTAGTCGCCGAGGTCCGCGACATCGGTGACTTCGATCACGCCGGTCTGGCGGAAAGCCGTGCGATAGAGCGCGGATGCGCCGCCCAGATTCGCCGTGTGCGACGCGGCGGCTTTGGCGCCGTCGACCGTGTTGCCGACTTTCCACGCGAGCAGCGGTTTGCCGGCGTCGAGCGCGCGGTTGGCGACATCGACGAGACGCCGTGCGTCTTTCAGGCCTTCGATATAGGCGGCGATCAGCGACGTTTGCGGGTCCGCGATACAGGCATCGACGAGATCGAGCAGGCTGACGTCGGCCTCATTACCGGTGGTGATGAAATGCCGCAGGCCGATGCCGAGTTCGTCGGCCATCAGCAGCAGCGCGCAGCCGAACCCGCCGCTTTGCGAAATCAGCGACAGGCCGCCGCGCCGGTAATCGACGCTGAACGGCGCGCCGAATCCTGCGTAGACGCCGGCGCCCGTGCTGACGAATCCCTGGCAGTTCGGGCCGATCACGCGGATGCCGAACGCCTTCGCAACTTCTGCGCATTCGCGCTGCAACGCGGCACCGGCTTCGCCCGCTTCAGCGAATCCGGAGCTGTAGATGATCGCGAAGCCGATACCTTTTTCGCCGCACTGGCGCAGCATGTCGGGAACCCGGCGCGCCGCGACGAGGATCAGCGCGAGATCGGGCGTAACGGGCAAAGCGGCGATGCTGGCATGACATGCCACACCGGCAATCTCGGCGTATTTCGGATTCACCGGACACAGCGCGCCCTGATATCCGTGCTGCCTGAGAAAGCGCATCGGCTGGCCGCTGATCGACTTCGGATCGCTGGAAGCGCCGATGATCGCAATCGAGCGTGGATCGACGAGCCGTTGAATGTCGAGCGTATTTGCGATGTGCGTAGCTGCGCTCGTGATGGTGTTCATCGCGGCGCTCATGCGACACGCGCAGCGTCGGCTTGAACGCTGTCCTTCTGTTTCGTTTGATCCCGTTCAGCGGCGCGCCGCAGCGTGATCTTCGCGATGTTGAGCTGATGAATCTGGGTGGTGCCTTCGTAAATGCGGAACGCGCGCACATCGCGGTAGAACCGCTCGACCGCATTGCCCGCGAGATAGCCGCGTCCACCGAGCATTTGCACCGCGCGATCCGCCACGCGTCCGCACATCTCGGAAGCGAACATCTTGCACATCGACGCCTCCAGCGCCACGTCCTCGCCCGCGTCGCGTTTGCGAGCGGTTTCGAGAATCATCGAGCGCGCGGCGAAGATTTCAGTCTGGCATTCGGCGATCAGCGCCTGCACGAGCTGGAATTCGGCGACAGGCTTGCCGAACTGCTCGCGTTTCGATGTGTACGCCACGGCTTCTTCAAGCATCCGCATGGCAGGGCCCGTGCACAGCGCGGCCAGGTGAATGCGCTGCTTGTTCAATACTTTCATCGCAGTACGGAAGCCTTGACCTTCGACGCCGCCGATCAGATTGGCCGCGGGCACCCGGCACGCATTGAACACCAAGTCGCCGACCGGCGAGCCCGCCTGGCCCATCTTCTCGTAAGGCGCGCTGGTGGAGAGACCTGGCATGCCGCGTTCAACGAGAAATGCGGAAATGCCGCCGGCGCCAGGCGTGGCGGAATCAGTCCGGGCCATCACCGTGAACAGGTCCGCGATCGGCGCGTTGGTGATGAAGCACTTGCTGCCGTCGAGGACATAGTGATCGCCGTCGCGTCGTGCGGTGGTGCGCAAGGCGGTGGCGTCCGAGCCGGCTTCGGCCTCGGTCAACGCGAAAGCGCCAGTCAATTCGCCCGACGCGAGACGCGGCAGACAGCGTTGCTTCTGCGCGTCGGTGCCATCGGCGACGAGCGCTTCGGAGCCGATGCCGGTGTTGGTGCCGACCCGCGCCCGGAATGCCACCGAGGCTTGCGAAAGCTCGAACGCGCCGCGTACGAGTTGCTCCGTCGACAGTCCGGCGCCGCCAAAATCGCGCGGAATGCTCCAGCCGAAGTAGCCGAGTTCGCGCATGCGCTCGACAAGATCCGCCGGTACGGCATCCGCCTTCTCGATTTCGTTTTCGCGCGGAATCGCTTCTTCACGAACGAAACGGGCGACGTCGGCGAGCATCGAGTCGAAATGCGAGGGATTGCTGGTCATGCTTGTCTCCGTCATGTCAGTCGATTTATGACTTCACTATCGAAGATTTACAGCTAGTCAGTGTGATTTGTTCGACTCTGCAGAACAGAGTTTGGATATGCTGAACGGGCAGGGCAAAATTGACGATCTGAAGGGAGGCGACCATGGCAGCCAACAACAAGCGTTCCGAGGCGGCGCTGGCAAGCGACTATCTGGATTCAAAGGCGCGTTACGTGCCCGACGAATTCGACGGCGACCGGCAATTCGCCACCACCTTGGCGCGCGGGCTCGGCATCCTGCATTGCTTTACGCCGCGCGAATCGCAACTCGGCAATGCGGAACTGGCGGCGCGCACCGGCATGACGAAGGCCACCATCTCGCGTTTCACCTACACGCTCACGCGCCTCGGCTATCTGCGCGTCAATCGTATGAACAACAAGTTTCAGCTCGGCTCGGCCGTGCTGTCGTTGGGCTATCCATTGTTGGCGAGTCTAAGTGTGCGGCAGATCGCGCGGCCTTCCATGAAGGAACTGGCGGACCAGATTCGCGGTTCGGTCTCGCTCGGCATGCGCGACCGCCTCAATGTCGTGTACCTGGAAAGCAGCCGCAGCACGACGCCTTTGGGGTTGCCGGCGGATATCGGCCTGAGTTATCCGATCGTGCGAACCGCGATGGGCCGCGCACTGCTCGCCGCGCTGCCGGCCGAGCGGCGTGAGGCGCTCTGCAACGAGATTGCGGTGAAGGCGCCGAATGAATGGACTACGTTTCGCGAGCGCGTGAGGAGCAGCATCGACTACTTCTATGAGCGCGGGTTCTGCGTCTCGTATGGAGACTTGCGACGGGAGGTGCACGCCGTTGCTGTGCCGATGAAACCTTCGGCCGACGGCGAGATTCTGGTGTTCAACTGCGGGGTGCCTTCTTATCTGCTGGAGGAGAATCAGCTGGAAGGGGATATCGGGCCGCGGCTGGTTTCGATGGTGCGCAGTATTGAAGGGGCGATGGGAATTTATTAGCCGCCTGGAAATCTTCCTGCCCTGCACGGCGGATATCGACAGCTCCTCCAATATCCATCGCGCAAGACAAAACCCCTCAGTTCGAAACGTACGCTACATACGGCCCCGCGCCCCCGCCCGTAGACGCCGTGCCCGAAATGCCGTAGTACACGTGCCGGCCATAGAAGAACGGCATGCCGAAGTCGAACTGCTTCGACAAATAGATACCGAGGTTATTGAACGCGTTCTTCCCCGAGGCGTTCAACGTTGCTCCGTTTGCAATGTTGAAGCCGAGTGACACGGTCGACGGACTGGCGCCCACCAGCGTCGATGACCGTCCCACCGTTGTCGTCGGTATGTAGTATCCCGACGAACTGTCAATCGGGATCGACAGGTCCGGGAAGAACAATACCGTCGATCCGGAATCGAAGAACGTTTTTGTCTGCGTGGTCCCGTTATAGGTCGACGTGAAGTCGCCGTTCAAGTTCGTCTTCATTAGCGTGGCGCTCGTGCCGGACAGCGCATTGTTGGTCTGCGTGTCAATGCCGAAGACCAGCGTACCTTGAGCGCTCGCGCTGCCGGTGTCGGACACCTGAGCCATCTCCAGAATCAAGCCGTTGTTGTCTTGCGCGAACTGCGTGACGGGATTGGTGATCTGTCCGGCGAGGGGCACCGCGGTGCCGACACCGGCGGTGGTGTAGTAGAACGTCGACACCGCGCCATTCACGCACGCCGAGCCGCAGTCATTCGGGCTCACGCCAATGCCGAGAATACCGTTTGCGCCGATATCGGCCGTGGTGGCCAGCAAACGGCCAGCCTGGCACTCGGTCGGCGCAGCCGTCGTCAGCGCTGGGTCGCCAATCACGTGAATCGGTAAGTTCTGAGCCGTCTCCCCCGAGAGCGCGACGTCCGCGGTATAGACGGTGCCCCACGCATAGCCACTGCCGAACAACGCGCATTCGGCGAGTGCCTGGCTGCCCACGGTTTCGGCTTGCAGTGCATTGAAGGTCGTTGTCGGAATCGCGGAGCGAACCAGACGCAGTCCGAACGAAGCGGTATCCACGATCACGTTCGGGATAGTCGAGCAGTTGGTGCTGGCGTTAGTTCCAGGCGTACAGATCTTGACGCTGACCATGGGCTGATTGTGGATGCCCGTTCCGGTAACCGTCACCGCAATCGTATTGCCGGGCCCGACAGCGGTAGGCACCGCGGATGCGTCCACCGCGAGTACGTTGGGCGTCGAATTACTGGTGTTGGACGAAGAACTGGTTCCGCTCGACGTAGCGGGCGAACTTGCGCCGGCCGGTGCGTTGACCGTCGTGTTGCTGTTACTGCTGCCACCCCCGCCGCCACCGCAGCCAGCCAGGCTAAGCCCGAGCGCCGCGGCAATGATCCATGCGATTTTGCGCACTTTTATTCTCTCGATTAGTTTCAACAGACTTACTTGATGTCGTCAGCGCTCACGCCTTGCGGCAGCGCTTGCGGGAGATAGGCCCGGCCCACAAAGGAACCCATATGGCCGCCGGTCTCCACGACCAGCGCCGACTGACGCACGACGGCGGCCCCGTAGCCGCTGCCTTGCGCTGCATGCGCGTCAGTGAGGCCCTGCACGTAGGACGGAAAGTAAGTGGCGAGCAGCGTCTTGAGCGGCGGCATGGTCGGACCTTCCCAGCTCAGCGCGAACACGGTGTTGCCCGCCGCGATGTACTCGTTGACCACCGTTCCCGACGGCAGCGTGGTCTGACTCACGGAATAGGCCGGCGAAACCTGATTGCCGTTTGTGGCGTAGCGCGCCACCGCGGCACCGCCCTGACTGGCCGCTCCCGCGCTGGTGCTGCTGGCCGTCACGGGGTAGGTCGGTGCGCCGCCTAACCCGGCATACGCTGGCACGACCGTGGCGAACGAGGCCGCGGCCACCACGAGCATTCGAAATTGGCTGATTATCATTGTTTGGTTTTCGACGTTTTTCGGAAAATGCGCGCGAATGTTTCCTCGCGTCCGCGCGATGTCAATCCTAGCGTGCGTCTGTTCGATTAAATCAGGGGAATAGCGAGGCGATTCGGGTTCTATTTGAAATTCTTCTGCTGCACGGCGAAGCCGCGCGTTCTCCAATTTCACGCCGGCTCGGTCGTTGAAATCTTGCCGAGCTTGTCGATCAACACCGCAACGAAGGTTTCCGTGACGGGCGGTAGGGTCCTGCCGCGCTTCTTGATGAGGGCGATCGGGCGAGTGAACGCGGGATCGTCGATGGCGCGGACCACCAGTTCAGGTTCCGCTCTGACCTCGCGAGCCGAGGCCGGCAGGATGGTCACGCCGAGCCCGGCGCGCACCATGGCGACGGCACTCATCATGTAGGTCGGCTCGCAGGCGATCTCCGGCGCGCAGCGGGCGTTTGCAAAGGCGCTATCGACCACGGCCCGCACGCTCGTGCCTTGTGCCGTCAGCACAAGCGGCACCGCGGCGAGGTCGGCCAGCGCGATGCGCCGCCGCCGTGCCAGCGCATGGCGCTTCGGAAAAACCGCCACCAGCCGATCGATGCCCGCGTGCAGCACCTCAAAGCCTGTATCGTCCAGTTCGCCGCCGGTCAGCCCGATATCGACCTCTTCGCTGCGTACCAGCGTGTTGACCATGCTGGCGACCACGTCACGCACGTGGAAGCTCACTCGCGGCACGGCCTTCTTCGTTTCCTGCACGAGTTCGGGCAAAACGCTGGCTGCGAAAGTCGGCAGGCACGCGATCCGCACCGTACCGCTGGTTCCCTCGCCGAGCGCGCGCGCGTCAACCAGCACATGTTCCATATCGTGCAGCGATTTCTGCAGCAGCGGCAGCAACTCGCGGCCGGTCGGCGTGAGCGCGACGTTGCGGCTGTTGCGATCGAAAAGCCGCATGCCCACGGTTTCCTCGAGGCGGCGAATCTGCACCGTCAAGGCTGGTTGTGAAAGGTGCAACCGTGTCGCCGCACGCGTGAAGCTGCCCGTTTGCGCAACGGCAATGAATGCGCGGATGTCTCGAAGATTCAAATCCATAATGATTTGTAATGGCTGCGATCAATTCATTTCAATTGATTTATTGTTGCCTCGAACTTACGCTGGATCGCAGTAAAAAACAACTTGGAGACAAGCACATGCTGCCATTGCTGGGGCTGGCTACCATCGTCGTGCTGCTCGGCGCGATTCTGTCGAAACGCATGTCGCCGCTCGTGGCGCTCATCATTGTGCCGATTGCGGCATCGCTCATCGGCGGTTTCGGCTTTCAGACAAGCAAGTTCGTGATCGACGGGCTCAAGAGTCTCGCGCCCGTGGTCGGGATGTTCGTGTTCGCGATTCTTTACTTCGGCACCATCACCGACGCGGGCACACTCGATCCGATCATCGACCGTATCCTGCGGGCCGTCGGCACGCGGCCCACGCGCATTGTGATGGGCACTACCTTGCTCGCGCTGCTGATTCACCTGGACGGTTCCGGCGCGGTGTGTTTTCTCGTCACCATCCCCGCGATGCTGCCGCTCTACGACCGTCTGAAGATGGACCGGCGCGTGCTGGCCGCGGCCGTCTCGATGGCCGCCGGCATCAATTTTCTGCCGTGGACGGGGCCGATGATCCGCGCGTCGGCGTCGCTGCATCTGCCGATATCGGCGTTGTTCAACCCGCTGATCCCCGTGCAGTTGATCGGCCTGGTGTTCGTCTTCGGCATGGCGTTCTGGCTTGGGCTGCGCGAGGAAAAGCGGCTCGGCCTCACTGCCGCGAGCGCTTCTGTGCCGATGCCGGAGCGCAAGCTGACGCCCGAAGAGCAAGCCTTGCGCCGGCCGAAGAATTTCTGGTTCAACATCGTTTTGACGCTGGTCGTACTCGGCACGATGGTCGTGATGGGCGAGAAGATTCCGCCGGCGATCATGTTCATGGTCGGGCTCTGCGTCGCGTTGATGGTGAACTATCCGAACGTCGACATGCAGCGTAAGCGGATCGACGCGCATGCGCGCCCTGCATTGATGATGGCCGGCATTCTGCTCGCGGCCGGCGTGTTCACCGGCGTGATGCAGGGCAGCGGCATGCTGAAGGCGATGGCCCAGGCGGCAGTCGGCTTCGTGCCGCCCGCCATGGCGGGCCACATTCCCGTCGCGCTCGGCTTGCTGTCGATGCCGCTTAGCATGCTGTTCGACCCGGACTCTTTTTACTTCGGTGTACTGCCCGTCATTGCCGAAGTGGCGGGCCAACTCGGCGTGCCCGCCGTGCATGTCGGCCAGGCCGCGCTGCTCGGCCAGATGACCACCGGCTTTCCGGTCAGCCCGCTCACGCCGGCGACGTTCCTCGTAGTCGGCCTGTGCGGCATCGATCTTGCCGACCATCAGAAATTCACGTTCCCCTTGCTGTTCGGCGCCTCGATCGTCATGACGATTGCCTGCGTCGTGCTGGGGATATTCTCACTGTGAACTGCACAGTTTTTACTGAATGGATGTGACCACCATGATAGCCACTCCACATAGACGGGCGGTGCGAATCGGCGCGGGTGCGGGGTATTCCGGCGACCGTATCGAACCCGCCGTCGAACTGGCGGAACACGGCGCACTTGATTACCTCGTATTCGAATGCCTCGCCGAACGCACCATCGCGATCGCGCAGCAGGCGCGCAGCAAGGATCCTGAATTGGGCTACGACCCGTTGCTGGAAACGCGCATGCGGGCCGTGCTTCCCGCGGCGATGCGTGTTTCGGGCAACGGCGTGCGGATCATTTCGAACATGGGCGCGGCCAATCCGCTCGCGGCGGCCCGCAAGACTGCCGAGATCGCGCGCTCGCTCGGTCTCGGCGACGTGAAGATTGCTGCCGTCACCGGCGACGATGTACTCGACGTCGTGCGGCAGGGCAATTTTCGCTTCGAGGAGTCCGGGGACAGCGTTGCTTCGTACCGGGATCGCCTCGTGTCCGCGAATGCCTATCTCGGCGCGGCGGCGATTGTCGAGGCGCTCGCGGCCGGCGCGCAAATCGTCCTGACCGGACGTGTCGCCGATCCGTCGCTGTTCGTCGCGCCGCTGATTCACGAGTTCGGCTGGCAGATGGACGACTGGCAGACGCTCGGCCAGGCGACCGTGATCGGCCACCTGCTCGAATGCGCGGGACAAATCACCGGGGGCTATTTTGCGGATCCAGGTTTCAAGGATGTCCCGGATCTCGCGAGGCTCGGCTTTCCCATCGCCGAAGTCGCGCAGGACGGCTCGGTGGTCATCACCAAGCTCGCGCAGTCCGGTGGACGGGTTACCGAAGCTACCTGCAAAGAGCAACTGCTGTATGAGATTCACGATCCGCAGCGCTATTTGCAACCGGACGTGGTCGCCGATTTCACCCAGGTGCGCATTACGCAGGAAGCGCCGGATCGTATTCGCGTGGGCGGCGGACGTGGTTCGCCGCGTACCGATACGTTGAAGGTATCGGTCGCTTACTTCGACGGCTATATCGGCGAGGGGCAGATTTCATACGGCGGTCCTGGCGCGCTGGCACGTGCCCGGCTCGCACTCGATATTGTGCGAGACAGGCTCGCTCTGACCGGTGTCGAAACGCGTGAACTGCGCTTCGATCTGATCGGCGTGAACGCCTTGCATGGCGAAACAGTGGCGGGCGGTTATGCCGAGCCATATGAAGTGCGCGTGCGGGTCGCGGGGTGTACCGAATCGCTGGCGCAAGCGGTGCGGATCGGCAATGAGGTGGAGACGCTTTACACGAATGGCCCGGCAGGCGGAGGCGGCGTGACGAAGTCAGCGCGCGAGGTCGTCGCGGTGCAATCGGTGCTGCTGCCGCGCGAGCATGTCAGGCCCACATTCTCGCTGGTGGAGGCGTGACATGAAACTACGTGAACTTGCGCATTCGCGGACCGGCGACAAAGGCAATACGCTGAATATCTCCGTCATCTGCTATGAAGCGAAGCACTATGAGCATCTGCGAACGGTGTTGACGCCGGAACGGGTCAAGGCGCATCTGGGCGAGGTGGTACGCGGAGAAGTGGTGCGTTATGAGCTGCCTGGCATCGCCGCGTTCAACTTCGTACTCGGCGCGGCGCTTGGCGGGGGCGTGACGCGTTCGCTTGCGCTCGATGCACACGGCAAATCGTTGAGTTCGGCTTTGATGGGGTTGGACGTGGAGGCGCCGGCTTAGCCCCCCGCCTTGCTCAACTCGTGTGCGCGCCGAAGTCGCTCGCGGCTATTGCTCAAATGCATCCGCATCGCGGCGCGTGCATCGTCTGCGTCCTGACGTTCGATTGCCCGAAAAATCATCTGATGCTCGCTGAGCACGTTGCGCAGGTGTTCGATATGGTCGAGCTCCGCAATCTCCGCGGAGCCGAGCCGCGTACGCGGGCTCACCGCGCGGCCTAGCTGGCTTAGCACATCGAAGAAGTAGCGGTTGCCGCTCGCGCGTGCGATCTGCAGATGAAACTCGATGTCGTGCGCGAGCGTGTCCGTACTCCCTCGCTCGAGTTCGGACTCGAAGCGTTCCAGCGCGGCACGGATCTGCTTGAGATTCTGCTCGGTACGACGTGCCGCGGCGAGCGCGGCCGAGGCCGCTTCCACGTCGATGCGGAACTCGATGATCGCCATGACGTCCAGCATGCTGGAGAGGTCGGCGGCGGGCAGTTGCATGGACTGCTCCGTGGCTGGTTCCAGAACGAACGTGCCGATGCCGTGACGCGTCTCGACCACTTTAGCCGCCTGCAGGCGCGAAATCGCCTCGCGAACCACGGAGCGGCTCACCGAGAGCTGCTTCATCATCGCGACTTCTGTGGGAATGCGGTCTCCCGGTCTTAGGGTGCCGCGGCGAATTTCATCGGAAACGGTGGCCACCACTTTCTCAGTTAGGCTGCTCATTTCTGTGGCGTGTTGAGTAATCGGCTGGAAATACGCACGTTGCGTGTGCGAGTGACGTCATAAGACGGTTCGACATAGCCATCATAGCGTCTGTCCGAATGATCACGACTCGAATCTCGCGCGCCGAAAGCTGATGGGGACGGCGCGTCGGCCCGTCATGGTCAATGCCGCCAGGATTCTATTTTCCATGTTGTCGGACGTCTTATTTTGGCTTGCTACTTTTAGTGATGAGGCAGCGTGCTCGCCGCTGTCTGCCAGTTTATATGGCTAGATTGGCAGGGTAAACACCTTGTTGGAATCGATCTGGGGAAAAGGGTAGACTGTCGTCAGACAACGTATCACGCAGTTCGAAACCGGATCGCCGGCCCGTTCGAATGCGCCGCGGTGCGTTCGGGCAGGCCGCCGGAGTGGCCGAAACTGGAGACAACCTTGACATCTGCTCTCGCTACCGCCGTCGACCCGCTCGAGTCCGCGGTCTCGAAGGTCAAGCGGCACGTGCTGCCGCTTTTTTTGATCATGTTCATCGCGAACTACATCGATCGCGTGAACATCGGCTTCGTCAATACCCACATGCAGACGGACCTCGGTATCGGTGCTGCCGCATACGGCCTGGGGAGCGGTTTGTTCTTTGTCGGTTACGCCCTGTTCGAAGTGCCGTCGAACGTGTTGATGCAGAAGTACGGTGCGCGCGCCTGGCTGACCCGCATCATGGGTACCTGGGGGCTGGTCGCGGCTGCCATGGCGTTCGTCTGGAACGATACGTCCTTCTATGTACTGCGATTCCTGCTTGGCGTCGCCGAGGCCGGCTTTTTCCCGGGCGTGGTGTTTTACTTCACCCAATGGCTGCCGCAGAAAGAGCGGGGCAAAGCCATAGCGGTTTTTCTCTCGGGCTCCGCGCTGGCGTCGGTGCTGTCCGGTCCGATTACCGGCAGCCTGCTGTCCATTCGCGGACTCGGCCTGCACGGCTGGCAATGGATGTTTCTGATTGAAGGCGCTTTCTCGATCGTGCTGTGCGGTGTCAGCTGGCTGCTGCTGAAGTCGCGCATTAGCGATGCCTCCTGGCTGACGGCTGAAGAGCGGACCGTGCTCGAAAGCTCGATCGCCGCGGAGCAGGCCGAGCGCGAGGCGCATGGCGGCGCGCATCTTCCCGCCATGAAGCTGCTGAAAGACCCGCAAATTCTTCTGTTCTGCTTCCTGTACTTTGCGATCCAATTGACTATTTACGCGGCTACATTCTGGCTGCCGACGCTCATTCGCAAAATGGGCGGCCTGTCGGATTTCGAAGTCGGCATGTACAACGCGATCCCGTGGCTGATCGCCATGGTCGCGATGTACTGCTTCGCGGTGTTGTCGGCGAAATGGCGTTTTCAACAGGCGTGGCTGGCGGTGGCGCTCGTTATCGCGGCCTGCGGACTGTTCGCCTCGACGTCGGGTAATCCGGTGCTGTCATTCGTGGCAATCTGCTTCTCGGCGATCGGTTTCAAAGCGGCGTCCTCACTCTTCTGGCCGATTCCGCAGGGTTATCTGGACGCGCGCGTCGCAGCTGCAGTTATCGCGCTGATCAATTCGGTGGGTAACCTCGGCGGATTCTTTGCGCCCGCCACGTTCGGCTATCTGCAGCAGCACACCGGCTCGATTACCGGTGGCCTGTACGCCTTGGGCGTGGCTTCGCTGATTGCGGCGGCGGCAGGCTTTCTGACCCGTAATCGCCGCGTAAACCGCGACGTATTGCCTGAGCCGCTTCAGGGCAAAGCGCATTGAATTGTCGATCGATCACCGCCAGTCGGCTCACTCATTCACCTGGTACCCCTATCATGTCCACGAACTCATCCCAATCGAACGCTACGCCGATCGTGACCGAATTGCGTGTCGTGCCCGTCGCGGGCCGTGACAGCATGCTGATGAATCTGAGCGGCGCGCATGGACCGTTCTTCACGCGCAACATCGTCATTCTGCGCGACAGTGCCGGCCATACCGGCGTCGGCGAAGTGCCGGGCGGCGAAAGCATTCGCAAGACCATCGACGACGCGCGGCCGCTGGTAGTCGGTCAGTCGATCGGCAATCTTCAAGCGATCCTGAACAAAGCGCGTACGCAGTTTGCAGACCGCGACGCCGGCGGCCGCGGTCTGCAGACATTCGATCTGCGCACCACCATTCACGCGGTGACCGCGCTCGAAGCCGCCTTGCTCGATCTGCTCGGTCAGCATCTGGGCGTACCTGTCGCGGCACTGCTCGGCGAAGGCCAGCAACGCGACGAAGTGGAAATGCTCGGCTATCTGTTCTATATCGGCGACCGCAACAAAACCGATCTGCCCTATGCCAGCGGCGCAGAAGGGCGCGACGATTGGGAGCGCGTGCGTACCGAAGAAGCGATGACGCCCGAGGCGGTAGTGCGGCTCGCCGAGGCCGCGCAAGCGCGCTATGGCTTCAACGATTTCAAGCTCAAGGGCGGCGTGTTGCCCGGCGACGCCGAAATCGAAGCGGTCACGGCGCTTGCCGAGCGTTTCCCCAACGCCCGCGTCACGCTCGATCCGAATGGCGCATGGTCGCTCGCCGAAGCGGTGCGCCTATGCCGCGACAGGCACGACGTGCTGGCTTACGCGGAAGATCCGTGCGGCGCGGAGAACGGCTATTCGGGCCGCGAGGTGATGGCCGAATTCCGCCGCGCGACCGGATTGCCGACAGCAACCAACATGATCGCGACCGACTGGCGCCAGATGGGTCACGCGATCCAGTTGCAGTCGGTGGATATTCCGCTTGCCGATCCGCACTTCTGGACCATGCAGGGCTCGGTGCGGGTGGCGCAGATGTGCAACGAGTGGGGGCTCACCTGGGGCTCGCACTCGAATAATCACTTCGACATTTCGCTCGCGATGTTCACCCATGTCGCGGCCGCGGCGCCGGGCAAGATCACGGCGATCGACACGCACTGGATCTGGCAGGACGGTCAGCGTCTGACGCGTGAGCCGCTGCAGATCGTCGGCGGCAAGGTCAAGGTGCCTCAGGCCGCCGGCCTCGGTGTCGAACTGGATATGGACGAGATCGAAAAGGCGCACGCGCTGTATCAGCAACATGGCCTCGGCGCACGCGACGACGGCGTGGCGATGCAGTACCTGATTCCGAACTGGACGTTCGATAACAAGCGCCCGTGCCTGGTGCGTTGAACCTCTCATGATCTGAGCGGCGGCCCGTGGGGCCGCTCGCGCTCACCCACAATTCACGTTATTACGCCATTCAAGCTATGACCTCACCTCAAGAACTCAAAGCGATCGTTTCGGAAGGCTTGTTGTCCTTCCCGGTGACCGACTTCGACGAACAAGGCGATTTTCGCGCCGATACCTATGCCGGGCGCCTCGAATGGCTCGCGCCTTACGGCGCAACCGCGCTGTTTGCCGCCGGTGGTACGGGGGAATTTTTCTCGCTGACCAAAAGCGACTACACGAATGTGATTCGCGCAGCAACGGAGACTTGCAGAGGCAAGGTGCCGATTCTTGCCGGCGCGGGCGGCCCGACCCGCGTGGCGATCGAGTACGCCAAGGAAGCCGAACGTCTCGGCGCAAGCGGTGTGCTGCTGATGCCGCACTATCTGACCGAGGCATCGCAAGAAGGTATCGCCGCGCATGTCGAGCAGGTCTGCAAGGCGGTGCCGAACATCGGGGTGATCGTCTATAACCGCGCCAATTCCAAGCTGAATGCGGACATGCTCGAACGTCTCGCGGACCGTTGCCCGAACCTGATCGGTTTCAAGGACGGCGTGGGCGAGATCGAAAATATGGTGACGATCCGTCGCCGCCTTGGCGACCGCTTCTCCTACCTCGGCGGCCTACCTACTGCGGAAGTTTATGCGGCGGCCTATAAGGCGCTGCGCATGCCGGTGTATTCATCGGCGGTGTTCAACTTCATCCCGAAGACCGCGATGGATTTCTACCGCGCGATTGCCGCGGACGACCACGCGACCGTCGGCAAGCTGATCGACGAATTCTTCCTGCCGTATCTGGCGATCCGCAACCGCCGCCAGGGCTATGCGGTCAGTATCGTGAAGGCCGGCGCGAAGCTGGTTGGCCACAGCGCAGGTCCGGTGCGCGCACCGCTGACCGATCTGACCGAAGAAGAAATGGCGCAACTCGACGTGCTGATCAAGAAGCTCGGCGCGCAATAACGCGGTAACGCAGTAACGAAGCAAGGCGATCCTGCTGCGCTCAACTCCGGCGAAACACAACGTGCGAGATGCGCTGCACCAGCAGCGCGGCCGCCAGTGCCGCCACCGCCGTCAACCACACGCCGATATGAATCGACTGCGCCATGGCATCGCGTGCCGTGTCGATCAGCGCCAGCGTGTTGAGTCCCGACGGCTTCATATCCGCAATCAGTTTCAGACGCAACGCTTCGTCGATCAGGATGCGGGGATCGACGAAGCGCGGCTGCCATTGCGAGGCGGCCGGCTCGCCGAGCACGCTGATCGTGCGCGTGACCACGTCGCGGTAGTGATGCTGCACGACGGTGGCCACAATGCTCGTGCCCAGCATCCCGCCCACCATCCGCGTGGACTGCAGCAATGCGGTCGTGATGCCGAAGCGCTCGCGTCCGGCAATCTCCTGGCCGAACACATTCAGATTGTTCAGGATGAAACCCAGGCCGATGCCGACGGCTGCCATCGGCAATTCGATCCACACATGGGGCGTCTCGGGATTGGCAAACGCCAACGCGATCGAGGCGAACAGCAGCAGCGCGAACCCGATCGACAGAATCCGCGTGGGCTTCTTCATGTGAATGACGATGCGCGTATTCAGCAGACTGCCGAGTGCGATGCACGCAGCGATTGGCGTAGCGAGCAGACCGGCTTGTTGTGGTGAAAGCCCGAAGCCGCCTTGCAACAGCAGCGGCGCGAAGAAGATCAGCGAAAACATCACGAAGCCGGACAGGAAGCCGAGCGTGAACAGCGTGACGAGTTGCGCGTCCTTGAACAGGTCGAGCGGAATGATCGGATGCGTGGCGCGTTTCTCGCACACCAGCAACGCAATGGCGCCCACGATCACGAAGGCCGCCAACACCAGGTTGCCGGTCGTCAGACCGTGTTTCGGCACGGCTTCAATGAAAGCCTGAAGGCCGGCTAACACAGCGGCGACCAGCGCTGCGCCGAGCCAGTCGATCTTGACCTTGCCCTCGTGCGGCCGCTGGAAGTGAGGCAGATGCGCCCAGATGAAATAGAGCGCCGCGGCGCCGACCGGCAGATTGATCAGGAAGGTGGAGCGCCAGCCCCAATGCTCGCTCATCCAGCCACCCAGCGACGGGCCCGCCGCGGTACCGATCCCGTACGCGGCGGCCATCACAACCTGCCAGCGCACCCGTGCGCGCGGATCGGGGAACAGGTCCGGTATCGACGCGAACGCCGTGCCCACCATCATCCCGCCGCCGACGCCTTGCAAGCCGCGCGCGATCACGAGGAACAGCATGTCGTTCGCGACGCCGCAGAGCACCGACGCCACCGTGAACGTGATGACCGCGGCAATGACGAAACGCTTGCGCCCGAAATAATCGCCGAGACGCCCGAACACGGGGACGGTCACCACCGACGCCAGCAGGTACGCACTGGCAATCCATGCGTAGTACTCGAAGCCGTGCAACTCGGCGACGATCGACGGTAGGGCAGTGCTGACGACGGTCTGGTCGAGTGCGACCAGCATATTGACGAGGCCGATGCCGAGCATCGCTAGCAGGGCGTTTCGGAAAGGCAGGGCAGTCGCAGTCGGGTTCACGGGTCTGAGCGAGGAGGGCTTTTCAGGGCAGGCGCCGCGCGTGAAAGCGCTGCGCCTGGGTCTCGACCCCTATTGTGTCCTATAGTTGTCTGACCTCTTATCGCCGATTATACGGGTTTTCCCTTAACGAAAGCGATTCTCGGCGGTTTTGGCTGCAAAAAATGCGGCGCATGCGGGCATCGCCAATGAAGCCGTGGTGGGCCTGAGGACCAACATCCTGTTCTGACGCGCTGCGATAGGCCGCCGGCGCTCAGATATTGATCTGACCGCCCATTTCCACCACGCGGTTAGCGGGCAGGCTGTAATACTCGGCCGCCTGCGCCGCGTTTCTTGCAAGAAATGCGAACAGCTTCTCACGCCAGAGCGGCATCGATTTGCTTTCGCCGGTCGCCACGACGGTGTCGCGCGCGAGGAAGAACGATGTGTCCGCCGGTTCGTAATTCCAGTTCGGCATCTGTTTCTGCGCCAGTTCGAGAATGGCGGGAACGTTGGGAATCTCCATGAAGCCGTGGCGAACCGTGACGGAGTAGCATCCGTGCCCGAGGTCGACGACAACCGCTTTCCGTTCATCGGGCACGTGCGGTACGTTGTCCGTCGTACCAGCCAGGAAGATGTTGACCTGATGCATGACGCCATTGTGCTTCAGGTTATGCAGAAACGCGGATGGCGCCATGTCTACAACCCCGCCTGGAAAAACGGCCGTGCCGTTCACGCGCGGCGGCGAATGCGCACCGTCGCATAGGGAGTGAATCAACGGCACCAGCGGCATATTGTCGGTTTTCATTCTTTCGACAATCGTTTCACGTCCTTTATGCCAGGTCGTCACCACGGTAAATAGCACGCCCCCGGCGAGCAGCGGAAACCAGCCGCCTTCAAGTACCTTGCTGACGTTGCTCGACACGAACACCGCGTCGACCAGGGCGAGAGGCCCGATCACAACCGCGGTTGCAAGCGGCTTCCAGTGCCACAGGCAGTGGGTGATGAAGAACATCAGCAAGGTGGTCAGCAGCATGGTCGATGCCACTGCGATACCGTAAGCCGCCGCCAGATTGTCAGAGGACTTGAAGAACACCACGAGAAAAACGACGGCCGCGTAAAGCGTGACATTGATGAACGGGACGTACACCTGTCCCATCTCGTGCGTCGACGTGTGCACGACCGGAATGCGCGGCAGAAAGCCGAGTTGCACGGCCTGCTTGGTCATTGAAAAGGCGCCCGAGATGACGGCCTGCGACGCGATGATGGTGGCCGCCGTGGCGAGCACAACTAGCGGTATGAGCGCCCAGTCAGGCGCGGACTGAAAAAACGGTTGAGCAATCGCTGAAGGCTTTTCCAGAACCAGCGCCGCCTGACCGAAATAGTTCAGCACCAGGCTGGGTAGCACGAGAAGCAGCCACGCGAAACGGATCGGCTTTTTGCCGAAGTGGCCCATGTCGGCGTAGAGGGCCTCGCCGCCGGTCAGCGCCAGAAAGGACCGAGCCCAGCACGACGAACGCAGTGGCCGGCGCGTGTGTGACGAATTTGACGGCGTAGAGCGGCGACACGGCCTGCATAATGGCGGTATGCGTGACGATATGGGATAGGCCGAGCGCCGCCAGCGTCACGAACCATACGATCATTACCGGCCCGAAAACCTGGCCGACCGCGCCCGTGCCGCGTTTCTGAAGTTTGAAAAGGCCGGTGAGGATGACGAGCGAGATAGGAACAATCCATTCGGTCAGATGCGGGTCCACGAGCGTCACGCCTTCCACCGCGGATATCACCGAAATGGCCGGCGTGATCATCGAATCGCCGTAGAACATGGCCGCACCGAATACGCCGAGCGTCAATAAAACGCCGCGCAATCGCGCGGGTGCAACGCCGGACGCAAGTGCGGTGAGTGCCAGGATGCCGCCCTCGCCCTCGTTATCCGCCCGCATCACGAAACTGACGTACTTCAGCGTAACGACAATGATGATCGACCACAGAATCAGCGACACAATACCGAACACATTGATTTGCGTGATACCGCCCGCCGCCTTCAGGCATTCGCGCAGCGTATAGAGCGGGCTGGTTCCGATATCGCCGAACACTACCCCGATGGCGCCGAGCACGAGGCCGGGCGCAGCTTGTTTTGCGGGAGAGGCCGTGTGAGAGCAGTGGAGGACATAGGGGATCTAAGTTGAGTATTTCCGCGGACGCGCGGTCTATGGATATTTCCGTAGACGCGCGGCGTATTGATGACAGCAACTTCTGCGCGTGAGCGATCTTCCGCTATCTCAACTTCCAGATTCCCCAACCTGCAATGAGCAAAGCCGCGGCGAGGCCGCCGCCGAGTAGGATGTAGGTAGCCATCGAAATGAAATGTCAGCGATACATGATTGAAAGGAGTATTCAGGAGATTGCCTCGTATGCTACCGGCCCTACCTTTCAGAACAACGTTCGACGTTCGACGTGCGGCGTCGACGTTGCATCGACCCGCTACAACCGCTACACCATGATGAATCCGTGCCGCATGCCCAGCATCACCGCTTCGGTGCGGCTTGTTGCGCCCAGCTTGCCGAAAATGGACGAGAGGTGGAATTTCACGGTGTTGTCGGAGATGGCAAGTTGGCGCGCGATCTCCTTGTTGCCGAGCCCTTCGGCGAGCATTGTCAGCACTTCGATCTCGCGCGGGGTCAGCGCTTCGACGCGCACTGCGGACGCCATGGGGCGAGGCGGCTTGCGCCCGGTTAGCAGCCTCGCGAAGATCTCTGGCGGCAGCACGCAAAGACCCGCGCCCGTAGCTTCGATCGCGGCGACAGTTTCGCCTGGCCTCGCGTCTCGCGACAGGATCGCCATGACGGTGCCTGGCAACGCCTCATTGATCCAGTCGCTGTCTGTCTCGTCGGTCAACAGGACAAGCGCCGGCGGCGCGTGATCTGCGTCGAGTCCGGGCGTGAACGTGTCGCTCGCCTCCGGCTCCACGTCGATCACGATCACATCCGGCAACGAACCGGCAAAGCGGTAGGCGAGCGTTTCACCGTCGGCTGCACTGCCCACGAACTCGAATGCAGGCGTCGCTTCGACAAGCGCTTGCAGGTACGCGCGCACCTGTGGCGCATCGGCGATAACGGCGACCCGGACCGGGCTCATCTGTGCCATCTGTCCACCCGACGCTTGACTGCTTGGCTTAACCTCACCGGCACGAATTCCGTTGCGGGCGTTCGCCAAGGATCACGATACATTCGTGACGCTCCCCGCCGCGAATCAGCCCGATTTTCAACGGCTGTCCGATGCGCTCGGAACTGAGTGCGGCGTGCAGGTCGTCGATGTCCCGGCACGGCTCGCCATCCAGTTCGACCAGCACGTCGCCGATGAGCACGCCTGCCTTTTCTGCAGGACCGTTCGCCGCGAGCGAAACGATCAGCAAGCCGCGATCGGACGACAGGGTCATTTTCTTCATCCATGCTTCCGACAGATTCACTGTCTGCGTGCCAACGCCGAGGTAGCCGCGTGAGACGTGTCCTTTGGCCAGCAGTTCCTCGGTGATGCGCGCCACGGTCGCCGCGGGAATCAGGATGCCGGCGCCACGTGCGAGCGCCGATGTGCAGATGCCCATGACCTGTCCGCGCATATCCGTGAGGGCCGCGCCCGAGAAACCCGCTCGCAGACCGCCGTCGAGCCGCACGAACGCATCTAGCTGCCCGCCCCGCCATGTGCGCCAAGCACCGCCGACTGCGCCGACGACGCCGAAATCCGCACTCGCGCCGAGCCCGTCAGCCCGCGCGACCGCGAGCACCAGATGGCCTGACTTGAGCGAGCGGGCATCGCCGGACTCGACCGGGTCGAGGTCCAGGCCGTCCAGTTTGAGCACGGCGAGGTCGGTGCCCATGTCTTGCCCCGCGAGAACCGCGGCGACGGTCCTGCCATCGGCCAGCGTGACGTTGATTCCGTCCTGGTGTCGGAGCGTGTGCGCCGCCGTGACGACGACGCCATGCCGCCAGATTACGCCAGTCGAAGGAAGACGATACCGACCGTGCACCGCGACGACGCGCTGTCCCACGCGCTCGACGATGTCCGCCAGATTGTCGGAAAGGTCCTGCAATGGATTTCCGCTGGATGTTGACGTTTCCATGTCATTTCTCCTGCCAGTTGGAATGCGATTCGCTTGTGCTTCGCGCACATATAGGCGCGATGCTTCGCCAGCAAGGTACGGGCGAGTGCATTCAGAATGACAGGACGGCAGCGGACGCACACCACCCGAACGGGTAGTCGGCCGGATGCGGCACGCAGATCGGAATGCGTGAAATGTATCGAATAAATTACCGAATGCTTTCAGTGAACTTTTGCCGCAACGTCTTCGCGGCCTGAACCATATTGCTCAATGCGGCTTGCCAGGCAGATTTATCTCGGCATCCGCGATGCGGATAAGGCAATCGATTATCTGGCGGCGTTTGTCGCACTCGCGCACGAGTCTGACTGGCGTGCCGCCAGACTTCGCATTTAGCGGACGCTGGCTGACGGCAAGAGGTCGCCAGCGGCCTCAGGAATGTCCAAATATTGTCGATCTTGCGTATTGAGGGATTGCGCAAGCAAATCTTGCTTGCTCGCCACGCATCGGCAACGCATTGAGTCAGAAAAATATCCCGAAATGTGTGATAAAAGTCAGGTGCTAATAGAAAAAGCCTGACTGAATGGGTCGTCGGTTTGTAATCGCGGATAAAAAATCAACCAGGCGTCGTTCCGCTATGGAGGCGTTGTGATTCGAAACTGGCTTGGCGGGGTGTTGTTGGCAATGTGTTTCGTAAGCAATGCCTTTGCGGGCGGACCGGATTGTTCCCGGCCGCTTACGCTTGGATTGCACGACCACGGCCTGCTCTATTCGCTCGATACCGACAGCGGTATCGACAAAGACTTTGCCGATGAGCTGATCCGGCGTAGCGGTTGCCAGATCAAGGTCAGCTTGATGTCGCGCGCACGTATCTGGAAACTGATCGAGTCGGGTGCGCTCGACTTCAGTCTTTCCGGAATTGCGAACGACGAACGCAATCAATATGCCTCGTTTGCGTGGTACTTCAGCAATAAATACTATCTGCTCGTGCGCAAGGACGCCGGCATCCATAACGTCGCGGATTTCGAACACAATCACCACGCACAGCTCGGCGTGATCCGCAGTTTCCGCTATAGCGCATCGGCCAACGAACTGGTCGACAGGCTGACGGCGGAAAACCGCGTCAGCCTGGCGGGTGGGCTCGAGCCGCTCTACCAGGCGCTCATTCTTCGAGAGATTCAGGGCATGATTATCGAGCCCTTCGACTACCCCGCGCTGGATGAGAAGAAGATACGCGACGTAACGACGATCGTTGAGTTCAACGATCCATCTGTGCCGCACGGCCTGATCATGTCGAAGAAAGCGCTTTCGGCCGCGGAGCGGGAGAAGTGGCGGGCGCTGGTGGATGAAATGCGTGCGGACGGCACGGTGCGCCGTATCTTCGAAAAGTACTTCAGACCGGATCTGGCCGATTCCATGGTCAACTTCAAGGCGTCACCGTGATCCGGGTACGCTCCGTCCTGCTGCCGTTGCTGGTTTTGTCCGCGTCGCTCTGCGTGACCTGGATAGTGTGGAATCACGAACGGCAGGCGACTCGCACAGAGCTTCGCACCCAGTTCGATTACACCATGAGCGACGCGGTAAGCCGCGTCGAACAGCGCATGGCGACTTACGAACTGATGTTGCGAGGCGTGCAGAGCCTGTTCGCCGCGAACGGAACGATCGATCGCGACAGGTTCCGCCGCTACGTGAGCGCGCTCAATCTTGACGCGAATTTTTCCGGGGTCCATGGCGTCGGCGTGGTCGAATGGGTGCCCGCGGCGCGTAAAGCGGACCATATAGCGGACATGCGCCAGGACGGCATTGCAGACTACACGATTCGTCCTGACGGGCCGCGTCAGAACTATGCCCCGATCATTCAGCGCGAGCCTTATATTGGCCTCGCGCGCAGCTCGCCTGGCTTTGACGCCTGGGACGAGCCGGTGCGGCGCGCTGCCATGGAGAAAGCCCGGGACTCCGGCATGGCGGCCCTCACGGGAATGGTGCGTCTTACGGTCGACGCGGAATCCGACCCTCGGCCGGGTTTCCTCATGTACCTCCCGATCTACGCTTCTGGCAAGGCGCAAGACAACCTTGTGCAGCGCCGGGCGAACATTATCGGTTGGGTCTATGCCTCGTTCCGTATGCACGATGTGATGGCCAGTCTTTACGGCGAACAGCCACCCGGCGTCTCGCTGGCCATTTACGACGGCGTCGAGCCATCGGAGGCGGCGCTGCTGCATCGCACCTCGGATGCCAGCAAGCGGAGTGCGCCCGCGCTGATCTCCGCCAACGAATATCTGGTTGTGGAAGGGCACGACTGGATGCTCACGATGAGCGCCTCCGACCCGTTCCGGTCCCGCTTGGGACGGAATGCGGAGGCGTTAATTGCGGGCGCCGGCGGGGGATTGAGTCTCCTGCTGACGCTGCTGACCTGGCTCATGATGACAGGGCGGGAGCGCGCCATGCGGCTTGCCTCCACCATGACGCGGGAGTTGCGTGAGAACGAAGAGAAGTTTCGCGCCATTGCCGACTGTACGGTGAACCTGGAAATCTGGTGGGGGCCGGACGGCAAACCTCGCTGGATCAATCCCTCGGTTGAGTACTACACGGGCTACACCGTCGAAGAATGTATGGAGATGCCCGACTTCGCCCGCACGCTAATTCATCACGAGGACATTTCGCGTGTTGCGCCGGAATTTAAAAAGGGGTTAGAGGGTTCTCGCGGCGACGATCTCGAGTTTCGTTGCGTGCGCAAGGATGGATCGCTTCTCTGGCTTTCGCTTTCCTGGGTGCCGATTAGCAATCAGCGGGGCGACTTCATTGGTTTTCGGACTAGCGGCCGCGATATTACAGAGCGAAAGAAGTCGGAAGAGAAAATCCAGAAGCTTGCCTTCTACGACACGCTGACCCGACTGCCCAATCGCGCGCTTCTGCTGGACCGGCTGAGGCAATCAATGATGGTCTGCCGGCAGGACAAGGTCTGCGGCGCCTTGATGTTTATCGACCTCGATCACTTCAAAACGCTGAACGATACGCTTGGACATGACAAAGGCGATCTGCTCCTGCGACAGGTCGCGTATCGCCTGTCGAGTAGTGTTAATGAGGGAGACACGGTCGCCCGGGTCGGCGGCGACGAGTTCGTTGTGGTGCTGGGTAATCTGAGCCTCGATCCGGCCAAGGCGACCGTGGAAACCGAGGCGGTAGGAGAAAGAATTCTCGCTGTGCTGGGGTGCGCCTACCAGCTCAGTGGGGTCCAGTTCCGGAGTACCGCCAGCATTGGCGTCACCGTATTCAACGGAGAGCAGAGTTCCACCGACGAGCTTTTCAAGCAGGCCGATCTCGCCATGTATAAATCGAAGGAGCGCGGCCGCAATGCCATGTGCTTCTTCGACCCTGCGATGCAGACAGCGGTGCTGAGGCGAGCCGAGCTGGAGGTGGGGCTGCGCAACGCCGTCGAGGAGAACCGGTTTGTCATTCACTATCAGGCACAGGTGATAGACGGCAACCATATAACCGGTGCGGAAGCGCTGGTGCGCTGGGCGCATCCTGAGCGCGGCCTGATTCCCCCGGGCGAATTTATCCCGCTCGCGGAGGAGTCCGGATTGATTCTGGAGATGGGGCGATCGGTGTTGGCGTCCGCATGCGCCCAGCTCGCCCTGTGGGCGACGCGGTCTTCGATGGCGCATCTGTCTATATCCGTGAACGTAAGCGCGCGCCAATTCCGCGAACCTGATTTCGTAGACGGTGTGCTCGCGGTCATCAAGCAGACGGGGGCGAGGGCGGACAGGCTGAAGCTAGAATTGACCGAGAGTGTTCTCGTTGAGAACGTGCAGGACATTATCGAAAAGATGACGGCTCTTCGCGCGCGAGGCGTGACCTTCTCCCTGGATGACTTTGGGACGGGCTACTCTTCGCTGTCTTACCTGAAAAGATTGCCGCTGGACCAGTTAAAGATTGACCGTTCGTTCGTGCGCGACATTCTGATCGACCCCAACGACGCCGACATCGCGAGAACCATCGTGGCGCTTGCCCGAAGTTTTAACCTGGGTGTCATCGCCGAGGGCGTCGAAACGGAAGCGCAAAGAGATTTTCTTGCAGTAGCAGGGTGTCATGCGTATCAAGGTTTCCTCTTTTGCAAGCCGCTTCCGATTCAGGGGTTCGAGCAGTTTGTGAATCTGTTCCATTCCCGGGACCGGATGGAAGAACAGTCGGCCGGGGGGGATGAGAGGAACGTGGGTTCGGGGACGGTGTCCTGATCAATCTGTACCGAAGACAGGCACGCAGGCTTCTCAATCCTGGCGAGGAGCCGCTTCCTCGCCTCTCGTGGAAACGCGCCACTGAACGCTCAGCAGATGCTCGCGCATGCATCGCGCCGCGGCTTCGCCATCACGCGCCTTCATGGCACCGACAATATCCTGGTGCTGCTGGGCGAAATAACTGCGTGTTTCCTGGGCTGACGTCTTCTCGCGTACGTCGGGTTTGACGCGCATGCCATTGATCACTTCCATCAAGGAGATGAGCGCGGGATTGCGTGTGGCCTGTCCGATCAGCAAATGGAATCGATGATCCCATTGTTGCCACTCTTCATCATTTTTTGCCGCGGCGTTTTTCCGCGCGCATTTTTCAAGTTCCAGCAAGTCGTCCCGACTTGCTTTCGTCGCGGCAAGCTGTGCGAGTGCCGGCTCGAACAACAGGCGCATTTCTGCGATGTCTGACGGACTGGCGCCCGCGCGAAGTCCACGCAGCGTCGGGGCGAACTTCAGCGGTCTCGCGCCGAGATAGGTGCCGCGACCGACGCCGCGCCATACACGTCCTGACGCCTCCAGGGAAGCAAGTGAAGAACGCAGTTCCCTCCGACTGACATTAAGGTCTTCGGCGAGCTTTCTTTCAGGAGGCAGTGCATCGCCGTCCTTGAGTTGATGGTCGGCAATATAGGCCAGCAGCTTGTCCAGTATCGAATTTTCCATTTCCCTTTGCTCGAACCAATACTTATTGGTTCATAACATACCACAGTCGAACTAACCGGGGCGAGGCCCACCGATTCTTTTTTGATCCGTTATTTTGTGATCTATTCCGGGTTAACGCTGGGTGCAACCGGGCAATGTTCGCCGTAATCTCTTAGCTTATCGTATTGGTACCAATAATGATTGGTTCGGTAGTGACCAATCGTTGGTCATCGCAAAAGGAGTGGCGCATGTCGTTTACAACCCGTCCGGAGCTGATTGGCACATTCGGCATGGTGGCCTCGACGCACTGGCTGGCGAGCGCGTCGGCGATGGCCGTTCTGGAGAAAGGGGGCAATGCATTCGATGCGGCAGCCGCCGCCGGATTTGTTCTGCAGATCGTCGAGCCGCATCTGAATGGTCCCGGCGGCGAGCTGCCGGTCGTGTTCTATAGCGCTCGCGAACACCGTGTTCGCGTTCTGTGCGGGCAGGGTGTGACGCCCGCGGGAATGACGATAGCGCGCATGCGGGAGTTGGGCCTCGACGTCGTTCCCGGCACGGGGTTGCTGCCTGCTGTAGTACCTGGTGCATTTGGCGCCTGGATGGTCATGCTGCGCGACTATGGCCAACTGCCGCTCGAAGACGTCTTGAGCTACGCGATTGGCTACGCGGAGAACGGCTATCCGGTCCTTCCGCGCATGACGTCGTCGATTCTGGCAATCAAGGATTTCTTTCAGGCTGAATGGCCCACTTCTGCTGAACAATGGCTGCGCAACGGCGACGCGCCGATGCCGAACCAACTGTTCGCCAATCCGGCGATTGCGCAGACATACCGGCGCATCCTGGCAGAGGCGAATACCCGCAGCGATCGTGCCGAGCAATGCGACTTTGCTCGCGAGGTCTTCTATCGCGGATTCGTGGCCGACGCTATTGATCATTACTTCCGGTCAACTGCCGTTCTTGACACCTCCGGTCAGCGCAACCATGGTCTGCTCAACGCGGATGATCTCGCGCGTTGGGAGCCGTCGTATGAAGATCCGGTCTCATACGACTATGAGGGTTTCCGTGTTCACAAAACGGGCCCGTGGGGGCAGGGACCAATGTTCCTGCAGCAGCTCGCACTCCTTAAAGGCTTTGATCTCAGTGCGATGGATCCGATGGGACCCGACTTCGTGCACACGATAATCGAATGCTCGAAGCTCGCGTTCGCCGACCGTGAGGTGTTTTACGGCGACCCCGCATTTGCGCATGTGCCAATGGATGTGCTTCTGAGCGACGCCTACAACAAGGAACGCCGCCGATTGATCGATCCCGGCCGTGCGTCGTTCGAATTCCGCCCGGGTACGTTGGGCGATAGCGAGCGACGTGCCGCACTGATCACGGCCAATGCAGGAAAGCAACAGTCCGGCGGCTTTGGCCAGGGCGAACCGACATTTTCCCCCCTGCCTGAACTACGAGGCGATACGGTTCACCTCGACGTGGTCGATCGTTGGGGGAACATGGTTTCGGCAACACCATCGGGTGGCTGGCTGCAAGCCTCGCCGGCCGTGCCTGGTCTCGGCTTTAATGTGACAACGCGCGCACAGATGTTCTGGATGGAAGAGGGCCTGCCATCCTCGCTCGGCCCAGGGCGCCGTCCCCGCACGACGCTCTCGCCCACGCTTGTTACCCGCGAGGGCAGGCCCTATGCGGCATTTGGCACGCCGGGTGGCGACCAGCAGGATCAGTGGTCGATCCAGTTGTTTCTCAGGCACGTGCACGCCGGCATGAATTTCCAGGCTGCCGTGGATTCGCCCTCGTTTCAGACGGCGCATTTCCCCGGCTCGTTTTATCCGCGTTCGATGCAACTGGGCAAGATGTCGGCCGAGTCCAATTTTCCGGAACCCACGCTTGCCGTATTACGCGCCCGTGGGCATGACCTGACTGTGGCTGAGCCCTGGTCGCTGGGCCGGGTATGTGCGGTCGGAATCAGAAACGGTCTGATGCGTGGCGCAGCGACGCCTCGTCAAATGCAGGCATACGCAATCGGGCGATAAGCGTCGCGACCTAGAAATCGTATTCATTTTCGCCAGGGAGAACATGCCGTGTCTGCAATTGCCGCCCGTCTCGAGAGACTGCCGTTGTCGGGTTTTCATCGCAAGCTCCTGCTGATCGGTGGGCTGGGATATATGTTTGACGGACTCGATTCGTCATCGCTGGCATTCCTGCTACCCGTCGTAAGCAAACTATGGCACCTGACGAGTGCCGAGACGGGTCTCGTCGCGAGCAGCACCTACATTGGGTACTTTTTTGGGGCCTTTCTGTCGGGCGTGCTCGCCGATGTGATCGGCCGCCGTCGCATCATGATGAGTGCGCTTGCGATTTATTGCTGTGCGTCGCTCGCGAGTGCGACCGCCAATGACTGGCACACCTTTTTCGCATTACGCATCGTCGCGGGCTTTGGATCGGGGGCGGAGACCGTGGTGATCGCACCGTTCCTTGCCGAGTTCGTACCACGGCGTTACCGAGGCATCTTTTGCGGCGCGCTGGTCGGCTTCATGTCGTTCGGCTATCTGGGTTCATCCATTCTCGGCTTCACTGTTGTGCGTAACTTTGCCGATGGCTGGCGGTATCTGGCGGTGGCGACTTCGTTGCCCGTCGTCATGCTCCTCTGGTGGCGCAGAACCTTGCCCGAGTCACCGCGCTGGCTTGAAAGCCAGGGGCGGGCCGCTGAGGCAGACAACATTGTGACTGCAATCGAGTCATGGTTTGCAGGTAAAGGCATCAGTTTGTCGCCCATTGGCTCCCTCGGCAACATGCCGGGATCTGTGCCTGCAAAGGGCAACGCCTTGCAGAATGTCTTGACGCTGTGGTCGCCGCGACTGGCGCGTACGACGGCGGTGAGCTGGCTGATGTGGTTCTCGGTCGCGTTCGCGTATTACTCGTTTTTCTCCTGGATTCCGAGCCTGCTCCTCAAGGAGGGGCTCACGATGACGAAAAGCTTTGGTTATTCGATCGCGATTTACGGGGCGCAGATTCCTGGCTATTTCTCGGCGGCATGGCTCAATGAACGGCTCGGCCGAAAGGGCGTGGTGGCGTCATACATGATGTTGGGCGGGATTGCCGCGATCACGCTGGCGTTTTCCCACACGGGGCTACAGATCATGGCTGCGGGCATATGCCTGTCGTTCTTCATGAATGGCGCGTTCGCAGGCGTGTATGCGTACACCCCTGAAGTCTTTCCGACCGCTGTGCGAGCAACCGGTACGGGGTCGTCCTCATCTTTCGGCCGAATTGGCTCGGTGAGCGCGCCCATTCTGGTCGGCCTTGTCTATCCAACGCTTGGATTCCTGGGCGTGTTCGCAATGACTACCACAGTCTTGCTAGTCGGGGCCTGCGTGGTGTTCTTCCTGGGTATCGAGACCCGCAACCGGTCGCTTGAAGATATCGAAGAGGGGGGCGTGAGCCAGCCCCGTGATTTGCAGGGCTCGCTCACTTCGACTGAAATGCGCGGCTGAGCGTTCGAGACGTCCCAATCTTTACAGACAGACAATGCCAGGCAATCCGCCCGATTCAATTTCGCCAGTCCTGCAAACGCTGGCCATGTCAGACCTTGAACGTCTTGCAATGACCCTGCGGTTGAAGAACCAACCCGCAGCGATTTTCCGTGAAGTTCACGCCGTGGCCGCGAGCACGATAGGCCTCGGCCTGTTCACGATCATGTCCTACGACGCGCAACGCGAGGCGGTCGAGCGCGTTTATACAAACATGCCGGACGTGTATCCAATTGGGGGCCGTAAGCGCAAACATGGCACCGCGTGGGCAAAGCGGGTATTGCGGGATCTCAAGCCATTTCGAGCAGAAACGGCGCAAGGTATCCGGGAGGCATTTGACGATCATGCAGTGATGACCGGCATGGGCCTCGGATCGATATTGAACATCCCGGTCGCGTACGATGGGGTATGCGTCGGCACGATGAACATGACACACAAGGAAGGCTGGTACACGGGCAGGCACGAAGAAATGGGCATGCTGATTGGCTCTTTCCTTGCGCCCGCGTTAATCAGGTGCAACGTGATGCATATCGATGGCGCCGTGCGTCTCTGAGTTCACTCACTACGATCTATGCAGACAAGAACTACCCTGGCCGGATCTTCCGAATCCCAAAGCACCTGGGTGCTTGTTTTCATCCTGGGCTACCTTGCGTTACTGGCCGATGGCGCGGATGTCATGATGTACGGCCTGACGCTCACGCGAATCAAGGATGAATTTGGCTTGAGCAATGTCGAAGCGGGGGCGCTAGGCAGCTTGACCCTGTTCGGTATGGCCATTGGCGGCATTCTCGGCGGATGGGCCAGCGATCGCCTGGGGCGGGTGCGGGTCGTGGCTTGGGCATTGGCGCTTTTTTCGCTCGGAGCTGGGCTACTCGGACTGACGCACAGTTTTCTTGAGTTCGCGGTCGTGCGGTTTATCAGTTCATTGGGCATCGGTTGCATGGTGCTGGTCTCCACGCTGGTTGCCGAATACGTACCCACGGAACGGCGCTCACTGATTCTTGGCGTCCTGCAAACCGGTATTTCCACGGGCTATATCGTTGTCATCTCGCTGAGCAACTGGATTTTGCCGCACTACGGATGGCGTACGCTCTATTACGTGTCGGCACTTCCTGTGCTGCTGGCCCTGGCGATCAAATTTGCCGTACCTGAGCCGGCAGCATGGCAGGTGAGCCGCGCGGCGGACCGCAAAGGCGAAGGTGGACGTCGCACCAACCGCTACTATCTGATTTTCAGTAACAGGCAGTCACGAACGTTGTTCATTCTGTGGACCTTAGCGTCGCTATTTGCACTTTCCGGATTTTACGGCCTGAACAACTGGTTGCCGACATACCTGGAAAAGGAGCTGCACATTAAATTCGGCGCAATGGCCGGGTACATGATTGGTACTTTCGTGGTCGCCTTCATTGGCAAAATCTTTGCGGGATGGCTAGGTGACCGCTGGAGCCGGCGTGGTGTTTATGTCCTTGGTTGTGTGGGCGCCGCACTCTTTCTACCGGTGATTATCTTCTGGCATACGCGTGAGAATACTGCGTACCTCATGCTTATCTTCGGGTTTTTGTATGGTGTTCCGCTGGGGACCATCGGAACCTTCATGTCCGAGAGTTTCACTACCGCCATTCGCGGGACAGCCGTGGGCGGCTCCTATAACCTCGGTCGCTTTTGCTCGGGCGCGGCCCCCATTGTTATTGGATACATTGCCACCCAGTTTTCTATTGGCATCGGATTTCTTGTGGTCGGTGCGGTTTTCTTTCTGAGCGGGATGACCGCGTTTTTTGTTCCGGACCGGTTGTATGACACACAACGTTAGTCCCTGGCCGGCGGGTGGAACGTGGTTGCTCGAATCGCAACACAGCGCTCCGGGTCCCGTCTGTGCGTCCACTTGATCGATCCGAAGCCGCACGCCACTTTATAGCGTCCCAATCCTGGCCAACGTAATGGCATGCTCGGGGCATGCCGTCACGCACAAGCCACATGCCCGGCACGCATCGGCGTTTGGCGTGTACGCGACTTTCATTCCGTGTACACGCAGCTTGAATTTGTGCAGCGCTCCTAACTGCTGATAGTCGGCCGTCTCGACCCGGCGGATTTCGAAAACGTCCTCGGGGCAGACTACCGCGCAATCGCCCTTGCCTTCGCACCGTTTCAGATTGACTATCGGGGCGATCACGCCTGCGGCCTGTTTGCAAGCTGAAGCCGAAACCTTGCTCATGCTGGATCCTCGTTGCGCTTGCCATCTGCGGAGGAGATGTTCTTCTGAAAGTTCTCGCGTTCCTCCGGCGTCATGCGTTCCCACCGACGCCAATGCCGGCGACCATGGCAACCGCCGCGCCCCCGAAATCCGCCGAAGAGAATGCGGCTCAGGATCAACAGGCCCATCGCGTGCGGATAATCGATTGAACGGCCGCCAATGAATAGCGCAGGGACTACCCAGTTCCATAGCGCCATCACCATCCATCCCAGCACCGCAATGCCCACCAGCACCAACAGTACTTTGCCGAAGCTTCTCAGTTTGAATCTCATCTATTTGCTCCTTTAGATATCCAGTTCGTCATACACGGCTTGCAGGCGAACGCGCAGATGCAGTACTGCGTAGCGCTTGCGTGCCAATAGCGTGTTCACGCCGACACCGCTTTCGGATGCCAGCTCCTTGAAGCTGCGCCCTTCGAGTTCATGGGCGACGAAGACGTCTCGCTGATTCGCCGGCAATTCGTTGAGCGCGTCTTGCAGGGCTTCCAGCAGGATTGACCTTGCATAGACGGCTTCCGGGCCGGCGTCGGTTGCCGGCAGGGCGAGATCCAGCCGGTAGTCCGCGTCGTCGGCGTTGTCGACGCTTTCGACCCTGTTGGCCAGCGGTTCCTCGCGGCGCTTGCGAAAGCGGTCGATGATGCGGTTTCGGGCCACGCGAAACAGCCACGCGCTCACCTGCTCAATCGGCGCGGGGAGCCGGTAGGCTTGCACGAACTCGTGAAATACATCTTGCAAGATGTCTTCGGCCTCGCCCTGGTCGTGCACGCGGCGCCGGATGAAATTGCCGAGTTTCGACCGCTCACGCAACACAGTTGCAGTGATGTCCTTATCTCGTTCGATCATCGAATTCGGGGTGCGCGGCGGTTCCATACGTCTGTAGACGTTTCGCGATTGGAAATATTGTGCGCGACGGAAAAATTGACGTGGCTGATCGGCACTCCGGTTTCATCTCGAGTGCAAAGATCCACCGTGTTGATGGGGTGCGGATCGTGATCGACGCTCTATCCGCGAGCGCCGATAGCCGCCAGCCTCACGAACTCGCTTGCCGACTTTGACGGCAGGCGAACCAGCGCCGCGCAGTAGCGGGCTCGTGCGCCCGCTCCTCGACCTCGCGCCACCACTTCTCGCCGCGGTGGGGCGCGCCCAGATCCAGCCGTTCGCCCATGCGGGGCGTTGCAAGCGGAATACCACGCACGGCGGTGAGCCCGACCACGCGTTCGAAGGGTTCTTGCCAGCGATGCATCGCCAGATCGAACGTGCCGTTGTGAACCGGCACCAGCCAGCGCCCACGCAGATCGACGTGTGCCTGTACGGTCTCGTCAGGCTGCATGTGGACGTACGGCCATTGGGCATCGTAGGCGCCCGTTTCGAGCAGCGTCACGTCGAATGGACCCAATCGTTCGCCAATCGTCCTGAAACCATCGAAGTAGCCCGTGTCGCCGCTGAAGAACACGCGCAGCGCGTCGTCGACGATCACCCACGAGGCCCATAAGGTGCTGTTGCCGTCAAAGAGACTGCGGCCGGAGAAATGCTGCGCCGGCGTTGCCGTGAACGTCAGGCCGTCGATCTCGACACTCTGCCACCAGTCGAACTGGCGTACCTGCGACGCGTCGATACCCCACTCGATCAGGCGGTCGCCGACGCCCAGCGGCGTCAGAAACACCGCCGTTTTCGCGGCGAGCGCCAGCACCGTTTCGTGGTCCAGATGGTCGTAGTGGTCGTGCGAGAGGATCACGCCGCGCAGCGGCGGCAAGTCTTCAAGCGCAATGGGCGGGGCATGGAAGCGCTTCGGACCGAACCGCCGGAACGGCGATGCACGCTCGGCGAAAACAGGGTCGGTCAGCCAGAACTGACCACGCAGCTTGAGCAGCATGGTCGAATGCCCGAGGCGATAGAGGCTCCGGTCCGGCGCGGCGTCGAGCTGTTCACGCGCCAGCGCATCGACGGGCAGGGCACCCGCCGGCACCGTGCCGTCCGGTTTGTTCAACAACACATTCCACACGATGCTCAAAGTCTTACCGATTCCTTCAACAGGACGCGGCTTGACGTTCCGGAAGCGCTCGCCGTCGTGCTGAGCCGACGTGTCGAACAATTCGCGACCGCGTCGCGCCGCCGTCAGGCCCAAGACATGGCGAATAGAATCGGTGAACGATGTCATGCAAACTGCCTCGATGCTGAAAGTAGACTGTTGAGTGTAGTTTATTTTTGAGAAAAGTAAACTGCCCGGTGTAAAATTTAACGATGAACACCAGCGACATCCCCCTCCGTCTGACCGACCGCAAGCGTGCCGCCGTCATTGAGGCGGCCATCGAAGAATTTCTCGCGGCCGGCTTCGACGCGACCAGCATGGACCGTATCGCGGCACGCGCGAGTGTCTCGAAGCGGACGGTCTACAACCATTTTCCGAGCAAGGAAGCGCTGTTCGCGGCCATCCTGCGGCAGTTGTGGGAGTCGAGCGACACGGGAGCGGCGCCGGTTTATTCGGCCACGCATCCCTTGCGTGCGCAGTTGCTCCAGCTTCTGTTGAAAAAGCTGAGCCTGTTGAATGACGAGGCGTTTCTGTCCCTCGCGCGCGTGGCGATCGCGGCAGGCATTCATTCGCCGGAGCGCGCGCGCGAAATGGTCACGCGCATGGGCGAGCGGGAGGAAGATTTGACTGTGTGGATTCGCGCAGCCGCTGCCGACGGCCGCCTCAAGACGTCGGACCCGATGTTCGCCTCGCAGCAGTTGCAGGGCCTGGTCAAAGCGTTCGCATTCTGGCCGCAGGTGACGATGGGCCAGGCAACGCTCAGCGCGGATGAACAAAGGCGGGTCGCGGAATCTGCGGCCGATATGTTTCTTGCGCGCTATGCGTGAGGTGCCTTATGCGTCTTTCAGCCAGGGCATTTCCACAGGCGACACCACCAGACGCCGGGACTCCCGTTTTAGTTCGAAGATGAACCCGACCAGAATCATGGAGTCGGCGTACGGGATCGGAAATACTTGAGGATTGTCCACGGTGCGCAACGGGTGCGCCGGGGTATTCGCCGTTGTCGCGGCGTTTTCGCGGACGCTTTCCAGCTCGTCAGCCATGGCTTGGCCACTGACTTTCTGGACGCGGCTACGCAGGTCGCTGAAGGGTTCGATACGCGCCCCGTCTTCGTTGTATTCGGGCACTTCATAGATGAACCAGGACATGTGCGTCTCCAGAGAAAGGGGCGAGCATTCTAGCAGCGAGCATAACGCCTCCCGGTTTTCCTTACTGCAGAAACCGGGCAGCGTTCAGTCCCCACACCAAAAAAACTGAGAAAAACGTCTCATCCAACTTGATGCTGCGCTGCGGTGTGATCTTCCGGAATCCGCATGCTAAAAGTCATCCTAAGCGTGCCGCTCAGCAATGCGCGCCGAGCCGACTGGAGACATTCATGCCCTATGTTCCGCAAGTGAGACACATCGACCGGATCCGCAGGTTGATCGAAGGCCGAAACTCTGATCGTGGTGCCGATGCTACGCGGCTCGCTTCGTCGTATTGGCGCTCGCTCGAGCAATATCATCTTGATCCTGGCCTCACAGCGGGTCCGCGTATTTTGACCGCGCCGGAATTGCGCGACGTGCAACACCGGGAGGAATCGGTTTTACGGGCCTCAGGAGAGTGTCTTTCGCGTCTGCATGAGACGGTACGTGAAGCGGACTACTGCGTGATGCTCACCGACGCGCAGGGCGTGACGATTGATTACCGCGTTGACCGGGACCGGCGTCACGACTTCAAACGAGCGGGACTTTATTCGGGCTCCTGCTGGTCCGAGCAGGAAGAAGGAACCTGTGGCGTTGCAGCCGTGCTGCTCGATTCCCAACCGATCACGGTGCATAAGACAGATCATTTTCGCGCCGCTTTTACCACGTTGACGTGCAGCGCTTCGCCGATCTTCGGGCTGGAAGGCGAACTGATCGGCGTGCTGGATGCGTCCGCGATTCGCTCGCCTGACGAACGCGAAAGTCAGCGGCTGATCAATCACATCGTGCGTCATAGCGCGGTATTGATCGAGGACAGTTTCTTTCTCAACGCGAGCACGCATTGCTGGGTTTTGCTGGCGCACCGGAATCGCCACTATGTGGAAGCCCAACCGGAGATCCTGATTGCCTTCGATGTGCGCGGAAACGCGGTCGCGGCCAATCGCCGGGCCAAAGAGTGCGTGCCAGGCCTTGACCGGCTGCCGCGACCGGTCTCCGAACTATTCGATATCCGCGCTGAACGTCTTCTGGATGTCAGACCCGGTCGCGACATGGTCTCGATGAAATGTGTGGACAACGGTTCGCCGCTGTATGCACGGGTTCGTCCGCCCGTCATTCGCGCGCAACGACAACCTGCGCCGAAGCCTCGGGATCCCGCCCGCGGGGTGCAACCCACGCTCACCGATATCGACGCCCTTGAGCGCGACCGCATCGTCGCCGCCCTGACGAATGCGAAATGGCGACCGGACGAGACAGCCCAAACCCTGGGCATCTCGCGCGCGACGCTTTATAGACGGATCGCGAAGTTCGGCATTGTCCCGCCCCACAGGCGATAGCGGTCCGCGGTTATCCAGCGGGCAAAGAACCCGCGCATTACTTCGACGTTTCACTAATCCGTATCGAATGGAGGAGCAGTCATGTCTGAAAACAATGCAAGCCGGATTATTTCACCTATTCTGGCGTCCCTGGAATCGGCGCTTAAACGCGGCGATACCGCTGCGGCCGTCGCTCTGTTTCGACCGGAGTGTTACTGGCGCGATCTGGTTGCTTTCACCTGGAATATCAAAACCATGGAGGGCCGGGACCAGATCGGCGCCATGCTCGACGCACAACTCGACGCGATTAAACCCACGCTGCTGAGGGTTGCTGAAAATGAAACACCGAGCGAAGCCGACGGCGTCGCACAGGCGTGGATCACGTTCGAAACGGAAGTCGCCCGTGGCAGCGGCTTTATCCGCGTGACGGATGGCCTGATCTGGACCTTGCTGACCACCATGGGTGAACTGAAAGGCCATGAAGAACCCAAAGGCAATCGCCGTCCTATAGGTGCGGAACATGGCGCACGCATGGATCGAACGAGCTGGAAGGAACGTCGTGAAGCCGAGGCGCAGGCGCTGGGTCGCGCGGAACAACCTTACTGTTTGATCGTGGGTGGCGGGCAGGGTGGGATTGGCCTGGGCGCACGATTGCGGCAGTTGGGTGTGCCGACGATTATCGTGGATAGGAATCCGCGTCCTGGCGACGCTTGGCGCAACCGCTACAAGTCATTGTGTCTGCATGATCCGGTCTGGTACGACCATATGCCTTATTTGCCGTTCCCGGATAACTGGCCAGTTTTCACGCCGAAGGACAAGATCGGCGATTGGCTTGAGATGTACACCAAGGTCATGGAATTGAACTACTGGGGGGCGACCATTTGCAAGTCCGCGCGATACGACGAAGCGGCGGCTGAATGGGTGGTCGAGGTCGAGCACGACGGCGAGGCGCTGACGCTGCGGCCAAAGCAGCTTGTGCTTGCTACGGGCATGTCGGGTAAGCCGAATATCCCCTCGTTCAAAGGCATAGATGTGTTCAAGGGTGAGCAGCATCATTCGTCAAAACATCCGGGACCCGATGCGTACAAGGGCAAGAAAGTGGTGGTGATCGGCGCGAACAATTCGGCGCACGACATCTGCGCGGCGTTGTGGGAGGCTGGGGTCGACGTCACGATGGTTCAGCGTTCGTCCACCCATATCGTCAAATCAGATTCGCTGATGGAGCTTGCGCTCGGGGATCTTTACTCCGAGCGCGCGGTGGCGTCGGGCATGACGACGTCGAAAGCCGATCTGACGTTTGCGTCGATCCCTTACAAGATTCTGCATACGGTTCAAAAGCCCGTATTCGACGCGATCAGGGAACGCGACGCGGCGTTTTACGACCGTCTGGAAAAGCGGGGTTTCATGCTAGATTTCGGGGATGACGACTCGGGGCTCTTCATGAAATATCTCCGGCGCGGGTCGGGTTATTACATTGATGTTGGCGCCGCCGACCTTGTAGCGGACGGCAAAATCAAGCTAAAGAGCGGCGTGGATGTGGCTGAACTCAAGGAACACTCGGTCTTGCTAAGCGATGGCACTGAGCTGGAGGCAGATCTCGTCGTCTATGCCACCGGTTATGGATCCATGAACGGCTGGGCCGCCGATCTCATCTCGCGTGAAGTGGCGGATAAAGTGGGCAAGGTGTGGGGGCTGGGTTCGAATACGACGAAAGACCCTGGGCCCTGGGAAGGCGAGCAGCGCAACATGTGGAAGCCCACACAGCAGCCTGCCTTGTGGTTCCATGGCGGTAACCTGCATCAGTCGCGCCACTACTCACAATACTTATCGCTGCAATTGAAGGCGCGCATGGAGGGCATTGCAACGCCGGTGTATGGCCTGCAGGAAGTGCATCATCTCTCCTGACGCCGGCGTGGGATCGATGCGCGTCTCCTCGCTCCCGGTTAGACAGATATCGGGTGTGGGTTGCGGCGCGCATCGACGGATCGGCGTGCCGCCTTCCGAATAAACATGATTCCTTAAGCCGGATTAATTTCATCCTGGCTTCGTCGCGTAGTGCGGGGGCCGAGGATCCGCAGCGTGATAGCCACAACTATTAAAGCCGCCGCGATGATGCCGAACATGGCGCCTGCGCCCTGTTGGTTCAATACGGGGAGCAATATGAACGGCAACATGCCGCTAACAATGCGGGACAGCGAATACGTACTGCCGATGGCAGTCGAGCGCACGCTGGACGGAAAGATTTCAGACTGATAGACATGGTACGCATTGCTGAATACGTTCGATGCACATGTGGTCAACACGCCAAAGAGAACGATCAGCGCCGAGTTGTTGGAATAGGCGAAGCCCAGGCCAAAAACCGCAATTGACAGTATTGCGCCGATAACCAGCGTACGGCGTTCTATCCAGTTGAGCAGCGGAATCGAAAGCAAAGATCCGACCGGATAGCCGAGAAATGACAGAGCCATAAAAAGCGTTCCGTCGGTGACGTCATAGCCACGGCTTTTCACCACGGTGCTGGCCAATGTGCCAAACCCATAGTAGCCAAATCCCTGAAGCAGATGGAAGACGGTCAACATCAGATAACGCTTGTTGTAAGGGGGCCGGCGCAGCAAGGCAATGCGCTCGCCCAGCGTCATCGGATTTCGCTTGACGCCCGCTTCAGGTGAGATGGTCGTCACCGTCACACCCGCACTCCCGGCAAAGCGCCGAAGCATGGCGTGCGCCTCCTCGACGCGACCCTGCGCCAGGAGCCAGCGCGGGCTTTCGGGCAACTTATGTTGCACGAGCAGAACCAGTACCGCGCCCAGGCTGCCGATGACCAGGATAACGCGCCAGCCCGCCACGGCGCCAACGTGCAGAGGATTGAGCCAAAGTGCGAGGAACCCCACCAATGGCACCGCAACGTACGACGTGGTGTAGGCCCATGCGGCATTCGCCCGCGACGTTCCTTGGGCAGAATCTCGGACAAAAAGCTATCGGCAACGGGATAGATTGCACCTACGCCTATGCCCGTGAGGAAGCGGCAGATCACCAGCATCTCGGCGTTGACCGAGAACGCGCCGGTGAGCGAAAAGCCGCTGTACCAGATCAGGTTGAATAAGAAAGCCTTACGCCGGCCGATTCGGTCGGCCATGCTGCCCAGAAAAATGCACCGACGAACATGCCGATAAACGCCGAGGCCAACAGCAACTTGAAATCCGTGCTGTGTCTATCGATACCGTATTCCCCCTGCAGCGCCGTACCGATCGAGCCGACCAGGAAAATTTCGAACATGTCGAAGAACAATCCAATGCCGATAACCCACACCACAAATCGATGTAGCGAACCGGGCGGCATGTTGTCCATCCAGCCGCCCAACGTGGTGGCGTCGGCATGAAGGGTGCGTGCAGTGTCGGCTGCGCCTGGTTCCGATGAAGCAACGCGCGAATGGGCGGTCGCAGATTCGCTCGCGCCGAGATTACTGATGGTCATGCTTGTCTCCGTTGCTTTGTATTTGGGGCAGCTTATGCGCCGTTCACCACGTTGATCGGCGCGCCCGCATGGAACGCGGCGAGGTTGGCTTCGATGCCGGCATTGAGCCGGTTCGCGGCATTCGTCGCCGCCCAGCTGATGTGCGGCGTGACGATAAGGTTGGGATGTGCGCATGTGAGCAAGGGCTCATCCGGATCGGGTGGTTCCTGCGGGAGTACGTCGAGCGCGGCGCCGCCAAGGTGGCCCGTCGTGAGCGCGTCCACAAGCGCCGTCGAATCGACCAGACCGCCGCGGGCGCTGTTCACGAGCAACGTGCCGCGTTTCATGGCGCGAAGCGTGGCCGCGTCAATCAGGTTGCGCGTCGCTTCCGTCAGCGGGCAGTGAAGCGAAAGAACGTCGGCGGAGCGCACAAGCTCGTCGAAAGGCGTGAAGCCTTCGCGAACCGTCGGCCGTCCGCGGTGCTCCGCGAATATCACGTTCATGCCGACCGCGCGGGCCAGCCGTGCGAGCGAATTGCCGATCGCGCCGCGGCCGACAATGCCGAGCGTCGAACCGGCGATGTCGAGAATCGGCGCATTGTGCACGCAGAAATGCGCCGACGCCGGCCAGGCGAGGCGAGCTGCGTCACGATAAGCGAACAGATTGCGCCGCAATGCGAAGATCGAAGCGAGCGCCCACTCGGACACGCTCTGTGCCGAGTAGCCCGGCACATTGGACACGATCACGCCAGACTCGCGGCAGGCGTCGACATCGACGCAATCGAAACCCGTTGCGGCGACGCAGATAAAGCGAAGTTTCGGCAGACGTTCCAGATCGGCGGCGCGGATCGGTACTTTGTTCGTGATCGCAACGGCGGCATCTTCGAGCGCATGGACCACGTCGGCGGCGCGCGTAGCCGGGCGGGCGGACCATTCGCTCGTCCAGGCCGGCGCGGTGAGCGGGGTGGGCAGCGTGCCGCTGTCGAGCAGGACGATGTTCATCGAATCCCTGCCTTGGGCAGCGTGAACTGCACAGGCACGCTGTTCAGGTCGCTGAAAAACGGCACGTGAAAATTAGCGGATCGCGGCGTGCTGGGTGTCATCACATCACGCCATTAGTTCGGAGATCTCGATCAGATTCAGATCGGGATCTCGCACATAGACGGAACGAATCTTCTGCGTGGCGCCGGTGCGCGCAACCGGACCTTCGACGATCGGCCATTGGCAGCGGGTGAGATGTGCAATCACTTCGTCGAGCGGCACGGTGGCGATGAAGCACAGGTCGAGCGCGCCAGGAACGGGAACATGGGCCTTCGGCTCGAATTCGGCGCCAAGCACGTGGACGTTGATCTTCTGATTGCCGAAGCGAAATGCAATACGTCCTTCGCCAAATGTCTCGAGTTGCATCTGCATGACCTCGGTATAGAACCGCTTCGTTGCAGCGAAGTCCATGCAAGTCAGTACGAGGTGATCGAGGTGGTCGATGAGCGCCACGTCATGCTCCTTGTGAAAACGCGCGTTGTTCGGGCAGGTCGTCAGGTCCGACGCAAGGCATCGAGTGCAGGTCCAGGCGCCGTCCGGCCTTGAGCAACTGGCTCGGCACGTCGTGGCCGATCAGTCCAGGAAGCAGGGCAGAGGCGGACAGCACGGCGGCGAGATCGACGCCGGTGTCGTAGCCGTCGAGTTCGAGCATGTGCACGAGTTCCTCTGTGCAGACGTTGCCCGTTGCGCCCGGCGCGTAGGGACATCCGCCGAGACCGCCGAGCGACGCGTCGAAGCGGTCGATGCCGGCTTCTAGCGCGGCGAGCGTGTTGGCGAGCGCCATGCCGCGCGTGTTATGAAAATGCAGCGTGAGTTCGAGTGTGGCGAAGCGCTCGCGCGCGGCGGCGCACAGCGCGCCGACTTGCGATGGGTAGGCCATGCCGGTGGTATCGCACAACGTCACGCCATGCACGCCGAGATCGGCGAAGCGCTGCATCCAGTCGAGCACTTCACCCTGTTCGATATCGCCTTCCATCGGGCAGCCCATCGCCGTGGACAACGACACGTTGATCGCCACCTTCGTTTGTTTGACGACGCCGATCACGTCACGCAACTGGGCGAACGACTGCTCGCGGCTCATGCGTAAGTTCGCACGGTTGTGGCTCTCGCTGACGGACATCACGAGATTGACTTCATCGACACCGCACGATAGCGCGCGCTCGGCGCCGCGCAGATTCGGAACAAGCACGGTGTAGACAACGCCTTCACGTCGCGCGATTCGCTGCATTACCGCTTCGGCGTCGCGCAATGCGGGAATCGCTTTTGGCGAGGTGAACGAGGTCACTTCGATCTTGGCGCAACCGCACGCGCTCAGACGATCGATCAGTTCGATCTTGGCGTCGGTATCGACGAACCTGGCCTCGTTCTGAAAGCCGTCGCGGGTGGCGACTTCCTGGATAGACAGACGTTTGCTGTTCATGCCGTGCTCCTGTTCAGATGATGCCGCGTGCGCGCCAGGCGTCGCGGGTCGTCGTGCCGATGCCGAGGTTTTCCAGCACCTCGTCGGTATGCTGGCCGAGCGTGGGCGCGCACGTGTTCACCGTGCCCGGCGTCGCGCTCAGTTTGGGCACCACGCCGGGCACTTGCACAGGCGTGCCGTCGGGCAGTTGGGCGTCGAGAATCATGTCGCGTGCGTGGTAGTGCGGGTCGCTTGCGATGTCGGCGACGTCGTAGATTTTTCCGGCGGGAATGCGCGCTTCATTGAGTGCGGCGAGTACGCCGTCGAGCGTGCGGCGGCTGGTCCAGTCGGCGATCGCGGCATCCAGCCGTTCGACGTTCTTCACGCGGCCATCGTTTTGAGCGAGTGCGGGATCGTCGGCCAGATCCTGACGACCGATCAGTTCCATCAGACGCCGGAAAATGCTGTCGCCATTGCCGGCGATCAGCGCGTATTTGCCGTCGCTGCAGCGGTACGCGTTCGACGGCGCGATGCCAGGCAAGCTGCTGCCCGCCGGTTCGCGCACGGTGCCGAACGCCGAGTACTCGGGCAGCAGGCTTTCCATCATGTTGAAGACCGATTCGTAGAGCGCGACGTCGATCATCTGGCCGGCACCGCCGTTCTGGTCGCGATGGCGCAATGCGAGCAGGATGCCGATCACGCCATGCAAGGCGGAGAGGGAGTCACCGATGGATATGCCCACACGCACCGGCGTGCGGCCGGCCTCGCCGCTCAGATGCCGCAAGCCGCCCATCGCTTCGCCGATGACGCCGAAGCCGGGACGGTCGCGATACGGGCCGCTTTGTCCATAGCCGGACACGCGCAGCATCACGAGGCCAGGATTCAAGGCATGCAGTTCGTCCCAGCCGAGGCCCCATTTTTCGAGCGTGCCGGGACGAAAGTTTTCGATCAGCACGTCGCTTTCTGCGACCAGTTGGCGAGCCACGTCCTGGCCTTCGGGCGAGCGGAGATCGAGCGTGACGGATTCCTTGTTGCGCGATTGCGCCGCCCACCAGACGGACGTGCCCTCATGCAGCAGGCGCCATTTTCGCAGCGGGTCGCCCGTGCCGGGCGGTTCGATCTTGATGACATGCGCGCCGAACTCGGCGAGCATTTTTCCAGCGAAGGGACCCGCGATGAGCTGGCCCATTTCGAGCACGCGAACGCCTTCTAGCGGCTTCGTCATGGTTGTCTCCTTGCAAACGTCGTTCTCTTGACGCTCACTTTGCGACAACCCGCGCCTGCTGAAAATCAATCGATTCTCAATGACCCTTTCCATTTGGGAAAGGGTCGGTGAGCTTAACGGAGCTTAGCTATCGGTGCGGCCGGACATGAAGTCGAAGAGGCGCAGCGCATCGGGCGATAGCCTTTCGCGCGACAGCGTGCCGATCCGCAAGGTGCGAGATGCCCATGAGTCGGTGAGTTTCACGGCGCGCAGGCCCGCCGCGAGAATGTCGGAACGTACCGCTCCCTCGGGCAAGATGCCGATGCCGAGCCCGTGCTCGATCATCCGGCAGATACCGTCGAAGCTGCTCACCTGAATGCGCAGTTTGAGCGCCCGGTCCGCATTGAACGCGGCATCGAGCAGCCGCGCGAGCAGTGAACTGCCTTCGGTCAGGCCGACGTACTCGAAGTCGAGCGTATCGGCGAAGGCCACTTCCTTGCGGGAGGCGAGCGGGTGGCCCTTCGGTACCAGCAGAACGAGCTTGTCCTGACGGTACGCGGCCTTGTCGATATCCGGCGCCAGCACGTTGTCCGCAAAGATGCCGATGTCGGCGTCGCCGCTGCGGATCGCCGCAACGATAGCGTCGCTGAAGCGCTCCTCCAGCGATATCTTCACGCTGGGGTTGTCGGCGAGAAAGGCCTGCACATCGTGCGGCAAGAACTGGATGATCGCCGACGTGTTGGCCCAGACCCGCACGTGTCCGCGCACGCCGGCAGCGTAATCGCTCATCTCGTTGGCCATGCGGTTCACGCGATCGACGACTTGCCGGGCATGCGCGAGCAGCCCCTTGCCTGCGGCTGTCAGCTCGATGCCGCGCGGCAGCCGCAGCATCAGGACGCAATCGATGCTGCGTTCCAGGTCCGTCATGCGCTTGCTGACCGCCGACAAGGTCAGGCAGGTGCGCTCGGCGGCCTTTGTCAGGCTGCCCAGTTCTGCTACGACGATGAAAACGCGCAGTGATTGCAGGTCGTAATGTGAGGAGCGGGTCATGGGTGTGTTTCGTTTAGCGCGCGGGACTGGCTTCGGGTGAAGCATAGCAGGGAGAGGGCAGCCGCCGGCCGCGCGAATCGTGCTGCACGGGCGACCGCGCGCCCTTCGCCGCTTACCGGCTTCGAACGATTTGAGCGTCACCGCACAGACTCATTGAACCAACCGTATGATTCTGGAATCTCAACGCTCTGTTGTCGCATGTCCTCGAGTTTTTCGGGCAATCCAACCGAGCGATCGCGCTACTACGATGAAACCGTCCGTTCTCCGCATGCTGACCGCTCTTGCCTCGCTGGGGGTGGGATTCTCATCAGCCGTGTGCAATGCCTATGCACTCGACACACCGCTGAACTGTCAGTCGAACCCGCATGATTTCATTGCCCCGCTTCTGGACGAACAATCAATCGATTCAAAGCCAATGCGCATTGAAGCGAACTCGGTCAACGCCTTTCGTCCCGCGCGCGGCAGCAACCTGACGGCATTCGGCTTTCATGTCTATGCCGTCTTCGGATATCAGCAAAACGATCCGATCTTCAAACAAGGCAGCGGTCAGCCGGCCAATGCCGCAACCTATGGCGTGGTGGTGACCGGCTCTGCCGCGTCGGTCGAGGCGAGCGTTCGACGGGCCGGCAGCGATGCGGCCATTCGCGAAGTCGTTCCATTCTTTCTTACCGCCATTTTTTGCGGCGGGCATTGAGGCTCACGCGGCGACGCCAACGCGGCCAGTCTTCTCTCGATCGTTTCAGGCGTGACCGAACCTATGCATGCGTGCAAACGGGCGGGACTTTTCAGCCCTGCCCGTTTGCATGCGCGCAAATCTTTCGATAGCGCCTTTCAGTCATCCTGATCAATTAGCTATTCGCCCACGTTGCGGCCGTGGCAGTCGCGAAGTCCCGGTAGGATCTTGGCTGCCGCCCGAGCAGCGCGGCCAGGCGATCGACTTCGGATTTCGAAGCGACTGCGCCGTCCTGTTGATACCGGCGCATCATCAGGCGCATGTCGTAGGCGAGCCAACCCGGCGCGACCGCCTTGAGACGCTGTTCGAGGATGTCGAGATCGTCGCCCCCGTAGCGAACCGGACGTCCCAGCGCCTCGGCCCAGATCGCGGCGATGGTGTCCGAAGTCAGCGCGTCAGGACCGACGAGTTCGTACGTTTCACGCGGCAGCGGCCTGGCGGCGCGCTCGCGGCGCAGGAGTTCGCGTGCAGCGGCTTCGCCGATATCGCGGACATCGACCATGGAAATGCCCTTGCCGCCAATCGGCATGCCGTAGACGCCGTGCGTCAGCAGCGGGTCTTTCTGCCGGACGTCGTTCTGGATGAAATAGGCGGGACGCAACACCGTCGCCGGCAGGTCGCTGTGCTCGATCATGCGTTCGACGGTGTACTTGCCGGTGAAGTGAGGCACGTCGACGTACTCCGCACCCTTGAAAACCGACAGATAAACGATGCCTTTCACCCCGGCTTCCCGTGCGACGCTCAGGGTCTGCAGGGCCTGTGTCAATTCGTCCGCGGCGTTGGGGGCCAGCAGGAACAACGTGCTGACACCGTTCATTGCGCGCCGCACGGCGTCGAGGTCGGACAGGTCGCCTTTGACCGCGGTGACGCCTTCCGGGAATTGGGCCTTTTCCGGCGAGCGGGTCAGTGCCCGCACTTCGGCGCCGCTGTCGTTCAAATGGTTGAGAACCTGCGTGCCGATCACGCCTGTGCTGCCCGTTACGAGGATTGCCATGATTTTCTCCTGGGGTTGAATGGACTAGGTAAGTCCGTGAGATGAACAATATTCGTTCCATTGTTTGATCGAAAGTGCCAGAATCAAGACATCTCGTCTCGTATATGGAACGATCATGGATTTGACGTCGCTGGCAGATTTCAATGCCGTCGCCTTGCATGGCGGGTTTGGGCCGGCCAGTCGCGCGCTCGACCGCCCCAAGGCCACGCTGTCGCGGCGTGTGGCCGAACTGGAGGAAGAACTCGGCGTGCGGCTGATCGAGCGGGGCGCACGGAGGCTGCGCCTGACCGAGGAAGGTCTTGCACTCCACGAGCGCACGCGGGGGCTCATGACGGAGATTCAGGAGGCGGGCGAGGCGGTCGCGTCGCGCGCACCGGTGCCGCGCGGGCGCTTGCGCATCAGCGCGCCGGTCGTTTTCGCGCATGTGCAGCTATGCCAGATCGCTGCGCGCTTTGCGCTGGCCTATCCACAAGTCGAACTCGAAATCATTGCGGAGGACCGCGTCGCGGACCCTGTGGAGGACGGCTACGACCTGGTGATCCGGATCGATCCACCGCGTGACGAGCAACTTGTCGGTCGGCGGATTCTCGGTGACGAGCGCCTTGTGGTGGCGTCGCCAACGATGTCGGTTCCGAAGATGCCCGCAAGCGAAGCCGATGCGCTTCAGGTACCGGCGGTCATGTCGTTAGCGGCGCCGCCTGGCGTCCTCTGGAATATGCGAAAGGAGGGCGGCGGCGTGAGCGTGATCGAGCCGAAGCCGGTGCTGCGGATGTCATCGTTGTTGATGGTGCGCGAGGCGGTGTTGCAAGGAGTAGGCGCGGCGCTCCTGCCTCGCTTGCTGGTCGAGCAGGATGTGCAAGCGGGACGGCTCGTTTGCTGGGGAGCGGAAGCGGGTTCGCCCGTGGAAATCTGGGCACTTTATAGTTCGCGCCGTTTGTTAAGCGCCAAGGTCCGCGCGTTCATGGATATGCTGAAACCGGACATAGCCACGTTCTGACTTAGATTCAGACGGACCGCTCCATGAACAGGGCAGCGCGCAGAAGCTTGCCGCTCGAAACACGCACGACACGCAATGGTAATAACTTGAGCGATACTCGCGAACTCGCGGATGGCCGGCAAAAATATGCTTGCCGAATATCCCACGTTTCACTCGATGATTTTCGGTGGTTGATTATCGAGGGACGACTGTCAGGAGAGGATCACTCATGGTTAAAAAACGAATTCGTGCCGCGCTGCTTGGCGCAGTGATCGCCGCGATCACCCTGATTGCGCCAGCGTGTCAGGCGCAATACACCACCGACTGGCTGGCGAATACATTCGGAACGCTTGCCACCCACGTGGGCAATACCGCGCGCTCCATGTGGGTCGCGCCCGAAGGCGTGATCTATACGGCTTCCCTATGGGATGAAAACACGGGTGGTGTCGCGATCTACCAGAACGGCAAGAGCCTCGGCACCATTGGCATCAATAGCGAATTTCAGGGTGGGGCCATCACGGGGAATGCCACGTCGATCTTCGCCGCGTTGCAGTACAGCACCGTGTACGGCAGCGGAGCGGTGGGACGATACAACCGCGCGACCCAGAAGCGTGATCTCCTCATTCCCGTGAGCACCTGGACCGCCGTCAGGCGGGCCGATGTCATCACCGGACTTGCAACAACCGGCTCGCTCCTCTATGCAAGCGATTTTTTGGGTAATCGTGTTCGCGTCTTCACGACCGACGGCGCGTGGCAGCAGGACATCAACGTATCGAGTCCGGGCGCGCTCGCTTTGGATGGTGCGGGAAATCTTTGGGTAGCACAGCAAAGCGCGGCCACGATCGTGGAATTCAGTCCGGCCGGTGCAACGCTTAACACGATCCAGATGCCCGCGGCCTCGCGGCCGTCCGCGCTGTACTTCGATGCATCGTCAGGACAGCTCATGGTGGGCGATCAGGGTCCCGACATGAATATCAAGCTCTACAACATTTCGGGTACGCCGACCCTGGTCGGCACGTTCGGCATTCAGGGCGGCTATCTCGACACCACCACCGGCATCAAAGGCCAGGTTGGCGACAAGCGCTTCACGCGTGTTGTCGGCATCGGCAAAGACACAGCCGGCAACCTGTATGTGCTCAACAACCCATGGGGCGGAGGCTGGGACCTCGGGCGCAATGGCGGCACCGACATTCACGCGTATGACAGCGCCGGTAATTTGCAATGGAAGCTTCAGTCTCTCAACTTCGAGGCAGTCGGAGCGCCTGACCCGGTTACGGACGGCGCCTATTTCTATGGCGGCGCTCACATTTACACCGGCACGGCTGGCGGCACCTTCGTCGCGAATACCGTCGACCCGTTCAGCTATCCTTCCGATCCACGCCTGAACATGAACGATACGCAGCGTGACGAGCATTTTGGTCAACTCGTCAGCGTCGGCGGAAACCGGATTCTTGTTGCGTCGGGCCAGAACCCGGGCATCTTTTACTTTTTCCATTTCAACGCGGCGAGCGGTTACATCGCCATTCCGGACGCGTCGATTCCAGGTCCCGCATTCAATACGACCCGGCAGGTCACGGGCGGATTTTGTATCGATAGCAGGGGAGACGTGTGGGCCGGTCTCGACAGAACGAATCACATCTACCACTACCCGCTAACCAGCTTCGATGGCGAAGGCAAACCGACATGGGGGCCGGGTGTCGCCATCTCCATTCCGCAGAGCATCCGGCCGTTGACACGCATCATCTACCTGCCTGAGAGCGACACCATGATTCTCGCGCAAGGCGTCGCCGGGAGCTGGGACTGGACCGCGATACAATCCAGGATCGAGGTGTATCACGGCTGGGGGGCGGGCAACACCACAAAGCCTAATCCGGTGATCAACCTCACGAGCGTCAATCCCAAGTCGATCACGGCCGCAGGCAATTATCTTTTTGTCGGCTACGTGCATACGACGCCCAACATCGACGCCTTCAATCTCACGACGGGTAACCTCGATACGACGCTGAACAACTCGAGTGCGGGTACGGTGGACGTGGGCAATGACGTGGATTCTATGTACGGCATCAGGGCATACCTTAGATCGGCCGGTGAGTACGTGATCACGAAAGACAACTACAACGGTTCCAGCATGATTGTTTATCGCTGGACGCCTTGAGCGGCTTATGTGCGGTGTATGTGCGGTTTATGTGCGGGTTATGTGCGGGTTATGGTCAGACGAAAAAGGTTCGGTGCGCATTCCACGCTTCGTAGAATGCGCACCGTTCAGTTCCCGATTCCTACGCATCTACCGTTCACTCGTATTGATATTAATAATATAAAAACGCCGCGCCGTTCTTTACCACGGCTGATTTATTTTTCATCGAGGAAAGTCAAAGATTTGCGTTTTCCGCGCTCCCCTGAGGCAGAGATTTTCCGTTTCCCACCCTTTGGAAAATCGTCGGGAGCGTTTCCCGGAAAATTCTTTGAACTACTACTTATCATCCGTGGTCGTGGTCACGTTACACAGATGAAACGTTTATAATTCGTCTGCCAAAAAACTTGCTGTAAGTAATGCCGAGCACGCACCGGAAACCGCATCGAGCAAGTAAAGCTTGCGTGGACCGGTGTTTCCGTGGCGCTGGATCGGCGTCTCTCACACGTACGGGTTGCGAATGAGTCGAGCGACTTTAACGCTACCTGTCACCGATTTTCACAGGCGTTGCATTGCCGGAATTGGGCTCGAAACCTAATTAGTTTCGAGTTACGAATACGCCTGCCCTGTTCTGGATTTACCTCGACAAAAATCGAGGCAGCCGGGTTCGCCGTAGATCATTGATAGAACTTCATCACGAAAATTTCATGGTTAATAGTAAGGATACCGTAATAGTTATCTGTTGACCAATGATGGATCGGAATGTTGAGCGCGCTGTCGCCTGGTAGCGATCAGTGTGCGTTCGAATGCCTCGCGATGTCTGCCAGCGGAGATCGGCACATCGGAGGCGCCAGCTTCATCAGCAATGAGCGCAATCATCGCGTTCGCCGCTTCACCTCTCTCTGTACTCAAAAGAACGCCAAAGCGGACGGCTCAGATCGATCTTGCTCAATCCTCGGGGATAACCTGCTTTTTAGCGATACATACGGACAATGACGAGAAATCTCAAACTTCTTGGGGTTGCGGCAGCAACAGTCTTTGCATGGTTTGGCGCAGAAAACGCGCAGGCCGCAACGAGCACCATCACCGTCGCAGGACAGCAATACAAGTTGTGCGCACAAGAGAACGGCACCTGCAAATTCCTCGGAACAGCCTCGGTGGTGTTTGGTTCGGTCCCGCCCAACTCGCCGTCGGTCATGCTGACGGCCCCCGCGACCTTTAGCAATGGCGTTGGATGCTATGTCGGCGCGGTCTCGCAGGTAGACCCCGCATTCGGCTATGGCAAATCGTGCTGGGTGAAAGCGGTTGCCGCTAGCCCGACGCCTGCGCCTGCGCCTGCGCCGACACCAACGCCGACTCCGACTCCGACTCCGACTCCGACTCCGACTCCGACTCCGACTCCGACTCCGACTCCGACTCCGACTCCGACTCCGACTCCGACTCCGGCACCGGCACCGGCACCGGCACCGGCACCGACTCCCACGCCGACGCCGACTCCGGCACCAACTCCGACGCCGACGCCGACGCCGACGCCAACTCCGACTCCCACGCCGACACCGACGCCATCCCCAAGCAGCTCGACCCTCTCGTGCAGCACGCCCACCCACACGGCTGGCGGAAACGCCAACGGAGTGATCAGCGCCGACACCCCGACCACCGACGGCCTGCGCATTTTCCAGAACAACGCACCGTTCAAGCTGGTGATCACGACGAACGCGCCGAGCGCGGATACCGTCGTCTGGTCTGTCGCAGACTCGAATGGCGCGATCAAGACGCAGGGTAGTTTTGCAGTGAGCGCCGGTGTGCAAACCAACTCGATTCCGTGTACGTCGACGTGGTCAGGCTATGGCGCACTCACCGCGACGCTACGCTCGAACGGCGGCACGTTGCCGAACACCGGAACGCGTCCGGTGGGGATCGCGACGTTCGGCGTGTTGCCGAACCTGACGTCGGTGCTGGGCACCGTCACGTATGCGCATCAGGATCAGCACCGTTTCGGCATGCAGGGTTTCAACGGCAACATTGCCGCGCTGCATGATCTGGGCATCTCGTGGACTATCGACGACCGCGAAGTATCGGCCATGGAACCCAACGGTCCCAACACGTACACGCCGAACGTGAACGACCTCGATCCATTCTATAAGGCCAATCCTGACCAGATGCGCATCGTGCGTCTCGATGGGCTGCCTGCATGGGATTCGAAAACGGGTCAATTCAACGACAGCTACTATGCGCCGTCGAACATGCCCGAGTTCCAGAGCTTTATGGCCAAGGTCGGTACCGATACGAGCCTGATCCGCGCTGCGAACTACCCGAACCAGCAAAAGAACTACTATCAGGTGACGTGGGAGCCGAGCCTCGGCTGGGCGGATAGCGACGCGAATTTCGTCGCCATGTATAAGGCCGCTTACCAGGGCATCCACTCGACCGATCCGAACGCTGTCGTGATGGGTACTGGTAACCCGTTCCCTTCGAATTGCGACACTTGCACCACCGGCTATCTGCAGAAGTTCGGTGCGTTGGGCCTGTGGAATTACATCGACGCAGTGTCAACGCATGGCTACTGGAATGCCGGCACGTTTCCAGCTCATCCGCCTGAATTGCAGGACTCCGATCCGGATCCGGCGAATCAGGCAAACGCGCTCGACAACCAGATGACGCAGTTGCGTTCGGTGATGCAGGCGGGCAAGCCGAACATGAAGCTGTTCTTCACCGAAGCCGGCACGAGCTACGACCCGGGTCTCAACTACGGCCCCACGGTGCCGTCGCAGAACCAGTTGTTTGCTCATGCCGCGGTTGGCGTGCGCTCGCACATCATCGTGCTGGGCGGTGGCGCACAGTTGACGACGTTGTTCTATGGTCCTGACTATCCGGGCGAAGTGGGCTACGGCTCGTTCTTCGACCTGAATGACGCTCAAGGCGCGTTCGGTGCGTCGAACCTCTCGCCGAAGCCGGAAGCGATGGCCTTCGCCACAATGACGCGTGCGCTGGATGGCACGAACACATTGGGCCGGGTCACGGGTACGCCGTCCGGAACCTTCGCGTATGCGTTCCAGCAACTCGGTAACGGCAAGGTGGTGACTGCTGCCTGGGCGCATAGCAATGCGCAGTGGCCTGCAAGCAGCGGTCTTTATAGCCAGACCTACTCGACGAGCTATTCGCTTCAGGTTGACGGCGCTGGTACGTCGGGCAATGTGACGAAGATCGACAGTTACGGCAATATCAGTACGCTTGCCTATACCAACGGCAAAGTCACGCTGACCCTCACCGAAGTGCCGCAGTACATCGTCTCGAACAACGCCACGGTTGCCAAAGCCAATGCGACTGTTCCGGTCGGGTATACCGGCCAATAAGGGGCCAATAAGAGCCAATAAGGCTGGGTAGTATCGACGCGCCGCCGATGAGTGTGGCGGCGCGTCGATCACCCTGTTTTAACCAGGAGCCAGTCACTCGGGGCTCGTTGCAAATGCAACGACCTGGTGGCGCAACGGCACCGTCGCCACAATCAGAGGCTCGCAGCCTCAATCCACGCCTTCTCAGGCCGCTCCGTCTCGCAGATCTCTAATGTGCTGATAGACGGTTGCACGCCCCATCCCCAGCACGTTTGCCACATAATTTGCGGCACTTTTCCCCTTGAACGCGCCTTCTGCCCAAAGGGCTTCGACCAGTTCGCGACGATGGTCGCGGGTCAGCGAGTTCAGCGCCAGTTGACGCTCCTGAAGCCATGCATGAAGGAACGTGTTGATTCGTTCCTGCCAGTCGTCCTTGAACAATTCCTCGGGCTGCTTGACCACGCCAGCGCCCGAGATTACGCGGTCGATAACATGCTTCATGTCCTCGAAAACCGCAATGTTGTAGTTCACGCACATCACGCCAACGGCAACGCCCGCGTCGTCGAAGAGAACCGTGCTGACGCAACGCATCCGCCGGCCGTCCCAGTTGATTTTCTCGTATGGACCGATCGTGCCTGACTCCACCGAATGGTCGATTTCTTCGAGTGCCGATTCGTCGCCCAGTTCGCGCTTGGAGAGGTTATTGGCTATGTAGGCAACAGTCTGGCTTTGCAGGTCATGAATGACGATTTCAACGTAGGGAAAAAAGAGCAGTGCGATACCATCCGCGACACGGCCGTATCGATCCAGAAGAAGTTTGCGTGCGGCCGTTGTTTTTGTCTTTCGCATAGAGATGGGTGAAATTCCAGTTTTCGGGAAGTCTGCAACGTGTTGCAGCTACCGTGCTGCGAACCCGTATCTTAATCGTTGCGCTGCCCGTCTATGTACCTGAATAGTCCGTTGGCGATCGCCACGTCTTCAAGTCCGAGTCCAATCGAGCGGAAAAAAACGTGCTTTTTCCAGGAGGGTTTTCTGGCTGTGCCGGACACCAGTTCAGGCAAATCGCCGAGTACGCTTTGCGGCGACCAGTCATGTAACTGCGCCGCCAATTTCATTTCCCCCGCGCTGGCAGGCGTGGTTTGCCGGTAGTCGCAATAGACATCCATGTCTCGAAGCCACGCGGGCGGAATTTCGTGAGCATTCGCGACGTTCGTGCTGATCGACGTAATGAGCGCCGGCTTCGTCAGCATGTTTTCCGACAGTACCGGCGTGCCTGAGGACGTGCACAACGCCACCACATCGGCATCGCGTACACAGTCTTCGAGCTTGCTGCAAACCAGCACGCGATCGTCTAGGGCACTGATCGCCGTGCGCATCGCCTCGTTCCCCGCAAGCTCGCGTGAGAACACGTTAATCGAATCCCACGGCCGTAGCGCGGCGAGGTGGCGCAAATGAGCCTGTCCCACCGCACCCGCGCCGACGATGGCGAGCCGGCGCGCGTCGGGCGCCGCAAGGCGATCCACCGCCAGTGCAGTCGCGCCCGCGGTGCGCTCGATGGTGAGCAGACCCGCATCGCACCACATCAAAGGCTGCCCCGTTTCCATCGACATCAATGCGGTCCACGCCGTGATGACCGGTTTCGATTCGGTCACGATGTACGGCGACAACTTGGCCCCGAATACTTTGGCGTCCGCCATGACACCGAGATACGTAATGCAATCGCCGGCGCCTTGCGGAAACGGGGTGAGGGTTTGAGGCGGTTGCACTGCGGCGTCGTTCGCAAGCGCGCGAAACATGCGTGTCAGCGCACCGCGCACATCGAGATGGGGCAGTGCCTGACGCACCGCGTCCTGCTGGACGATCAACGGAAATACCTTGTCTGTGCTGCTCATGGGCCTGTTCTCCAGATCGTTGCCGGCTTGCGGCGTTAGCCCGATTCTAAAGTCAAAAAGTCCAGACTGGACGTTTATTTTTGAAAATCGCTTGCATTTGCGAATGTCCAGAATAGACTGTGGTTCCAGAGCGAGTGTGAGAGGCCGGTTTCCTGTGCGTCTCACGCGGCTTCTCGAGGTTGCGCCGTTAGCGACCGTCCGTGCCCTGAATTCGCGTCCCTTCAACTACATTGGGAACCATCATGTCTCTGAAGCTTTCACTCTCACTTTTCGTCGCTGCAGCGTTAATCGGGTCAGTCGGCACCGCCAGCGCAGAGACTCAAAGCACCTTGCGTTTCGGCATCGAGGCGGCGTATCCGCCGTTCGAAAGCAAGTCGCCGACAGGGCAGTTGCAGGGGTTCGACGTTGACGTCGGCAACGCGGTTTGCGCAAAGATGCGCGTGAAGTGCGAGTGGGTGGAGAATTCGTTCGACGGCTTGATTCCCGCGTTGCAGGCGCGCAAATTCGATGTCATCAATTCCGCGATGAACATCACGGACAAGCGCAAACAGTCCATCGATTTCACGCCGCCGATCTACGTGGTGCCGATCGTGATGGTGGCGAAGCGTGGCTCGCCCTTGCTGCCGGACGTGAAGAGCCTGCAGGGCAAACGCGTCGGCGTGCTGCAGGGATCGACGCAGGAAGATTTCCTCAAGCAGCACTGGGCGAATGCCGGCGTATCGATCGTCTCGTACCAGGACCAGGATCAGGTGTATGCCGACCTCGTTGCCGGTCGCCTCGATGCCGCAGTCCAGGAAGCGCAGACTGTTGAGGATGGTTTCCTGAACAAACCGTCTGGCCATGACTATGCGATTGTCGGCCAGCCGCTCAGCGATCCGGCAACGCTGGGCGAAGGGACCGGCTTTGGCATGCGCAAAGGCGACAAGGCGCTGGCTGGAAAGATCGATGCCGCGCTCGACGCTTTGAAAAAAGACGGTACGCTCAGCAGTCTTTCGCAGAAGTACTTCAAGCGCGACATCATCTCGAAGTAAAGCGGTCATGACCCGGTGCGAGCGGAATTGCACCGGGTGTTCACACCTTGTAGCGAGTTTTTCCGGGCCCGGGCGCGCGTTGTCGAATGCAGGCTCGTGAGTCAGTCATGAGCCAGATAAGGGCATTCGAGCGAGCTTATGGATTTCGATGTGGTCGTGCTGGGAGCCGGGATCGTCGGCGTGTCGTCGGCGCTGCATCTGCAGGATCGCGGACGCCGTGTGGCGCTTGTCGATCGGCGCGGTCCCGGTGAAGAGACCAGTTTCGGCAACGCAGGTCTGATCGAACGGTCGTCAGTAGTCCCTTACGCTTTTCCACGCGATCTCGGTACGCTGCTGCGTTACATGCGCAATCAATCGACCGACCTGTACTGGGACTACAAGGCGTTGCCGTCTTTCGCCACGTGGCTCGCGCGGTTCTGGTGGGCGTCGTCTCCGGAGCGGCTCGAGGCCGCAGCGCGCGACATGCTCCCGTTGATCCGCGAAAGCGTCGCCGAGCACGACATGCTGATCGCGCGTGCGGGTCTCGACAGGCTCGTCCATGACGGTGGATGGCTCGAGGCATTTCGCACGCAGGCGGAATTTGAACAGCAATCGGCCGCCGCCGAAGTCACAGCACGTCAATATGGATTACGCGCAACACCACTCGACGCCGCGCGACTTCTGGCGCGCGAACCTGGCTTGGCGGCTGGATTTTGTGGCGCCCTGCATTGGCGGGACCCGAAAAGTATTTCCAATCCGGGGGCGTTGACGAAGGGATATGCGCGACTGTTCGAGGACGGCGGTGGCACGTTTCTGAACGGAGAGGCGACCACGATACGTCTCGAAGCCAGCGCATGGACCGTGCAGACGTCGCAAGGCAGGATCAGCGCCAAAGAGGTGGTCGTGGCGCTCGGCCCGTGGTCCGACAAGGTTTTTGCGCCGCTTGGATATCGCATCCCGCTGCGCGCGAAACGCGGCTATCACATGCACTACGAGGCCACGCAGGCGATGCTCTCAGTGCCGCTCGTCGACACGGAGCGAGGGTACGTTGTGGCGCCGATGGAGGGCCGCTTGCGCTTGACGACAGGCGTTGAAATCGCCCGGCGCGATGCCCCGCCGACGGGCATTCAACTCGCGCGCGCGGAGCGCATCGCCCGGCCAGTTTTCGGGCTGGGCCGCCGGTTGGACGACGCGCCATGGCTCGGGTTGCGTCCTTGTACGCCAGACATGCGGCCCGTCATTGGGCGCGCGCCTCGCCATCGAGGACTCTGGTTCGCGTTCGGCCACAATCATCACGGATTGACGCTCGGTCCCGTGACGGGCCGGCTGCTGGCGGAAATGATGACGGGCGCCGCGCCTTTCACCGATCCTCATCCGTTTCGTCCTGAGCGGTTCCGGTAAGAAACCGCATCACCGCTGTAGGCCGGGCCGAAGCGACATCGCCCGTTCTGACAACTCAAGAACGTGGCCATCGTTCCCCGACAAAACCACCATGACCAACCTCGATGACATCGACAGGCAGCTCATTTCGCTGTTGCGTGACAACGCACGAATGTCGGTGGTGATACTTGCGAAGCAACTGCGCGTGGTGCGCGCGACGGTGCACAACCGGCTCACGCGCATTGAGGAAAGTGGTGTGATCGTGGGCTATGCGGTGCGGCAGAAACCGGCGGTCGAGGCGCACCGGATTCGTTGGAGAATTTTGATTGGGTGCTCGGCGCGATCCGCTTGATTGACGGAATCGCGAGCACTGAAACCAGTATCTTTCTATCGACGCACAAGATGTGAGGCGGCAGGACGAATCTGGCCTTTATTCGCCATCCCAATAGCCCGCGCTTTTGCCGCCGAGGCCGATCGCGTTGAAGCCGTCAGGACCATCGACCATCGCCGAATATTTGTTCGAATCCGGGTACTCGCAGATCTCCGGCGACTGCTGCGTGCTGATTGCGAGGTAGCGCAGTTCCTGATCGCCCGAATTCACGATCTGGTGTGCTGTCGTTGTGTCGCCGGCTGGGCAGGCGATCACATCACCGGCACGTATCGGATGAAGCGTGTCGCCAATCCGCACCTCGCCCTGTCCACTCAACACGAAAAACATTTCTTCATTCACGCGGTGTTTCCGGATGCGGCGCACGTTCCCGCGAAAGTTCGACGCTTTGTCGATTTCATGCGCGAGTTCCCGGCGCGAAACGAGTAAGCGAGCTGATGATCGCCGCGGGTGGTTTGAAAGGTCGACGCGGGAACGTTTCAGGGAATTTTGGCGAGATAATCTCGCTCAGTTTTGAGCCGCCCGGCGAAGGCCTCACTTTTCGCGCAGCGGTACGACAAACGTCAATTCAAACCTCTCCATGCAACGACGCAGATTCTTCAAATCATTCGGCTTGTTAGCCGCTGGCTTGTTGTCGAAAGGCGCAGGCGCCACTTCGCCGGCAGCGGCACCTGTCGAACATCGTCCATTTATGCTGGGCGGTGAGATGAGCGCTACGCAGGCAACGCGTCACTATCTAGGCCGCATCGAAACGATCGACCGGCGTGGCCCGCGGTTGTGCAGCATGATCGAGCTGAATCCCGATGCCATGCGGATCGCGGCCGCGATGGACGGCGAGCTCAGCGACGGCAAGCGCCGCGGCCCCTTGCATGGCGTGCCCGTCGCCATCAAGGACAACATCGCGACTGGCGACAAGATGGCAACAACGGCAGGTTCGCTTGCCCTCGACGGCGTTCGTGCAACCCGTGATGCCGACCTCGTGCGCCGCCTGCGTGAGGCGGGCGCGGTCATCATCGGCAAGACGAATTTGAGCGAATGGGCGAACATCCGCTCCACGCGCTCCACTAGCGGCTGGAGCGCACGTGGCGGTCTGACGCGCAATCCCTATGCGCTGGACCGGAGTACGAGCGGATCGAGCTCCGGCTCCGCGGCTGCCGTCGCCGCGGGGTTGGCTGCAATGGCGATCGGTACGGAAACAGACGGGTCGATTGTGTCTCCTGCTTCCATCTGCGGAGTGGTCGGTCTCAAGCCAACCGTCGGGCGGATCAGTCGTGACGGCATCATTCCGATTTCACACACGCAGGACACGCCCGGCCCGATTACCCGATCGGTCCGCGACGCGGCGTTGCTGCTTTCGGCGATTGCCGGAATGGACCCGCGTGACCCGCAAACGTCGGCAGCACCCGCGCCGAGCGACTATGTGCAAGCGTTGAACAAGGGCGCGTTGAAGGGTGCCCGGATTGGCGTCGCGCGCGAGTATTTCACGGGCCACGATGAAGTCGATCAGCAGATCGAACTGGCGATCGCGCGACTGCGGCTGCTCGGCGCAGAAGTGATTGATCCGGTCGATTTGCCGCGAGTCAGTTACGACAAGGAGGAGCTCTCCGTATTGCTGTATGAATTCAAACACGATCTGCCGTTGTGGCTCGACACGTTCGCGCCGCATGCTCAGGTTCGCAATCTCGCCGATGTGATGGCTTTCAATCACGCGCATCGCGATCTCGAGCGGCCATACTTCGGCCAGGAACTCTTCGTTCAGGCCGAAGCCCTGGGCGATCTCGATAGCGATGCGTATAAGCGTGCGTTGGCAACCTGCCGCACGCAATCTCGCGATGAAGGATTGGACCGTGTGCTCCGTCAGCATGGTCTGGATGCAATCGTCGCGCCGACTGGCGGGACCGCATGGCTGACCGATTTCATCAATGGCGACAGCAATAATGGCGGCTTTTCAACGCCAGCCGCAGTGGCCGGCTATCCACACCTGACGGTGCCGACCGGGCAAGTGCGTGGTTTGCCGGTCGGTTTGTCGTTTGTCGGGCCCGCCTGGAGCGAGGCGCGGTTACTGGCATTGGGGTATGCGTTCGAGCAGGCGACCCAGTGGCGCAGGGAGCCGCAATTTCTGTCGCGTACCGATGTGCCTCCAATGGTCCGCGATTGAGCAGACCGCAGCGATAGGACGTACAACGTACGGCCAGTGCTTTGAAGACGTCTGCTACTGATCTAAAGCCGCAAGCACGGGGAGAAGCATCAAGCTTCGCCTTAGTCGCCATCAGCCTATTATTCATACAAATAGATGGGCGATATCTTATTCAGAGAAATTAATCGATCCCTTTCTCTCGATTTCGACACGCCGGTTTGTCGGTCGTGACAGTACCCGCCATCAAACCCATATAACGGTATTTATCCGAAGACAATTTAATCTCGCAAAGGTTTGCGGAAGATCTAATTGTTCTATTGAGCTAATTTCTTTAAAAATCAAACGGATGAACGTTCTGCTTCCACAGGTAATCGGCAAAAAAAAGCCGACACATTGTGTCGGCTGAAAAGACTCTGGCGTCCGAGGATTGCATGCCAGAACCTGAGAGACGGTGATCAGTCAATTTTACGGATGCCATTACGGGAAGCGGGCATTTTTGTCGCATACTAAAAATTAACACTTTGGCTGCATCGTTTCGCAGAACTGGGTTATCTTTTAGTATGCTTACTTCGCTGCGGAGAGATCATAAACTAAAAGCATCCACGGAGCATAAATCCGTCAAAAAAATTTGTCGGTCGGGTGCCACCGAATTCAAAGTCGGGGAATCCTCAAGTCGATGTAGGGATTTCCTTAATTGAATTTAATCTCGTCCCAATCTGATGCACTGATCGCAGTGTAAATCTATTCGTCATTATTGCTGATCCGGCTTTCAACAAATGACTGCCGCCTCCAACGACTTCCTCCCATGGCAAGCGCATGATCAAGAAGAAAGCCCGGGTCGAACGACAAAGAACACCCAGGTACGCGTGAAAACAGCGCACGGGATATCGACCGGTCCGAAGCAAAACTTGAGCTCTGCAGAGTGAGGCCCTCTGGCGCTATGCTAGCGGCTTCGCCTACCTCGAGGAGCAACTGATGAAACGGACTACAGGATCGATGATCTCGTTTAACCGCCCTGACGGCAAAGACGTGCAGGGTTATCTGGCGAAGCCGCACAAGCCAGAGGGCGCGCCGGCTATCGTCGTGATTCAGGAGTGGTGGGGTTTGAATGACCAGATTCGCGGCGTGGCGGACCGGCTCGCGCAAGCCGGCTATCTGGCGCTGGTGCCCGATCTCTTTCGCGGTAAATCGACCGTGGAGGAAGAAGAGGCGCACCATCTGTTGGACGGGCTCGACTTCGGCGACGCTGCCACTCAGGACGTGCGTGGCGCCGTCCAGTATCTGAAGCAGCATGCGGCGAATGTCGGTGTGACCGGTTATTGCATGGGTGGTGCGCTCACCTTGCTCGCGCTATGCAATATTCCTGAAGTGTCGGCCGGCGTGGTGTGGTACGGCTTCCCTCCGCTCGAGTACATCGACGCATCGAAAATCAAGGTGCCCGTTCTCGGTCACTGGGCGACCCAAGACGAATTCTTCCCGGCAGAGACGGTCGATGCTTTGGAAGCGAAGCTCACCGCCGCCGATGTCGACGTGGAGTTTCATCGCTATCTTGCGCGCCATGCGTTCGCGAATGAAACGGCAGTTGGGCCGGGCCGTATCGCCAGGACCCAGTTCGATCCGGTGTGGTCGCAGCAGGCCTGGGACCGCACGCTGACGTTCTTCGGCCGCACGCTCTGGAAGTAACGGGTAAGCGCAGGGTAAGCACGAAGCCGCCGCCGCGGGCGAGGCCTTCCTCGACTAGGGGCGGCTCGCGCTGACTCAAATCGACGCCGACACAGAGACTGCGCGCCGAAGCCTCATGAAGCTTTCATTACACAACCCATGAAAGATTGGGCTGGCGGCGCGCCAATCTGTTTACCTATACTCTTTTCACTCTGAAGGCAGCCCAATCGCCGTAACTAATACAAACAAGAACCAATAAGACGGAGCCTCACATGCCTGTAGCGATGCGAAACGCGGCCCTCGTGCTGCTGACATGTTTGACGTTGGGCACCAGTGTTTATGCGCAAGCCGGCTCCGGTTGCGACAAGGGTTGCAACACCCGCGGCCAGCTACTCAATCATCGCGTCACGTTACGGCTCAGTGCCGCGGCGTTTTCGAAATTGCTGGCGTCGAACGCATCCGGTCAGCAACTTGCGCAGATTGCCGGCGCGCCCGCATGCGGCGTGGAGATCGTGACCTTCCGCTACCGGACCATCGGCGGCGCGGGCGAGCCCACTAATGCGAGCGGCGCACTGATGATTCCGGGTGGGCGGTCGGCATCATGTAGCGGGCCGCGTCCGCTGATGCTCTACGCGCACGGTACGACCGCATACCGCAACTACAACATCGCCGATATCACGCAAACTGATCCGGGCAATGGCGACGGTGCCGGGGAGGGCATCAGCGTTGCCGCCATGTATGCGGCCCAGGGCTATATCGTGGTCGCGACCAATTACGCGGGCTATGCCGGCTCCGATCTCACGTACCACCCCTACCTGAACGCCGATCAACAATCCGCCGATGTGATCGACTCGCTTCGGGCGGCGCGGGCCGCACTGAGTGAAGTGAAGCCGGAAAGAAGGACGCGCGAGAACGGCAAGCTCTTCGTCACCGGCTATTCGCAGGGCGGCTTCGTGGCATTGGCGACGCATCGCGCTTTGCAGGCGGCCGGCGTCAAGGTCACGGCATCCGCGCCGGGATCGGGTCCGTACGCGCTTGCCGCCACGGCCGACGCGCTCATCGAAGGCGAGGTGAATCTGGGTTCGACGCTATTCACGACCTTGATCGTGACGGGCTTCCAGCGCGCCTACGAGAACATCTATCGCAAGCCAGGCGACTTCTATGAATCGGCCTATGCCCCGGGCATCGAGAATCTCCTGCCGAGCCTGCAGCCGCTCGATAAGCTATTTGCAAAGGGGAAACTACCCTCGACACAACTCTTCAACAGCGTTCCTCCCGCGCCGGAATATGCGTCGATGACGCCGCCGACTTCGCCGCCTCTCGCACCGCCTTCGCTCACACCTTTGTTTGCTGCCGGATTCGGCAACGCCAATCTCGTGCGCAACGCCTATCGCCTGAGTCTTCTGGAGGACGCCGCGGCCAATCCCGATGGCGCGTTCCCCAACACCACGGTTGCCATGACGCCGGCTGCGAGTCCGATGCACCCGCTGCGCCAGGCGTTCAAGCGCAATGACTTGCGCAACTGGTCGCCGCGAGCGCCGGTTCTGCTGTGCGGCGGCGGTTCGGATCCCACCGTGTTTTTCTTCAACGCACGCATCGAACAGGCTTACTGGCAGAACGCCAAGGTGCCGGCAGGGCTCACGTCCGTGCTGGATGTGGACTCTCCGGTCGCCGGGCCCAACGATCCGTACGCGCCGATCAAGCAGGGTTTTGCCAATGCGAAAGCGACGCTCGCGAATCAGGCTGTTGCGGGTGGTGCAACCGACGGCGGCGCCTCAGCTGTGCTCCAGGCCTATCACGGTGAACTGGTGGCGTCGTTCTGCATGGTTGCCGCCCGGGCCTTCTTCACGAATTTCTGAGTACTGCTGCAGCGCTTGGCGATGCTCGCGGACGCCCGTGCGAATCGCTTAGGGCGTGGGCTTTAATATCGCGTCGGATTTCAACCGCGCGTTCACAGCGGCCTATGAGGACAACCAGCCACGCCCGATCGGCCACGCCAGCAGCTTGCGGTACACCGTGACCAGGCCGCGCGTTACCACGCTGCCGCCTAACTGCCACAACGGTGTGATCAGTAGGTATGCGACACATGCCATGCCGAGGGCGCCCACCATGTCGAGCGGAAAATGGACGCCGACAAACACGCGTGCCCATGCCACCGCGAGACCGGACAGCAGGATCGGCATGCCGTACCGTCTCACGCCCCCCAGCAACAAGCTCAGTGCGATGCAGGCGAATATCGTCCCATGGTCGCTTGGGAACGACGAGTCGGGCGCGTGCTCCAGAAATGTATGGCCGATTCCCATCACGAACGGCCGGGGATGTGGCCAGATCATACCGAGAATCTGATTGAGACCGAGGGCGAGCAGGGTCACGCAAAACGCGCGCACTGCGACTTCACGTTGATGCTCGTTGCCGAAGAGCCATATCGCGATCAGCGAAAGCGGTACGAGATAAATGACGTAATCGGCAATCATTCGCGCCATGTCGATTTGCCAGGCCGGCGTCGACGGCGTTGCGTTGATCATCAGAAAGAGCGCCTGATTGAACGCTTCAAGTGTATTCATGCAGTGGGATTTTTTGAGGGACGTGTGATGAATTGCGTCCTCGATCTTAGCAGGACCAGCTTAGGTGAAGCTTAGGCCCAGTCCGAAACGATTGACGGGATCGTCCGGCGCGGGCGGTGTAATCTGTCTATGCATGTCGGCCAACATGGCGGCAAATATGGTGGCCAACGTGGTGGTGACATAGGCAAACATCAACGGAGACCGGAACGTCGTGGAGATCGATCCGGACCGGTTACCGAGGGGCATAGCGTCCTTGGCTGCCGGGTGATGGTCGTTATTCTTCAGGAGCAGTGGGCGAGGCGATTGCGATGAACCCGGAAAAACGTGCTGATTTTATCGTGCGCAACATGTCGGCCGACGACGTAGCGTTGTCGGTCGAATGGGCTGCGGTAGAAGGATGGAACCCCGGTCTGCACGATGCCGGGTGCTTTCGTGCCGCGGACCCTAACGGGTTTTTTATCGGGGAGTGGCGCGGCGAACCGGCTGCCTGCCTATCCGCGGTCGCGTACAGCGAGCACTTCGGTTTTATCGGTCTGTATATCGTGAAGCCGGCGTTTCGCGGCAGAGGTTTGGGCATGCGCATCTGGCAGCACGGCATGGACTATTTGCGCAACCGCAATGTCGGATTGGACGGTGTCGTCGCTCAACAGGCGAATTACAGAAAATCCGGCTTTCAGCTTGCGTATCGCAACATTCGCTTTCAGGGTGTCGTTCAAGCCCGCCCCCAGGGCGCGACGTCTTCGACTATTTTGAATACGCCGGCACTGCCGTTCGAGCCGCTGTTTGAATACGATCGCCAGTGCTTTCCCGCCGCGCGTGAACGCTTTCTTGCCACGTGGCTCGGCCAACCTGGCGCCATTGCGCAGGTCGCAGTTCGTGACGGCCAGGTTGCAGGCTATGGCGTATTGCGTCGTTGCAGAACGGGATGCAAGATCGGCCCACTCTTCGCCGATAGTAACGGGATCGCTAGCGATCTGTTCGATGCGTTGGTGGCGCGCATGCCGGGCGAGAGCATTGTCCTCGATGTGCCGGAGACCAACCCCGCAGCTGTCGCGCTGGCCGAGCGGCATGGCATGACGAGCGTGTTTGAAACGGCGCGGATGTATACGCTGGAAACGCCCGCTATGCACATTGAACGTGTGTTTGGCGTGACGTCATTCGAGCTCGGATGATTGAAGCGCAGGTTTGCGCCTTTTGCGACTTTTGCGTGTATTGCCGTCGGCGGTGCATCTCATGAACCGCAGGCGGCAAACACATCGTTTGATACACACGTATGCGCTATTTCCATTTTGAGCCGAGATTCGCCAGCCCGGCTTTCATGAGGTCTTGCGGCAACATGACGACGCGAAATTCGCAGTCGGCGTTGAACTTCAGAAAAAATGGTTCTGCGAGTGCGGGAATTCCCGATGGATCGTCGAGGTTCACGATGAGCACTGCGCCGCGTGTTCCGTTCTGCTCGGTGAAGTAGGCGGCTTCCGGTTTTATTTCTTCAAGTATTTTCCCTATCACTTCGCCGGCAGTGCCATCGCGCACCAGCGTGTTGAACGGTTCGTGCGGAATTCGTATGTTGAGTAGCATGCGCATGTCATCCTCCCTGGTTGATGCCCAAAAGGGCATCTTAAGGATAGGAGTTTTATGCGGTGGTGTTGGAGTTTGTGTTGCTCGTCTCCTGATCCATCGCGGCGGCCGCCAGCGCGCTGGCCAGTTCCGGATGCGCTTCCTTGCGTTCGCTGTAGCGATCGGTCAGGTAGTCCGAACGGTCGCGCACCAGCAACGTGAACTTGTACAGTTCCTCCATCACGTCCACGAGGCGATCGTAATAGGCGGAGGGTTTCATCCGGCCGCCGGCGTCGAATTCCTGGTATGCCTTCGGCACCGACGACTGATTGGGGATCGTCACCATCCGCATCCAGCGGCCCAGCACGCGTAACGCGTTGACGGCATTAAACGATTGCGAGCCGCCGCATACCTGCATCACCGCGAGCGTGCGTCCTTGCGTGGGGCGCACGCCGCCGCTTTCGAGCGGCAGCCAGTCGATCTGATTCTTGAACACGGCCGTGAGCGTGCCGTGACGCTCCGGGCTGCACCATACCTGCCCCTCCGACCATTCCGACAATGTGCGCAGTTCGACGACCTTCGGATGATCCGCCGCGACGCTGTCCGTAATCGGCAGGCCGTGCGGATCGAAGACCCGTGTTTCAGCGCCGAACTGGCGCAGGATGCGTTCGGCTTCGAGGGCGAGCAGTTTGCTGAACGAAGTGGGACGCAACGATCCGTATAACAGCAGAATTCGCGGGGCGTGTTGCGAGACCGCGTGCGGTTCGAGTTTTTGCAGATCCGGCGTGTGGAAATGTGGACCGCTAACGTTGGGCAGATTCCCGGTCATTACCGAACCCTCCGACCCGCGCTGTCGATCACTTGCTCGCCGTCTTCTTTTGTAAATGCTCCTTGCTGAGCGGCGGGCAGGATATCGAGCACGACCTCGGAGGGTCTGCATAGACGCACACCGAGCGGGGTGACCACAATCGGCCGATTGATAAGGACCGGATGCGCCAGCATCGCATCGAGCAATTGCTCATCGCTCAAGGACGCGTCCGCGAGGCCGAGTTCGGCATACGGTGTGCCCTTCTCACGCAGCGTGGCGCGCGCGGTGAGACCCGCGCGTGCGATCAGGTCCTTCAGCGTGGCTCGATCGGGCGGGTTCTTCAGATACTCGATGACTTCCGGCTCGATGCCGGCATTGCGGATCATGGCCAGCGTATTGCGCGAGGTGCCGCACGCCGGGTTGTGATAGATCGTGACGCTCATACCCGCTCTCCTTTAATGCTGTGAGTTGCCTCGTACCAGTGCTGCGATCGATTGACGACGCCGACCACCAGCAGCATCACGGGGACTTCGATCAGCACGCCGACCACGGTGGCAAGCGCCGCGCCCGAATGAAATCCAAACAGGCTGATCGCCGTGGCCACCGCAAGCTCGAAGAAATTACTTGCGCCGATCAGACTCGACGGACCCGCGACGCAATGCGCGACACCAAGCCGGCGATTGAGCAGATAGGCGAGGCCGGAATTGAAGAACACCTGAATCAGAATCGGCACCGCAAGTATCGCGATGACCAGCGGTTCCTTGACGATGGCCTGCCCCTGGAAGGCGAACAGCAGTACTAGGGTCGCCAGCAACGCGCTGATCGAATAAGGCGCGAGATGGGCGACTGCCTGTTGAAAATGCGCGTCACCCCTGGCGAGCAAACGGCGGCGTAACACCTGCGCGAGGATGACGGGGACGACGATGTACAACCCGACTGAGATGATCAGCGTGTCCCACGGCACCGAAATTGCCGACAAACCCAACAGGAGGGCGACGAGCGGCGCGAACGCCACGATCATGATGGCGTCGTTGAGCGCCACTTGCGATAGCGTGAAATACGGATCGCCTTTGCAGAGTTGCGACCAGACGAATACCATCGCCGTGCACGGCGCGGCGGCAAGCAGAATGAGGCCCGCAATATAGCTGTCGAGCTGGCTAGCCGGAAGCCATGGCGTGAACACATGCCGAATGAAAATCCAGCCGAGCAGCGCCATCGAAAACGGTTTGACGAACCAGTTCACAAACAAGGTCACGCCGATACCGCGCCACTGGTTTTTCACCTGCGTCATCGCGGCAAAATCGATCTTGACCAGCATTGGAATGATCATCACCCAGATCAATACGCCAACCGGAAGATTGACCTGCGCCACTTCCATGCGGCCAATCGCCTGAAAGAGTGGCGGCAGCAGTTGCCCGAGCAGGATGCCGCATACGATGCACAGCGCCACCCAGACAGTCAGATACCGCTCGAAGAATCCAATCGCCGGCCGTGCGCCACGCGCCGTGGTGTTGGCGGTACTCATTTGTCGCAGCAGCCAGAGAGGTCGCTCGCGGCGCATGTTTCGCCAGCGCAGCAGTTTTCGGTCAGGAAAGCGATCAGGCCCGTCATCGCTTCGAAATTCGCCGAATAGATGATGAAGCGCCCGTCTTGCCGCGGCTTCACCAGTTCGGCATGCGACAGGTCCTTGAGGTGGAACGAGAGGCTTGATGGCGAAAGCCCGAGCTGCTGGGCGATTTCACCGGCGGCCATGCCGTCCGGCCCGGCGACGACCAGCAAACGGAAGACTGCCAGCCGCGATTCATGAGCGAGCGCGCCAAGGGCGCGTACAACGAGGTTCGAGTCCATGCCCGAACGATACGCCGATCGTTTTCACATTTCAAGTATTGTTGAAATAATGGGGCTGGCATGATCTGTCAGGAGGCATTCAACCCCGCCACCCGAGGCCACCGCGGTGGCCTCGAACCGCCTCAGTTGCCGAACAACGAGGCCTGCGTCCCGCGACTCGGCGTCGGACGCGCCGGTTTCACCGACGGTTTCCGGTCGGCAGTATCTGGAGGAGTGGTTGAAGCCGCCACCGAATCCGCCGCCGCTTCCAGCGAAGTCTGCCCGGCCTCGAGCGAAAGGAGAAACATCTTGTTCGCCAGTCCGCCGGCAAAGCCGGTCAGATCGCCGGATGCGCCGATCACGCGATGACAGGGCGCTACGATCGAGATCGGATTTCTACCATTCGCCGCGCCTACCGCCCGCACCGCGTTAATGTTTCCGATTTGCGTGGCGATGTCCGAGTAGCTGCGCGTCTCGCCGAATGGGATCGTGAGAAGCGCCGCCCAAACTTTCTTCTGGAACTCAGTTCCCTGGAAGTCGAGTTCGAGGTCGAACCGGTCTCTCGTACCGGCGAAATATTCGTTCAATTGGCGCTCGGTTTCGATCAGGATCGGGCGGTCATTCGCTTCGACGAGTTCCGGCAGACGCACCCGATTCGGCTTGTCGTTCTCCCACAGAATGGCGACAAGCCGGTTGGCGTTTGCAGCGAGCTTTAGTTCACCGACGGGCGAGTTCATTAACCTGTATGCGTATGTCACTTTGCTGGATTCCTGGCTAGCGGGAGGCTGAGATGGCTTGCTGCGAGATTGCGAACTCGCTGTGCCACGGCTCCAATACGTAACAGCTTAAACCTCGTCATCACTGAGGTCACGCCGGATCTTGCTACCCAATTCTGCGCGCGGTCTGGGATTCAGTAGAATTGATACCCTCGGCATATCGCTCACCGGCAATCGGATATTTTTTTCTACTACTGTGACAACCCCCCTCGAACAACTGCGGGCTGGACAACTGGCGGGTACTCGCCGACTCAAACTCTCGTGCGGCCTGAGCGAATTTCCACGCGAAATTTTCGATCTGGCCGACACGCTGGAAATTCTCGATCTATCGGGCAATGCACTCTCGACGTTGCCCGATGATTTGCCGCGGTTGAGCAAGCTGCGCATCATCTTTGCGTCTGACAATCCGTTCACCGAATTGCCGGAAGTTCTCGGGCAGTGTTCGCAACTGAGCATGATCGGCTTCAAGGCCAACCGCATCCGCGAAGTCTCGGGCAAATCGCTGCCGCCGTTGTTGCGCTGGCTGACCCTCACCGACAACGAGATCGAAGCACTACCGCCAGAAATCGGTGCCTGCACGCAACTGCAGAAGTTGATGCTTGCCGGTAACCGGTTGCGGGCGCTGCCCGAGGAATTGGCCGCCTGCTCGCGCCTCGAACTGTTGCGTCTCGCCGCGAATCAACTCAGCGAACTGCCGGCCTGGTTGCTGCGCCTGCCGCGGCTTTGCTGGTTGGCGTACGCCGGCAATACGTTCAGCGAAGCACTGGAGACGGTGGCCCTGACCGATACGCCGATTGCGGATATTCGATGGGATGCGTTGAAACTCGACGCGCAGTTAGGCGAGGGCGCGTCCGGCGTCATTTATCGTGGGGCGCTTGCTGCTCGCCACGACGATGCGAGCAGACCTGTGGCCGTCAAGTTGTTCAAGGGCGCGGTAACGAGCGATGGATTGCCCGACTGCGAGATGGCTGCCTGCATTCGTACCGGCGATCATCCGAATCTGATTCCCGTGGTGGGCAAGGTGAAGGACCATCCGGCGGACACCCATGGCCTCGTGATGGAACTGATCGATCCGCAATTCAGGAATCTTGCCGGGCCGCCGAGCCTCGAGTCATGCACGCGCGACGTCTATGATGCCGGCACGCGCTTCGAGTTGGCATCGGCATTACGTATTGCATACGGCATCGCGTCTGCAGCGTGTCATCTGCATCGGCAAGGCGTGATGCATGGCGATCTGTACGCACACAATATTCTGCACGCTGGATGTGGGCGCGCGTTGCTGGGGGATTTTGGCGCAGCGTCTTTCTATGTTGCTGATGATCGAGACTTCAGTGCCGCGCTGCAACGCCTCGAAGTCAGGGCGTATGGTTGTCTGCTCGAGGAGTTGATCGATCGTTGCGAATGGCTGGATGCGGAAGCGGACGTCGCAGCGAAATTGATGGCGTTGAAAGAGCGTTGCTTGAGCGAGGATATCGACGGCCGGCCGTTGTTCGACGAAATCGCTTCCGCTTTGCGGCAGCTAACAAGCTAAGCAGCTAGCTGGCACCGGCGATCGGGACGCAGCCGCGCTGGCGACACTTTGATCCGATTTTTGTACGAACGCAAAGCAACCATTCGTCCGTGTAGTCCAAGGAGAGCATATCAATGACGCAGAGGATGCGCCGCCGCGTGCTGCTTGCCGGCACGCTTGCTGCGGCAGGCCTGACAGGTACGGCTCATGTCGATGCAATGCAGGGCGGCAATCGGAAAGTCGCCCTCGTATTGAAGTCGATGACCGATCCGTTCACGGTAGCAATGGCGAACGCTGCGCAGAATTATCAGAAGCATTTCGCGTCGCAGTTCAGCCTGGTCATTCGCGGAACGGCAACGGAGAGCGACACGGCCGCGCAGATCCGAATGGTGGACGAGCTAATCAAAGCCAGGATGAACGCGATCGTCATCGCGCCGACCGACTCGAAGGTGCTGACCGCTGTCGTGGCGCGGGCGATCAAGGTCGGCATCATCATGGTCACCATCGATAACCCGCTTGACGACGCCTCGCAGGACGCCGCCCACATCTCCGTGCCGTTCGTTGGCCCGAATAACCGCAACGGCGCGAAGCAGGTCGGCGATTATCTTGCGGAGCGGTTGAAGGCGGGCGATCAGGTCGGGGTCATTGAAGGCATTTCCGCCGACCGGAATGCGCAGCAACGCACGGCTGGCTGCAAGGACGCGATGAACGCGGCCGGCATGAAGATCGTCGCCATCCAGGCGGGCGACTGGGACTATGGGAAAGGACGCGACGTGGCGTCCAGGATGTTAGGGGACTACCCGCAAATCCGTGCGTTGGTGTGCGGTAACGACAACATGGCCATGGGCGCGGTGGATGCCGTTCGCGATGCCGGGCGAACCGGCGGTGTGTACATCACCGGATATAACGACAGCGATGCAATCAAGCCACTGCTCGCCGACGGCCGCGTGCTCGCGACGATGAATCAGTTCGCCGATCGGCAAGCGGTGTTCGGCCTCGACGTGGCGTTGAAGGCGATCACTGAACAGAGAAAGCAGAGTGAATTGTCGCGTGTCATTGAAACACCGCTGCAACTGGTGACGGGCGCGAGTCACTGACTCACTGAGTCACGCCTTGTCGAATAAAGCGAAATCTGGAAAAAATAAAGGAAAAGATGAACGGTAACCTGCGGCTAGATCTTTGCTTTGGTTTGTTTAAACCAGAATCTGCCTACAAACCGCTCGCGCACGCCGGCCAAGGGTAAGAAGACCCCTGAAAACCTCGCGAGAGAGACGGTCAGCGACTTTTTCAACAGTATCGGCCATAAACGGACTCCCACATCTCGAACATGAATGGCCGCTTGGCCCGCCCAACACGCACGTTCGCAGTTCGGTTCAGCAGCAATTGTCGGCGCTCTCCAACGTCGGCCAATGGGCGCCTTGGCCAGCACCATGCGCAATAGCCGGTGTACTACATAGAGGACGGCCTCTGGGCGTCAACTTCGACCTGAATGAATTGCAGGCGTTTCAGCCGTCGTATAGTTGGGCGCTTCCGAAACGCCGTCGAGGCGATCAACGTCTTGTGGCCGGTTCTGAGCCACCCTATCGACAAGGCCCGCGCCGGTAATACTCGCGCTCAGGCACGAAGCGGCACTGGGACGTGGGCGTGCGCGCGTCCCGATTTCGTCCGCGGTTGCCTTGCGCGACTCGTCAAGCGACGGTCGCCGATCGCTCCGCTGCACCGCCTCGTCGATAGAGCACAAGCGTCGCGACGAGGCTACATACGGCTGCGAAACTCAACCAATAACCGGGCGCCGCCTTGTCGCCGGTCACTTGAATGAGATATGTCGACACGGCGGGAGTAAATCCGCCAAAGACGGCGGTTGCAAGGCTGAAAGCGAGCGAGAAACCAGCGACGCGCACGTTGACCGGCATAACTTCAGTCAGAGCCGCGACCATCGCGCCGTTATACATCCCGAAAAAGAACGACAACCACAGAAGCACCGCGAGCATTCGGCCAAAGCTTGGCGCGGCCGCCAACCAGGAAAGAGCGGGGTATGACGAGCATATGGCAAGCAGTGTGATCGCGATCAGGATCGGCCGGCGCCCAATGCGATCCGACAGCGCACCGCCGATCGGCAGCCAGATAAAGTTGGATATGCCAACACAAATAGTGACCAGCAGGCTGTCCGCCGTCGTGAGCTTCAACACCGCCTTGCCGAAAGTCGGGGTGTACACGGTGATCAGGTAGAACGTGGTGGTCGTCATCGCGACGAGCAGCATGCCTGCAAAGACGGTGCGCCAGTTCGCCAGCATCGTTCGAAACACCTCGCCGACGCGCGGATGATGGCGCTGCTTCTTGAACTCCTCCGTCTCCTGCAATGAGCGCCGCAGGACGAAAATGAACGGCACGATCGCACAGCCGATAAAGAACGGAATACGCCAACCCCACGCGCCGATCTCGTGTGCCGTCATCCAGCTATTCAGCAAGTAGCCGAGCGCTGCTGCGACCACGATGGCGACCTGCTGGCTCGCCGATTGCCAGCTCGTATAAAAGCCCTTGCGGCCAGGGGACGCCATTTCAGCAAGGTACACCGAGACGCCGCCGAGTTCGGCGCCGGCCGAAAAGCCCTGCAGAAGTCGTCCCGCCAGAACCAGTGCAGGCGCGAGCATCCCGATCGTCGCATACCCCGGCACGCATGCAATGAGGATCGTGCCGCTCGCCATGATCGACAACGTCACGATGAGGCCCTTGCGGCGGCCGACTTCGTCGATGTACGCCCCAAGCACAATGGCGCCGAGTGGGCGCATCAGGAACCCCGCCCCAAAGGCCGAAAACGTCAACATCAGCGATGCGAACTCGCTGCTGGACGGGAAGAACACCCTCGCGATCTGCGTAGCGTAAAAGCCGAAAAGAAAAAAGTCGAACTGTTCCAGGAAGTTGCCGCTGGTGACGCGCAGGACTGCGCTGAACTTTGATGTGCGAGCGCCAAGCGGGTCTTGCACCGCCAACGATGAGGGATTCATGATTTGTCTCCATGGATGTATTTTTATGGCATGACGGCCGGTCGACAGCGTTCGACCGGTTTGCGGTCAGTCGGACCCGGTTTGCAGGGTATTAGCTTGTCGCTTTTCTATCGACGACTTCAGGAGTGCGGCCGATCGATAGACTCCGTGGGCAAATTTGCCGTACGGCAGCGTGGCGAAGAGGGCCATGACGACGCCCAGGTGTGCCGCGAGCAACCATGCCATTTGAGCGGTGTCGCGCCAGGCCAGAAGCGCCAGCCCGGTTGCACTGGTGAGCAGGAGCAGCGCAATGAAGCCTCTGTCCATGGGTCGCTGCTTCGGATCGCCGTGATTCGGGTGGCGGCGCAGGTTGAGCCATAGCAGCCCCGCCGGGCCAATGAGCAGGCCAATCCCGCCCGCGGTGCCGAGGAGCACAGGCAGGGTGAACAATGCGTAGGGAGCGTGTAGTCCGAGCGCGTAGTGATAGAAGGTCGCGACGACGGTGGCCGCGAAGCACAGCATGAAGCCGTAGAACGTGAAATGGTGAAAGCGGCGACGTGCGAGTGTGAACGCGTCGTTCGATTCATTGCAGCCATCTCCATGCCCGCCGTCGAGGTAAGTGAGTCCAAGCACATGCTTCGTCGCCTCGGCGACGGCGGGAACCGAGGCCGCCGTCCCGGCGGACACATCACGCCAGAATCGCGTCACGCCGGCTCCGAGTGCAAGGATCGCAAAGCCGAATACCGCTCCAAAAAGCGCAGCCAGCAGGTTGTGCGGGAACACAGCATAGAAGTTTCCGCCCATGCGCTCGCCGGTGAGTGACCCTTTCAGCCAGACACCGAGAATGAGGAAAAACGCGAGACCGGCTGCAAGCGCGAGCGAGACGGTCAGGCCGTTGCGCTTGTAAAGCGCGCCCATAAAGGACGGCCATGCGTATTCGGCGTAGGTCTCTATCCGAACCTGAGCCATCGCCTTTGGTACATTGACCGCGAACTCATGCGGCGGAGCGTACTGGCATGCGTGGTAACACGCGCCGCAGTTGTGGCAGAGGTTCGCCAGATAGTTGACGTCGGCCTTTCCAAACTCAAGTCGACGTGTCATGGCCGGAAAGACGGCGCAGAACCCTTCGCAATAGCGACAGGCATTGCATATCTGCATCTGTCTTGCGACTTCAGCTTCGTTGTCGGTCAACGGAAGAACGCGAATGACCGGAGACGGCAGCTCGCTCATGGAGCGATGGATACCGGAGGGAGCCGACGCGAGTTCCTGAGCCTCGCGAGCCAGTGCTTCAAGCTTGTGCACGGTGAACTCCATTGTGTTGGGTAGCGGCCTCTGCCGCTTCAGCGCCCGCAATGCGTCCAAAAGCGGTGCCGATTGACATGCCGACGCCCGCCGTATAACCCTTGCCGAGCACATTGCCGGCCATCATTTCGCCTGCTACGAAAAGGTTGTCGCTTGGCCGGCCGCCGAAATGCACCTGCGCTTTGTCGTTGACCTTGAGCCCGAGGTACGTGAACGTGATGCCGGGCCGCAATGCATAGCCATAGAAGGGTGGCGTATCGATCGGACGTGCCCAGTGAGTCTTCGGTGGCTGCAGGTTTTCGGTGTGACAGTCATCGAGCGCAGTATGGTCAAACGTTCCGATCCTGCACGCGGCGTTGTACGCGTCGATCGTCTTGACGAAGGTTGACTCGGGCAGCTTCAGTTTTCGGGCGAGTTCTGGAAGCGTGTCGGATCTTTCACCCGGGAAGACCGGCGGCATGAATCGCCCGATGGCCTTGGCATCGATAATCGAGTAGCCGATCTGGTCGGGCTGCTGCGCCACAAGGCGGCCCCAGATCGCGTACCGCTTTGGCCAGAAGTCTTCGCCCTCGTCATAGAAGCGCTTCGCGTCGCGGTTAAGGACTACGCCGAGCGATACACAATCGATCCGGGTGCAGATTCCACCGTCATACAAAGGCGCGCGCGCGTCGATTGCCACACAATGCGATTGCGAGGGGTCGCCGATTGCATCCGCGCCCGCATCGATCATGAATTTCAGCAAGACGCCCTTGTTGAAGCGGGTGCCGCGAATCAGGAAGTTGTCCGCGGGCCACTCGCCGCGTTCATTCTGGCCCCAGGCCTCTCGCAACCATTCGCGATTGGATTCGAAGCCGCCGGCTGCCAGCACGCACGCGCGTGCTTCAAAACGTTGTTTGCCGCTTCTCGCTGCGACGAACCGGTCGCCATCGAGCTCGATCGCGTCGACCGGGGTGTCATAGCGAATCTGGACGCCTCGCGCTTCAGCGCTGCGGTAATACGCATTGACCAGCGCCTTGCCGCCGCCCATGAAAAACGCGTTGGTCCGGGCCACATGCAACGCACCTGACAGGGGTGGCTGGAACCGCACGCCGTGCTTCTGCATCCACGGCCGGCAACTGGACGACGCACGGATGACGAGACGCGCCAGATGCTCGTTCGTCAGCCCGCCAGTGACCTTGAGCAGGTCCTGCCAGTATTCTTCTTCGGGATAGGCGTCGACCAGCACATCCTGGGGCGCATCGTGCATGCAGCGCAGATTGCGTGTGTGCTGGGAGTTGCCGCCGCGCCATTCTCGGGGTGCCGATTCGAGCAGTTGCACGGAGGCGCCGGCTTCGCGTGCCATGAGGGCGGCGCATAGCGCTGCATTGCCGCCGCCTATGATGAGAACGTCGATCATCTCAGTTGTCTCCTTTGAGATGAACTGTAGGAGGCAACGACACCCGCCGCCATCAGCAAAGCGGCAAGGGGGCTTCAGGTTTCGTGAAGGGTGTCTAGCGGAGCGTCGCGCCAGGCCAGCGGTCTTCGGCTACGACCGCCCGGGCGACATCGGCAAGCACGACCCGCGCAGCGAGCCCAGCGGGAGACAACTCGTCATCGGACACGCTGACGATCAGATTCGGTCTTCTCGCGTCGGCATCCGCGATCTGGACGCTCGCGAGAGCCGCGTTCTCGGGGCGCGCCAGCGCCGCGCCGGGTTGGATCGTTGCCCCCAGCCCGGCGCGTACCGCGTCCATCAGCATGGCAAGGCCATCGACTTCGGCGACGATACGCGGCTCGTACCTTGCGCGCTTGAATGAGGCGGCTAGCAGCGCGCGCAGGCCGTGTGATCCGCTCGGCAGAATGAGCGGCAGTTCGCCGAGCTTCGCGATGTGGACTTGTGATCCGGCAGGCATGCCGTGAAGCGTGCTGGCTCCGATGACGAACAGCCGCTCGTCAAGCAACGGTATGACGCTCCAATGCTGGGCCGGCTCCTCGTGGAACAGTATCGCGAGATCGATCTGTCGCGCGCCAAGCATGGAAGCAAGATACCCCGACAAACTCTCGACCATGCGCAGCCGGACGTCGGGGTAGCGCTTGCGCATCGCCTGCATGAAGGCTAGGCCCAGTACGCCTGTCGTGCTCGGTGCGAGGCCTACGCTCACATGGCCCGAAAGACGGGCCTGGCGGGCGGCGAGCGCTGCATCGTCGACATGACGCAGTGCAAGCTGCGCTTGCCGCCAGAACGCGAGCCCAGCGTCGGTTGGGACAACGCCGCTAGACGTGCGCTGCAGCAGACGGGTCGATAGCTCACTCTCCAGCCGGCTGATCTGCTGGCTCAGCGCGGATGTGACCACGCCGAGTTCGAGCGCCGCCTTGCCCATGCTTCCGTGCTCCACGACGCTGACGAAATATCGTAACTGTCGCAATTCCATGCGATCTCCGGAGAGTGGGCATGGGGTGCATTCTGGCAGGGCAGCGGGAAAAGGCCAAATATGCGGGTCCCGGAGCGTAACTTTCTCATGTTAGGGCGCCGCTAGCTCAGAATCCTGACTGTCCCTGGCGTCGAGCGTCTGCCCGTCCTCATGAAGCGGAAATTGCATCTAAACGCGATAGCTTTGACGACGTGATCGACTCCTCATCACGCTGGCTGCGCCGGGGCAGTACACTACCCGTCTAGAAAGACAGCTAATCCCATCCACGTCAGACAGTCCATGGACTACTTCGCCGCAGTACGGGCCTTCGTTTGCGCAGCGGAACTGCAGAGCTTCAGCAAGACGGCCAATGCACTATCCGTCAAAACCTCGACTGTCTCCCGCTACGTGAGCGAACTCGAAAGAGATCTGGGCATCGCCCTGTTCAACCGGTCGACGCGCGGCCTGGTCCTGACAGAAGGCGGCCGGCTGTTTCGTGAACATGCATTGTTAGCGTTGCAAGCACTCGATGACGCGCGCGAAGTGACGTCTTCGCTAAATCGCACGCCACAAGGCGTGCTGCGCGTGACAATGCCACCGGCATTCGGCCGCCTGCACATCGTGCCGCATCTGCCGGCCTTCATGGCGCGCTATCCTGATATCGACCTCGACATCGTCTCTACGGACGAAACGCTCAACATGATCGACGCGGGCATTGATGTGGCGATCCGTACCGGAGTGCTGCCCGATTCGTCATTGATGGCGAGGCGCCTGGCACCGCATCGTCGTATCGTCTGTGGCAGCCCGGCGTATTTCGCGCGTAGCGGCACACCACGTGTCCCTGGTGATCTGGCCGCGCACGATGCGCTTCGCGTACCCCTGGTACCGGACGACAAATGGTATTTCACGTCGGTCACCGCGGACGCGCGGGCGCTGCAAGAACAGGAACAGGTGTTGGTGGAATTGCAGGGGCGCTTGCGCGCTGACGACTCCGAAGCCGTGCTCGCGCTCGCCGTGGCCGGTTGTGGCGTGGCGCTGCTGCCGACATGGCTCACCTCTACGGCCCTGCGCGAAGGGCGCCTGCAGCACGTGCTGCCGGAATGGGAAGCACGCACCGGACGAGCCGAACCCGCGGTCTGGGCGGTCTACCCACCGAAGAAGATCGTCTCGTCGAAGGTGCGCGCCTTCGTGGATTTCTATGCCGAGGCGTTTGGCGAGCCGCCGTACTGGGACGACGGACTCGCACTGGAACCTCAGCCTTAGTGGGCGAAGCGGATGTCTAGCGTGCGCAGGTAAGTCTGCAAACCTGCATCCTGGATCGGAATCACATAGGCGTTTTCGTTCGTTTCATTGAAATGTGCATGCCAGTGTCCCGGCGGCGTGACGAATGCCATTCCCGCTTCCCAGTCGACGCGCGTCGGATTCACGATATTGCCATCGCAGTCCAGTTCGGTTCCGACCAGCGTATAGACACCCGGCTTGCCGCCGGCGATGAAGTCTAGTGCAACCGACTGGTGCCGGTGGGGCTTCTGCACCGAGTTGGGTGGCACGATACCGAACATCGCCCACAACACATGCGTGACCGTGCGCGTCTGCGGAAAGTTGGTGTTGCCCATTAGTACGCTAATTCGGTTGCGACGACCCGCGTTCGCTTGTTCCGCGACCGCGCGCAAAGCTGCCTGCGCCTCGGCGGCCGGATAGCGTGTCGGCGCAAAGCGCGCATGTACTCCGGTGGTACCAAGATAGGTCAGCAGCGGCGCGTCATTGACGTAATACAGCGTGGTCGTCGCAGCAGCGGACAGCACCGTGGCATGGCCGCCCGGGAACGTGAAGAAATCGCCCATCGAAAACGGGAAGTTCGTTTCCGACTGCTTCACGCTACCCGATCCGCTAATGACGTAGCAGACCTGCGAGGTCGCATTCGGATCGAGTGTCAACGCATCGCCCGCATTGATGCGCAGGAAGCTGGCGCTCAGACCGGGGCTGGTCGCGGGACCGGGGCAACCCAGCTCCGCAGACAGGTCGAGCGGCACGACCCGGGTTACGCCGTCTGCATAAAGCGAAGGCGGAAAGTTACGGAACGGCACACGCGAAATGAGCTTCGCACCAATCGGATTGGCGGACGAGGTGTATTCGAAGTATTGCGCGTCTTCCGTGGCGACATGTGGTTCAGTGCGAACCGCGGGGGATGTCCTGGTCAGCATGGTTTTGCTCCTTTCGACTTTTGAGGAGGCTTCGCGCGGGTCCATTTATGAGGACCCGCGTCCGAAGGCTGACCTGACTTTAGGCGCGCGGCGTTTGCGCCAGAAGTGCCGGACATCGAAATCACCTTTGCGCAAAAGGAACAACGTGCGACGGTTTCGAGGCGCGGCGGGTTATTCGTGCCAGGCCGCTATGCGGTTCATCATCGGCCAAGGTTCGACCAAGGGGCAATGTTGAACGAGGTTGTGTTGACAGTACACCTCAATGGTACCGACAGCGGACGTTTGATTTCGGACGCTGATCGACCGCTCCGGGTCGCGTGCCGCCGATCGCGACCGCCCGAAATTCGGGAGGTCCATGCCGTTTGCATGAGACGGCGATCGGCCAACAGCCGCCCTTGCCACAGAGCGCGAGAACGTCGGCTTACGCCTCGGACAGCGACGTTCAATTTCCGTGCGTGGCGATGCGTAAAAACCACGCATTTGTCGCTCGTCGCCACGGCGCAGCATCATTTCACATTGCCGAGCGCATCGAGCATCATTGACCAGATACAAACGTCCGCCGGGTGCCCGAACCGTTGCAGCCCGCGTTCTCAAGTCTTGCGATCGATTTCGCGCGGCCTGCAAGCGTCATTACTTGCCTGTTGCGCTCTTCACCGCGCATTGCCCGACGATACTCTCCCCGTCACTGAACGTGAACGTGACGGGAACCGTCGAACCGACCGTCAGCGGCTTCTTTTCCTTCTCGAACATCACGTGATACCCCCCCGGCGCGAATGCGAGTGTCCCGTTGGCCGGGACGGTCACCTTGTCGACCATGACCATCTTCGACGTGCTCCCGGTAGTCTGCGTCTGATGCAGCATGGACATGCCGAACGCTTCCGTGCTGACACCTTCGAGATCGACGGGCTTGTCACCCATGTTCATCAGTTTGAAGTAGCCGCCGGACGGCACGTCGCCCGGCATCGAGCGGATCCAGCAGTCGGACACCATCATGGCGCTCGACGAAGCGGCGAAAGCGGTTAGCGAAGCAGCCGCGAGCGGCAGCGCGATAGCCAGACGGAAGAAGGGGTGGTGCATGGCATAACCTCCTGTTCTACGTTAAGGAAAATGTGATGGGTTGGCGGAACGTACGTCGCCGCACCGGGGCACGGCTCGATCGTCATACCGGTCGCGTGTCCACATGGCCGCTCCGCTATCCGCCCGTCGGCGACATATGGCCCAGCACCGCAGCCAGCGCAAGTACGGCTAGCATGACGAGCGCTTCGACAGAGAGAACGCCGTCGAAGCGGCGTTGCGCGGCGGGGGAATCCGGATCGTTCCGCTCGGCAAGCACCAGCAGATCGGGCAGAATCGCCATCCGGTTCCAGCCGCCGAGCAATGTCACCAGGACCACACATGCAAGCTTTGCGGCGAGCAACCGGCCCCAGTGTGTGCGCAACAGCGGCGCGCTGGCCTGCGCCGTGTCCTGAACGGCGTTGTAGAAACCGGTGACGAGAACAAACACGAGCGCAGCCGTCGCCAGATGAGACAGCGCCGAGCAGAACGCAGCCCTCTGGCCGGGCGGACGGCTTGGTTCGCGTCCGAGCCCGCGCGACAGGATCGCGGCGACGATGACACTGCCGGCCCAAAGCGCAGTCGCGGAAAGGTGGACGACGTGGATCGCCTCACGCCACGAGAAGTCGCCGGAGTCGGCCGCATGGCTCGCGGCTGCCTTGCTCGCGACCCACAGGACGAACCCCGCAGCAAAGAGCGCTGAGCCGCGCTCTTTCTTGAGGCCACTCAACGCCGCGAGCAGCGCGCCGGCAAGGCCGATCGACCATGCCTTACCGAAGTGGGACTGCGTCAGCACTGGGGTGATAGCCGAACCAGCTTCACCGAGCGGCGAACCGCTCATGATTGCGGCCTGAAGCCAGAGGTACGCCAGGGCGGTGAGAGCGAGTGCGACTGACGCGACGGTCCGCCAGACTCGCGTCGTGTCTTGCCCAGGCAATCCGCTACGCGCGCCCAGGACGCCGCATGCAAGAGCGCCGGTAGCGACGGCAAACAGAATGTCCTGCATCGCGGCCAGTGCAATCTGGGCGACGACGAGCGGATCCACCGTTACTTCACCGTGAACGTGTAATGCCCCTGGGTGCGATGGCCGTCGTTGGCAACGGCGACCCACGAGACGGTATAGGCACCCGGCACGAGGGGATTTAGCCCTACCGACATGTGCTTCCTGTTCGACGGGTCAACCGCAGCTTTGCCGCTCGTCACGGACTTGCCTCGGGAGTCGGTGACGGCGATCGAGCTGAATGCGGGCTCCAGACCATCGTCGAAGTCGATCGCCACGTCCTTCTGCGAGGTCGTGACGGTCGCACCGGCCCCCGGCGCCTCTTGGGTCGGGTAGGCGTGCGCCTGTGCGAGATTGCAGCCGGCGATCATCAGCGCGGCGATGGCCGCGCGTGCAATCGTGTGCAGTTTCATGAGAGGACTCCTTACACGTCAGAACAGCGGCTTGCCGAGCGTTTTCGGCGCAATATCGTCGAAGAAAAGATGGGCCTGTACCAGAATGCCCACATGCGAACCGCTCGCGCTGTTGATTGGTATCTGGGCTTCGACACCGAACTGGCCATAGCGGTTGATCCAGATGAACCCTGGATTGATTGTGCCAGTGGTTTGGCCCTGACTTCTCGACAGCGGAACCTCGACGATGGGAACAATGTTCGAGAGCGGCTGCGGCAAGCCGAAATCATGCACCTGTTGCTGCAGATAGGACAGGCTGTACTGGACCGTGAAACCGTAGTCGAAAGAATTGGGCTGACCGGCCCCGGTGGTCAACGAAGGCCCAGCTTCGGCGGTAATGGCAACGGGTCGGAGATAGGCCAGTGAGTCAGGCAGATCGCCCATGCCCTTGCCCACGTAGATCGTCGGCGAGATGGCCGAAAAGCTGTTCGCAATCGCGTGGCTGCCGGTTCCACCCAATTCCGCATGCACCCCGACTGAAGTCATGAATTCATGCGGGGCGTTCACATACAGCAGATACTTCAGGCCGACCCCAAAGTTATCGAACCCGTGCGCAGTCGGATTGTTCTGCATCACGTAAGCGCCGTCGACGGACAGGGCAAGCCTTGACGTGATCAGCTTGTCGTACTCGAAGCTGAACGTATTGATGCTTTGATCGCCGTTGTCTCCAGGAACACGCTGATGCCCGTATTCGAAGTTAGCTTCATCGCCGACACCTGGATCATCGACAGCCATCGTTGACGGAAAGACGCGGTCGCCCGCGATGGCATGGGCAGCGGCTGACGATGAGGCGAGCAGGAGCGCAGTTGCGGCGAACGAGATCGTTGCCGTGGCGAAGAAGGGTTTGCCATGGCGCAAGGTATTGGTATTCATGTTTCATCCATTGATTGAGGTCGTCATCGCGCCGCCGCGAGTCTGTGAAGAGACACGACGACGCCTGGCGATGCGTTCGTGCACGGCATCGCCACCAAGGCTCAATTCAGGATGAAACGGGGGGCGCGCGCGGCTGGGCGGATGCCAGCGGTTCGACGCGACGGATGCTCTCGAACCGCGTCGCAACGCGATGCTGGATGGCCCAGACCGTGACCGCAAATTCAGGCTGGACACTCGGCAGCACGGGCATGTGCGCAATCAGGTTGCAGTAGCCGCAAGCATGCCAGTGAGCAGCCAGCGAGTGGGAGGTGTCCTCGTTGCCCGATGGATTGCCGGGCGTCGAATCTGCGGAGCAGATCGAAGCTGGAGGGAGCCCAGCTTCATTGCGGTCAGCCAGTGCGTGCGAAACCGTCGGCGCAAGCGTCGCCATCAGGATTGCCAGCAATCCCAGATAGGAGCCCAATTTCCGGCAGAAACAGCTCAGCATAAGGCCGACGATTCGATATTGGTGTGGTGCAGATGAATGCGGCGCATTATGCCACGTGTTACTTGCAGGCCTCGACCTGTGACAGCTTGCCACGTTGCCGGAAGTCTCAAGTCGCCCAGTAATGAGACGCTCGCAGGCCCCGCCTGACTGACTCCGGAGGGTCGGCTTACGCCTCCCGGATTTCTGAAAGCCAACGAACGCAAACCGCGTAATCAAGGAGCACCTCGCAACGCCGTATCGACGCTGCTCCTTCAACGTGCGATCATCGGCGACCCGTCTCCAGAGGTGCCCCATTTTGCATATGCCGACCCGAAACGCCTTGTCCACCTGCCTGCTGGCGACCTTCCTCGCCACGCACGGCCCGGGTTGCATGGCAGCCGCAACATCCGGCCCGCAGGCGAAGCTTTCGATTCAGCAGCGCAATCAGGTCGACGAACACGTCGCGACCTACGGGAACGTACGCTACCAGTATACGATCGATTATCCTGGCGACCTGCTGGTTCCTGGCCAGGAAGCCGATGACAGCGACGGTCTCGTCTTTTCAGCAAAATCGGGTATGGCTCGAGTCGCCGTCTGGGGCAGGTTCAACGCGAACGAGGACACGTCCGCTCAGATCCTGCATGGCGAAGAACAGGGCCCATGTGCGGGTATGCCGGCGAGCTACGAAGTGAGCAAGCGGGATCTCGTAGCCTTTTCCTGCCAGACGCCGAAGAACGAAATCGTCTATGAAAAGATGATTATTCACGGCGATACGCTTGTTGCCGTGCAGTTCATCTATCCCGCCGCGGAGCAGGCGATGTGGTCGCCCGTAATCAAGCAAATGTCGAGTTCGCTGCATATCGAGTGATCGAAAGCGCTTGTGCAACGGCCTCGTCTTCCGCTTTGCACTGGTGCGCCGTAACGTCAGCGACGCGCTATTCTGCGCTCATTCGCGCTTGGCCCTGGACAAAACGACTGGGGCCGGTCGTATGCCGCCAGCCGTGTCGGGCGATAGCCGGCCACGAGCGGTCGTTCGACATCAGGCACAGGATCGCTAGCAATCGACCAGTCCCTCATCCGGCTCCCGTTCATCCAGCCGAAAGGTAGTAAGCGATCGGTAAAGGGCGCCCATCGGTCATCGAACGTGTAAGAGCGCTCTGCTATCCTTCGCCTCTAATTCCGGCTGGCCAGGAGTAGTGACATGCGTTGGATAGTAACCTTTGTGCTGGCGATCTTATGCACGCGTTCTACGCTGGCTGCCCCGGCCACTTTTAACGTAGGGGTAATCCGGCTGACGGTGGCGGGCGCCGCTCCTTCCGACACGGTCGTCTTTTACCCCACGCATGAGCGAGAGGTCCCGTGGCAAGCGGGTCCGTTCACTGTCGAGGCGACGCGCAATGCTCCGCCTGTACCGGATAACCGCTTCCCGGTTGTATTGATTTCGCACGGACGGGGTGGCGGCCCCTTGAGCCACCGTGAATTGGCTACCGCTCTGGCTCGCGCCGGATTTATCGCCGTCTTGCCGACGCACGTTGGAGACGCTTCAGGCTATCCCCGAGCTCCGTCCCAAGCCCAGATTCTTATTGATCGCCCCCGGCAGGCAGAGGCCGCGCTCAACGCCGTCCTCGCAGATCCGCGTTTTTCCGCGAGCGCGGATGTCAGCCGAATTGGCATGATTGGATACTCGGCCGGTGGCTACACTGCGCTGATTCTGGCGGGAGCGAAACCCGACTTTGCGTATGCCAGTGCGTACTGCGCAAATCACGATGATCCGGGATCGTGTCCGCGTTCAGCAACCAGCAATAGTGCTCACGGCGCCCAGGTTAAAGCGGCCGTACCTGCTGATCTGATAGCCTGGCAACCGCCTGCTGATCGCCGCCTGAAGGCCTTGGTGCTGATGGATCCACTGGCCATGATGTTCGGGGCACCTGGCTTGTCCGCTGTGCGCGTACCGACCATGCTCTATCGTCCTCAGGACGACAGCTATCTTGGGTCTGCGAGAAACTCTCTTGCTGTTGCGTCCGGCTTGCCTACACCGCCTTTGCTGCACATCGTGCCAGGCAATCACTTCGTTTTCATCGATCCTTGTCCGGCCTCGGTTGCGGCCAATGTGGCACTGATCTGTCAGGATGCGCCCGGGATTGATCGTGTGGAGATTCATCGCCAGATCGACCAGGAGGTCGTGGACTTCCTGCGCGCAAATCTATGATTTACCGGGCATGAACTGACATGCTCCGGGGACGCAGCGCAACGTACTCGTCGACAGTCTTTGCTAGAGGTAATTGCTGGAATAGCAAGGTGGGTACGTTCGTCCGCTTCGTGCTGTCCGTGACCGGCAACAGCGATATGGCGAACCCCGACGACATGGAAATGCTCGCGCTACTTCTCTACTGGGGAGTGTCCACGCTGCTGGTCGGCGGACTGATCTTTGCCGGCTACCGGGCGCTGCGGCATTACCGGAAACAGCGAACCGCATAGACAAAAAAGCTTGTTACGGGCGGGCTTCGGTGCAATCGAAGGTCCTGCGGCGCTGTTCGGCCAACAACGGCCGGTTGTGAAGGGCCGCTTCGGAGTAGCCTGCACGGAACCCTAGATACTATGAGGGCAGCGAAGGCGAAGGCGGTGGAGTAAAACGGAGTCGTCATCCGTTTTCTTCGTAGGAGCACGCAAATGAACGCACCGGACATGGCCCGTGGTGGGCAGGATTCAAAGGTGATCGGCTCGCTGTATGTCGCCTTCGAGTTAGGCGATAGAAGCTGGAGGCTTGCACTGGGAGATGGAGTTCGCGCCCCGAGCCAGTGTACTGTGAGCGCAGGCGATACCGAGGCAGTCCTGAAGGCAATTGCCAAAGCAAAGGCGCGCTGCCATCTGTGCAACGATGCGCCGGTGCGCAGTTGTTATGAGGCGGGGCGTGATGGTTTCTGGCTGCACCGCTGGGCGAGTGCACATGGGATTGCCAATCTGGTGGTGGACCCTGCAAGCATCGAGGTTAGCCGGCGGGCACGGCGTGCCAAGACCGACCGGCTTGACGCTGAGAGGTTGCTGTCGATGCTCATGCGCTACTACGCTGGCGAAAGGCGGCTGTGGGCGATCGCGCGCATCCCAAGCCCCGAGCAGGAAGATGAGCGCCGCGTACACCGTGAGCTCGGAAGGCTGCGGCAGGAGCGCACCGCTCACAGCAACCGGATCCGCTCGCTGCTGGTGCTGCACAATTTGCGCACGGAACACATTGGTGGGCGCACGTGGGTGGACTGGTGGGCAGCGCACGCCGCGCAGCTGCAGCCAGGTTTGCGCGCCGAAATTGAACGTGAGCTCGAGCGGCTCTCTCTTGTCGCCAGGCAGATCAGGTCGCTTGAGACAATGCAGGCTCATCAGGTGCGCGACGGCGACCAACCGGCCATCGCAGTGCTGGCACGACTGGCGGGCATCGGCACAGGCAGCGCATGGACTCTGGTCAAGGAGCTGTTCGGATGGCGGCAGTTTCGCAATCGCCGCGAACTCGCCGAACGGATGGCCCGGGAACGGTTCAGGTCGACATGCGACCGACGCGACATGCTGCAGCCGGCCAACCGGTCATCCTGCCTCAAGCTGTCAGCAGAAGTGATTTCAGTCTCCGGAAGGGTAATGGCGTAAGGACTTGGGTTAAAGGCACAGAGGACCGGGCGGCATGATCTTGTATTATGCGGGTCGAAAACAGCGGCTTGATGCACATCAAGTCGGATATTGTCGGCACTATTGAAGGTATGGGGAGGACCGTGAGCAAAACCGATAGTCGACTTTCCCGGTTTGCAGACAGCCAGAAGCTACGCCGGCTAACAGCACCCTATGCCGTTATGTATGGCGGGGTTATCGTTGCGCTCGTCATGATCGGGCTCTGCGCTACGGTGCTGTATCAGGGGCGGGTCGACGCACTCGATCGTGCCCGCGAAACTTCGCACAATCTGGCGCTGATAGCACAGCGGGACATTGAGCGGAATTTCGAGCTGTATGCTCTGTCGTTACAGGCGGTCGTCGACGGCATGAGCCAGCCGGACGTTCTGGCGTTGCCGCCGCATCTGCGCCGCGAAGTACTGTTTGATCGTGCCGCCACCGCGAAGTATCTCGGCTCGATGCTCGTCCTCGACGCATCGGGCAATATCGTCATTGACTCTGCCAGTGATATTCCGCGCAAAGGGAATTTCGCCGACCGCAGCTATTTCACGATCCAGCGCGACAGGCCAAACGCAGGCTTATATATCAGTGCCCCGTTCAAATCCCGTTTGCGCAATGGGGTCCCCAGCATTGCGTTGAGCCGGCGGCTTTCGCATCCCGACGGTTCGTTCGCCGGAATCGTGCTGATAGCCATCAATCTTGAGTATTTCCACAATCTGTTTGCCGGACTCTCACTTGGATCGCACGGATCAGTCGCCCTGATCGGCAAGGACGGCGTGATGATCATGCGCCAGCCGTATGACGTGCATATCATTGGCCGCGATATCAGCCAGGCAAGTACGTTCCGGCATTTCGTGTCGGCCCCGGAAGGCAGTTTCGGCGAAACTGCCTCGATCGATGGCGTGCGTCGACTCTACTCCTTCAAGAACTTTCCGGATCTGCCACTGATCGTTATGGTCGCTGAGGCGGACCAGGACATTTACGCAGCATGGCGGGAGCGGGCGCTTACGATCGGCTCGCTGATGGTCGCATTCGGCCTGGGGTTTGTCGCCTTGTCTTTTGTGCTGGGTGCGCAGTTGCGTCGCCGGATGCGTGCGGAATCAGAACTTGAGATGCTCGCGCGCACCGACGGTCTGACTGGCTTGCACAATCGGCGCACTCTTGGCGAGATTCTTGAAGAGGAGTGGCGCAGGGCCAGGCGAACGCGCAATGTGTTCTCCCTGCTGTTTGTCGATATCGATCGGTTCAAGGCCTACAACGATACTTACGGTCATCAGGCGGGTGACGACGCGCTAGCGGCAGTGGCGAGGTGCATCAGCGAGAACATCCGGCGGCCAGCTGACAGCGCGGCGCGTTATGGTGGAGAGGAATTCATCGTGGTGCTTCCAGACACGCCGCCTGCCGGTGCCTCTCTGATCGCCGAAAAAATCAGATTGGCGATCAGCGAACTGGGCATCGAGCACGCGGGGAGCGAGTATGGTCGGGTCACGGCCAGCATCGGCACGGCGAGCTGGGCGCCGGAGCAGGATGGCAGCGTGACCGCTGTGATCAAGGCTGCCGATGAGGCCTTGTACAACGCGAAGGCGACTGGCAGAAACAAGGTCTCACGGTCTCGTCCGGCATGATAGGCCTAGGTGCCAGTGGGCCCGTACGGTGCACAACGACGCGAAACTATGGCTGGCGAGATTTCTGGCGGCCCGGGTCCTTGCTACGGCGATATACAATAAAGGAAGCAGGACAGATCTTAGGCAAAACATTTATTCGATCTCTACTCGGCGGCCCCCTGTCGAAGTCGACCGAGGTTGCGCCGGGAGAAGATATTTTCCCGGCGCTTTACCCTCATATTCCCTCGTCGTGGGCTCTCGATGTCCGATGCTGCGTGCCTGCAAGGCGGATATTCAGGAGCCTTGTCTCAATGCCGCCTGTGGGGCGAGCAGCAGCATCCTGACCGCAAGCACCGGACGCATTCGGCATGGCGCCTTCAATTGCCGCCGTTGAAACCGAAAATTGAAAATCTCCCTATAACCCGCGCCAGAACAGGCTCCCAACGCGGTTCCCGGGTATGGACACCGCGTTCTAGCGGCACTGCTCTACCTGGTGACCGCGTCCATAGTCCAAAAACGAAATACTCCTTTGCCCGCTTTCTTCGCGTCGTACAAGGCTTCATCAGCTCGCTTCTTCAACAGTTCAAGAGACTCATATTTCGTTGCGAAGGCAATGCCGATGCTTGCGCCGATTTTCACCGTCGCGCCCGCTGATAGCGGATAGGGTTCGGATAGCCGCTGGATAATACGCTGCGCAAGTGCGGCGGCGGAGGAAGTGGTTGAGTTCTCAAGAACAACGGCGAATTCGTCGCCGCCGATCCGCGCCACCAGCTTCCCTTGCCGCAATGTCCTGCGCAAGCGCTCCCCGACCATTTTCAGTACCTCGTCGCCCGCCGGGTGGCCAAAGCCGTCATTCACCTGTTTGAAGCCGTCCAGATCGAGATACATCACCGCCAATGCCGGGTCCTGATTGTCTGCGCACCGGGAAAGTAACCACTCCAGTTGTTCGCGCAGGTAGCGGCGGTTCGGCAGATCCGTTAGCACGTCGTGACGGGCCCACTCGAGCATTCTGGCCTCGGCGGTCCTGCGCTGCGTCACGTCCTCGATAATGATGACAGCACTTCCGTCAGGCACCGGGTTGCGGGTCATCTCGAGCTGGCGGCCGTCGTCGAATTTCAGATTGAGCGGACCGTGTTCCTCAGACAGCCATGCGGTGCATCGCTCGACAAGCTCCTTTCGGAGCGCTTCGCCATACTTCGCCAGCGCTACCTGACCGATCAACTGCGGGAGTGGGACATTAAGCTGCAGCATCTCGACGGGGGCGCCGAAAAGCTCTGCGGTTCGGCGATTGGCAATGATCACCTTCGCGGCGCTGTCGATGGTGCACAGCCCGTGCGGCATATAGGCCAACGCCGCATCGAATTGGGCCGCAAGTTCAGCGTGCCTTTGTTCGGCCGTCATCAGGGCGACAAGCATCGCATAGTGGCGCCTGACCACCGAAGTCATCGCCGCAACGTACAGGCAAAGCGGTGGCACCAGAATCCACATCGCGCTACGGGAGGCGATCAGCCCGGCCAGTCCAATGGGAATCGCCCCCAGGCAAATCTGCGCGATCGCCAGGCGGGGCAACGCCGCGTTTCTTGACGCTATTCCGCCTAGAATCCCGGCCGTCACCATGACGGCGAGCGCTGCCAGTTCGCCGTCATGGGACAGGATGCAACCCATCGTACCGAGGCCGAGCAGCAAGCAGGCCAGTAGCGAAGCCGGCACGTATCGGACAGCCCAGGGGGCAGGGTGAACCGTACCCGTACGGCTGCGCACGATGTAAGCACGAACGATCCCGAGCCGTGTTAGCAGGAGGCCAATATCCGTCACGAGCCATAGCTCGGCCCACGTCTGATGCAGACGGATCGCGGCTACGAGCGCAATGAAACCGCTTGCGACACCCGACATGACGAGCGGCCGTATGTTTTCAAAGAGCGTCGACAGCAGTGACGAACGAACGGCGACCGTGACGTCGCCGTTGTGCGGCGCCGGCGTCGCAAGAATTGAAGCGAGAATGAATATCTTGCCGGGCATGTTATGACCACATCTGAAATTTTCTGCCAGGCCGCGTCGCATGAAGACCGTTCCCCGCGTTTGCGGAGAAAGCAGTGCGCTTACCGGGCGCTCAATGCCACTTTTCGTTAGAGAGCGTTGAACTGAGGAACTCTCGCCTTAACCGGTTCGTCTCCCGTATTCGCGTTGACTATAAACACCCAATGGGCAACACCGTTGATTTAAGTCAAAGGCATGAAAGGGGCATGAAGCGCGGGATCGCGCCACGTCAATTCCGTGGCACCGCGTTCGCCGTTACGACTGCGACATGCGCGATGCCCGCATGACCGATTCTGGCGAGCAGGTTCGCAACAGCGCCGAATGGTTGGCTTTGATCGGAACGCAGCTTCACCACGGTCCGTTCATCCTGCGCTGCGATGCGCCTGAGCGTCGGCTCCAGTTGGTCCGCGGCGATGTCGCGACCGTCGATCGTGAGCTTGCCGTGTGCATCGAGGCTGACTGTCACCGCGTGATCGCGCGCTTCGGGCGCGCTGGCTGCAACCCTTGGCAGATCGATATGCAGCGTTCTGGTCAACATCGGCGCCATGACCAGAAGAATCACGACGAGTACCAGCATGACGTCGACAAGCGGTGTGATGTTGATTTCAGCGAGCGGTTGGTCCGTGTCTTTTGCGTTCGAACGGGAAATCATGTGAGTACCTCCGCCCGATGAGCGCCCGTCACCGCGCGAAAACCGTTGCGTTGCGCAACGTTGACGAGATCCGCGGCGTAGTCCTCGAGATCGGCAATCGAGATGTGAACGCGGCGCACGAAGAGGTTATAGGCCAGTGCCGCGGGGATGGCGACGGCGATCCCGATTCCCGTCGCAGTCAGTGCTTGCCCGACCGGGCCGGCAACCCCTTCGATCCCGCTCGCGCTGCCCACAGCGACTGCGTGCAGTGCATGGATAATGCCGAACACCGTGCCGAACAGGCCGATAAACGGCGCGGTGCTGGCAATCGATGCAAGCAGCGTCAAGCCGCGCTCAAGCGCGCGCCTTTCTCTCTGGATCTGCTGGTTCAGGAAGCGATCGAGCAATTCGTGGCGGTCCCAGGCCACGAATTCTGCATTGGCAGCTGTCATCTCCACTGGAGTGGTGCCCGACCACGCGGCGAAGCCGGCGCGCGCCACGCGCGCCTTCGGACACTCCGAAGCGTGCGTCGGGCTGCCTGGCATGCCCGACGGATCGCGCTCGGCGGCGCTCCAGAAAAGTGCCGTGAAGCGCCGGTTCTCAGAAGCAAGATGCCAGTACGCGCAGCCTTTGTACAAAATCAGCCACCACGTCAGCAGCGAACAGGCCGCGAGCAAGCAAAGCGAAGCGTCGACAATGAGCTGGGTGGCGAAGTCAGACATGTTCATGGTCAGGTTCCAAGTTTGAATTCGATGGGTACCTGGACCCATCCATCGACCGGCAGAGCGCCACGGCGAGCCGGCGCAAAACGCCAGTTGGTGACGGCTTCGAGTGCCGCCTCATCGAGCGACTCGTGGCCGCTCGACGACGCGAGTCCGACGTGGTCTGGCCGGCCGCTGGCCAGCACGTGAACCTTGAGCATGACGGTGCCTTGCCAGCCGCGCTGTTGAGCCACGCCGGGGTAGGCCGGCGCAGGATTGCGCAGGTAAGCCGCGCCGAAGCTGGGTTCGGTGAGCGGTTCGGACGTCGGCTGGGCGTCCGGTGATGTTGCGGCCGATGCATTGCGTGGTTCGGGACCGGCGTCAGTCACCGTGGGCTGTGAAGTCGTAGCGGCGGGCGCGGGCTGCGGTTTCGATGCGTTGTTCGGCGCGATCTTCGCGAGCGGTTTCGATGGGGAAGCCTGAGTAGTGTTTCTCGGGGCAGCCATGTCTCTTGCACGGCGCGTCGAGGCCGAGGGCGCTGGCACGGGCGATGTCATAGCGGACGGCAGCTTGGCGGCGCGGTTTGCGGATTGCGTTGAAATCGCGGCCGGTAGCGCTACGGCAGCCGCTATGTCGAATTGCAGGTCGAGCACATGCGGCGCCGCGTATTCCTGCTTTTCCACCGACATACGCCAAACCTTGAGCGCTACCGTGCAATGGACAGCAAGCACGACTAGCGCGATGGCATGCGCGCGCGCTCCCCGAAGGTCGTTGAAAGCGCCCGTGGTGTACGGCGGCAGGCGGCTCGCTGCGACGCGCACCGGCGGGTTCGCCGCGGCGGCGCATTGCAGGCTGCGCAGCCTGCGCCGCGCCGCGTTTGCACCTTTCAGCGTTGAAGTGATCATGCGCGCCACCCCCAGATTCTGATTGCCATTCGGATCGCAACATGCGTGCCGGTCGTGGCGACGAGCGTGCGGCGTTTGTGTGGATCGGGCGCGCTCCGAGGGTGTGTCTTAGGTGTCCCCGTTCGGAACACCGCCTGTACCAAATCGACACAGGTGTCACGTGAGCGAAGACAAGCGCGGTACAGCGTTCGACATGGCATCGCACTGCGTCGATGTCCGGCATCGATGTTGCTTGGAAGTGGGCACATCGGAAATCGCGATCAAAGAACATACCGCGTACGGCCATGAAGCCGATGCGCGTCAGGACGGAGGAGACACATGAAGTCGCATCGCGACGATTGGCGGCGCACGCGCATCGCCGCCGCCATAGCGGGCATGCTTGCTATGGCCCACGGTACTTGCGCAGTGGCGCAAGACGAACCCGCGCCGTCGCCTTCCCAGGTGATGCCGGTCGTAACCGTGGTGGGTACGGCGCCGCTTACCGGACTCGGTATGGCGCTCAATGAGGTGCCTGCCGCCGTGCAGATCGTCGAGGCGAAGGACATCGAGGCGCAACACCCGAATTCCATCACGGCCTACCTGGAGCAGAACGTCACCAGCGTGACGCTCAATTCGAGTCAGGGCAATCCGTATCAGCCGGACGTCAACTATCGGGGCTTCACCGCTTCGCCGCTCCTCGGCACACCCCAAGGCCTGTCGGTGTTCCAGGACGGCGTGCGGATCAATGAGCCGTTCGGTGACGTAGTCAACTGGGATCTGCTCGCACAATCGGCGATCGAGCGCATCGAGGTGATGCCCGGGTCCAATCCGCTATTCGGTTTGAACACGCTAGGCGGCGCTATCGCAATCACCACAAAAAATGGCCGCGACAACCCCGGTGGCAGCGTTGAAGTGGAGGGCGGCTCGTTCGGACGCAGGAGTGTGGTCTTCACGCAAGGCGGCCAAATGGGACACTTCGACTATTTCGTCACCGCCAACGATGAAGCCGATCAGGGTTGGGCCGACCACAATCCCAGCCGCGTGAAGCAGCTGTTCGGCAAGGTGGGCTATACGGACGCGCGCACCACCGTCGAACTGAGCCTCACCGCGGCCGACAATCAGTTGCAGGGTACCCAGACCATTCCGCGCTCGTTTCTCGGCAATCCACGCCAGGCCTACACGTATCCCGACGAAAACCAGAATCGCGCGGTCATGCTGACTTTGTCAGGCAAGCATGATTTCAGCGATGCGTTGCAGCTCTCCGGCGATGTGTACTACCGGCACTACAACAACGACAATTTGAGTAGCAACGTCAATGGAGATTACGGCTCTATCGATCCGGCGGCCGGCGCGATCGACACCGTCCCCGCGCAAAACTCGCACTCCGTGATCTCGCAGGACAGTTATGGATTCGCATTGCAATTGAGCGTCACCGGCAAAGTCGCGGGGATGGACAACCAGTTGATGGCAGGTGTCAGCGGCGATTTTGCCAACACCGGCTTCACGCAGTACTCGCAGGATGCGCAGTTCGCCGCGGATCGCCAGACCGTCGGGACCGACGGCTACACCCTGCAAACCGATGCATCCACACGCAACGGCAACCTCGGAGTATTCGTCACCGACACGCTTTCGTTGACCCGCTCGATTGCGCTGACGGCCTCCGCGCGCTACAACCACGCTAGCGTCGATATCGAGGATCGCAGCGGTATGCAGCCCTTGTTGAACGGCTCGCACAGTTTTTCGCGGATCAATCCGGCGCTCGGCGTGACCTATAACCCGCTCCCCTGGCTGACGGCTTATGCCAATTACAGCGAGGGCGCGCGTACGCCGACCGCTATTGAGCTGGCCTGCGCCGATCCGGCCGCGCCCTGTTCGCTGCCGAACGACTTTATTGCCGACCCTGCGTTAAAGCCGGTCGTATCGCGCACGTTTGAGGCGGGCGCCCGTGGAACGCTATCGTCGGCAATTCATTGGAGTGTGGCATTGTTCCGCACCGATCTCCACGATGACATATCTTTTGTCAGCAGCAACGGGGCGGCGACCTCGACCGGGTATTTCCAGAACGTCGGCACCACGCGGCGGCAGGGGTTCGAAATCAACACACGTGCACAGACCGGTCCGCTTACCGTGAACGCAGGCTATACCTATCTGCGCGCAACCTATCAAAGCAGCTTTGTCGAGCAAAGTGCGAGCAACTCGAGCGCCAACGGCCAAGGCAACATTACGGTACACCCGGGCGACCGTATTCCCGGCATGCCGGAAAATACGCTGAAGCTGCGTCTGGACTATGCGGCTACCGCGAAATGGAATGTGGGTGCAAATATTCTGTATCGCAGCTCGATATTTGCCCGTGGCGACGAGAACAATCAGGACAGCAATGGGCGTATCGCGGGCTACGCAATCATCGATCTCGACACGACCTATCAGGTCACGAAGCAACTGCAGCTATTCGCGCATGTGAACAATCTGTTCGACAAACGCTACGCCGACTTCGGCATCCTCGGGCAGAATTTTTTCAATGGCCCCGGTCATTCGTTCTCGCCCGATACGGCGACCAACGAACAGTTTCTCGGTATGGGCGCGCCGCGTGGCGTATGGGTTGGTTTGCGCTATGCGTGGAATTAAAGCGGGGATGTGGGCGGCTTGGAAAAACTACTTGTCTGGAGCGGGTCTCACACCGCTCCAGATCCGTACGTAGTGGGTTAGAAGAAACCAGAGGCTGCTCGCTATAGCTGACGAGCAGATTCTTGGTCTGCTGATAGTGGTCGAGCATCATCTTGTGGGTTTCGCGACCAATACCGGACTGCTTGTAGCCACCGAATGCCGCATGCGCCGGATAAGCATGGTAACAATTCGTCCACACGCGGCCTGCCTGAATCTGACGGCCGAAGCGATAGGCGCGCGTGCCGTCGCGCGTCCACACGCCGGCGCCGAGACCGTAGAGCGTATCGTTGGCGATTTCGAGCGCTTCCTCTTCGTTCTTGAATGTCGTCACCGACACGACCGGACCGAAGATTTCTTCCTGGAAGATGCGCATCTTGTTGTGGCCACGGAAGACGGTCGGCTTCATGTAGTAGCCTTTGCTCAGTTCGCCGCCCAGCGTATTTCGTTCGCCGCCGATCAGGCACTCAGCGCCTTCCTGCTTGCCGAGATCGACGTACGAGAGGATCTTTTCGAGCTGTTCCTGCGAAGCCTGCGCGCCGATCATCGTCTGCGTGTCGAGTGGATGTCCCTGCCTGATTGCGGCGACGCGCTTCAGGGCACGTTCCATGAAGCGATCGTAGATTTTTTCATCGATCAGTACACGCGATGGGCACGTGCACACTTCACCCTGATTTAGCGCAAACATAGCGAAACCTTCGAGCGCTTTGTCGAAATAGCCGTCGTCGCGATCCATCACGTCGGCGAAGAAAATGTTCGGGCTCTTGCCACCGAGTTCGAGCGTCACCGGGATGATGTTCTGACTCGCATACTGCATGATCAGGCGCCCTGTGGAGGTCTCGCCGGTGAAGGCAATCTTCGCGATGCGCTTGCTCGACGCGAGCGGCTTGCCGGCTTCGAGGCCAAAACCGTTGACTACGTTCAGCACACCCGGCGGCAGCAGGTCCTGGATCAGTTCCATCAACACCAGGATCGACGCAGGAGTTTGCTCGGCAGGCTTGAGCACGATGCAGTTCCCCGCGGCCAGCGCGGGCGCCACCTTCCATACTGCCATCAGGATCGGGAAGTTCCACGGAATGATCTGACCGACCACACCAAGCGGCTCGTGGAAATGATAAGCCACGGTATCGGCATCGATCTCGGAGAGCGTTCCTTCCTGTGCGCGAATGCAACCGGCGAAATAGCGAAAGTGGTCGATCGCAAGGGGGATGTCGGCGGCGAGCGTTTCGCGGATCGGCTTGCCATTGTCGATCGATTCGGCGAACGCGATGCGCGAGAGGTTCTGCTCCATGCGGTCCGCAATACGGTTCAGGATCGTCGCGCGCACGGCCGGCGCGGTATCGGCCCAGGCTTTGCGGGCGCGATGGGCGGCATCGAGGGCGAGTTCGATATCTTCTTCTGTCGAGCGTGGGATCGACGTGAAGGCTTCGCCGGTGATGGGCGATACGTTGTCGAAGTATTCGCCGCGTACCGGCGCAATCCATTGGCCGCCAATGAAATTGGCGTACTGCCGCGCGTACGGAAATTCGACGTCGAGAAACTGCATATCTGCGTGGTTCATGCCTGACTCCTCCAATGATTGTGTGACTGGTGTCGATGGAGACCGCCCGCGTTGGCTCGACGTATCCGCCGTGCTGACACCCTTCATCGTGCGGGGCATTCAGCGAGAAGCGTGCCATTTGGTCCTGTTTGCGTCGCGGCAGGCGTCAGGCGACCTCAGATGTCGACCACCACGCGCGACGCATACGTCGCAGCGAGTGGATCGCCTCCACGTGCCGCTTGCTACGTCCGTGAGGTAACTGTCATTTTTAGCAACACATCTTCGCTCGACTGCGCCAGCGTGCAACACCGGTTGTCACTCCGCGATGACCGTGTAATCGCGTAGCAGCGCCCCTCCTTATGATCCGCGACGGTTCGCGGCAGCGCCACTGCCAATGGCACGCGACTTGCCTTGAATGGTCAGCAGCCAGTCTGCGTTCACTAGACGATGGCGCCGCCGCACGGCCTCGCGTCGACAACTCAACAGGAGACAAGGATGAAAGCACGTTTAACTTCGGCGACGCGGCCCAAGGCGCTTGCGATGGGTGTGGCCGCCGCCGTCAGTCTGATACTGGGGTCGGCCGCAGTAGCCGACGACTATCCCGCCGTCACCTACGAGCGTTTGACGGACGCACAAAGCGACCCGGGTTGGCTCACGTATTACCGTACCTATAACGGTCAGGCGCATTCGCCGCTCAAGCAGATCGACGCAGCCAACGTCAAGAACCTCAAACAGGTATGGAGCTACAAGTTTCCGGCGGACCTGCAGCAGGGCTTCGAAGCGACACCAATTGTGAATGGCCGCTACCTGTTCGTCACCACGCCGAAGGACAACGTGTATGCATTCGACGCCGTAACAGGCAAACAACTCTGGAAATTCGAGCCCAAGCTCGGCGCGGAATCGTTCAAGACCGCGTGTTGTGACGTGATTAACCGCGGCGTGGCGTTGTACGGCAAGAACGTCTATGTCGCGATGCTGAGCGGTGACGTCGTCGCGCTCGACGCAAAGACAGGTGCGCTCGTTTGGCGCAAGCAGATGTTCGAGCCGGGTCTGGGTTACGCGTTCTCCCTTGCGCCGCTCGCGCTCGACGGTGCGTTGGTGGTGGGCAGTGCGGGCGGAGAGTACGGCGCGCGCGGCTTCATCGCGGCATTGAATCCTGACGATGGCAACGTGATCTGGAAGCGCTTTACGGTACCCGCTGCCGGCGAGAAGGGTGGCGATTCATGGCCGAACGGCATGCAGGAACATGGCGGTGCACCGGCCTGGCTGACGGGCACCTATGACGCCGCATCGAAAACGCTTTACTGGGGCGTCGGCAACCCAGGGCCATGGCTTGCCGATCTGCGGCCGGGAGACAACCTGTATTCCGACTCGCTTCTCGCACTCGACCCCAAGACCGGCAATCTCAAATGGCATTACCAGTACACGAAACATGACACATGGGACTACGACGGCGTCAATACGCCGGTGCTTGCCAAGATCAAGTACCAGGACAAGGATTACGACGCGATTATCCATGCGGACCGCAACGGCTTTTTCCACGCGATCGACCGCACGACCGGCAAGCTGATCTACGCGAAACCCTTTGTCACGGCGTCGTCGGTCACAGGCTATACGGCGGACGGCTCGCCGATCCAGGACGCGTCGAAATATCCAAAGGCCGGCACCACGATCGAAACCTGTCCGAGTTTCCTCGGTGGCAAGAACTGGTGGTCGGTTTCGTACGATCCGGACAAGCATCTCGCGATCGTTCCCGCTCTGCATGCGTGCATGTCGCTCTCCGGCAAGTCGGTGAACTACATGGAAGGCCTGCCGTACCTTGGCGAAGGGTTCGAGATCAAACCGGAGCCCGGCAGCAAGGGTTATGGCGAGCTGCAGGCGATCGACGTCGACACCGGCAAGAAAGTCTGGAGTCACTGGAGCAAGCTGCCGTGGAATGGCGGCGTAGCGACGACGGCGGGCGGCCTCGCGTTTAGCGGTTCGCTCGACGGCCACCTGTATGCATTCGATGAGGCGACCGGCAAGGTGTTATGGCAGAGCCCGAAACTGGCCAGCGGGATCGTTGCTCAACCGTCGGTGTTCGAAGTCGACGGCCAGGAGTACGTCGCCATTCTTGCCGGTTACGGCGGTGCCAACCCGATCTGGGGTGGTCCGATGGCGAAGGCTGCGGAGAAGGTCCCACGCGGCGGCACGCTGTACGTGTTTGCGCTCAACCACGGCTGATGTTTACCAGACTGCCACGACGGTCTGCCCAGCGCGACATTTGCGCAGGACGTCCAGCCGTGGTGGCCTGGTCTTTCCCGGAAGCATGATCATGAAAACCCGACTCAATTCGTTCGCTCTCGCCGGTATGCTGCTGGCTACGGGCACACTTACACCAGGTCTCGCTAACGCGGGTGTGCGCGTTTGCACGTTTCCCGGCAGTCCATCGACCGCGCTTGACGAAGCTGTGACGCGCGAAGCGTTTCGCACGGCGGGTATTGCGTTGTCGCTCGCGCCCGGAGGATTCGACGGGAGCGACGACGATGGCGTATCCCTGAAGGAACTCAACAAGGCGCTTGCGCGTAAATGCGACGTCATTGCCGGCTTTCCGCGCTCGAGCGTCGCCGATGGATCCGGCAGCAAGCTGACTTTCTCACGCGGCTATCTGCACTCCGGCTACGTGAGCGTCACTACCCGAGAATCGTCAACGCCGTCCAGCGGCGAGGAGGTCGTCGCGGCAACTTATGCGAGCCCCGCGCAGCTTATCGCCGTGCAGCAACCCAATGTCAGACTCGATCTGGAGAACACGGCGGCGCTCACCGTCGATGCCCTGGCCAGCGGACATGCGCAACGCGCAATCGTCTGGTATCCGGCGGTGGTGGCATATACGATCACACATCCGCAGCAGCACTTCCAGATTACGGGCACGGTTTCGCCGTATGCGGACTGGCAACTGGTATTCGCTTTTGGCAAGAACGGCGCGGCGTTGCAACCGCGCGTCGACGCAGCGCTGGAGAAGATGGCGTCGAACGGCAGGCTCGCAGCGTTGACCCGCAACTGGACGCTGCCCGAGGCGGCTCAGGCAGCCCGTTCGCCCGCGGCCGCATTTGCCTATCGAGAGGGCCCCGGCCGCAGCGATACGATGTGGCGAATGATGCTGGCAGGCAGTCGCGGGTCACAGCAGGGCCGCTTCATCAAGGTCGATGCAAGCGCAGCGGGCGACGCCCCTGGCTTCGACCGCACGCAGGTGGCGCACGGCAAAACCCTGTACTCGAGTGCGTGCGCAAAATGCCACGGTCCCGGCCTGCAAGGTTTGAATGCGCCGGCGTTGCGTGGTCCTGCCTTTGCTCCGGCGGCAAACGCGAAACTGACCATTGGCGGGGTGTACGGATACATGGCGAACAATATGCCGGCGGACCGCCCCGGCAAGATGAAACCGCAGGACTACGCTGACATTATGGCATTCCTGCTGTATTCGAACGGCTATAGCGCCGGCGCCACCAAGCTGACGGACGACAACGCCAAGGCGTCGAAGACGCCGCTCAACGCGGGCACTTCGCAATAGTCTCGAGAGCTTCAACGGTCTTGATTGGCGCCATAAAAATAGCCCGGTGAGTCTCCGTTGTTCACGGGAATCACCGGGCTTTCTCGAAGTCTCAAAGCCGCAACTTCCTCCGAAATTATCCCAAACGCAGCGAGTTATCCCTGCTGCGGAAAATCAGCGGCTGGACCTGGTCGTCACGTGCCGTTCGCCGCGCCAGCGTGACCACCTGCTCGATTTGCCCGTGATGCGCTGACTTCGCGCACACCGGGTCCGTGGCCGCGGCGTCTCCGGTCAGCAGATACGCCTGGCAGCGGCAGCCGCCATGATCGGTTTCGCGCTCGTCGCAGCTCCTGCATGGCTCGCGCATCCAGCCATCACCACGAAACGCATTGAACGCATGACTGTGGTACCAGATATCCGCCAGCGAAGCGTCCTGCACGCGGGGCAGATCCAGACCCGGCAGCGAGCGTGCCGCATGGCATGGCAGCGCGGTGCCGTCCGGCGCGATGCCGAGAAACACTGAACCCCACCCGTTCATGCAGGCCTTGGGTCGTACTTCGAAATAATCAGGGACCACGAACAGGATCCTGCAACGATCGCCGACGCGTTCGCGGTACCGGTTGACTGTCGCCTCGGCCTCCTTCAACTGTTCGCTGGTCGGCATCAACTGGTCGCGATTGAGCATCGCCCAACCGTAGTACTGTGTGTTCGCCAGTTCGAGATAGTCGGCGCCCATCTCGAGCGCCATGTCGATAATCTGTCCGACGTGCGGCAGGTTATAACGATGCAGCACGCAATTGAGCACCATCGGGTAGCCGTATGCCTTGATCAGGCGCGCTACGCGGTGTTTCAGCTCGAAGGTCTTCGTGCTGGACACGAAATCGTTCAGTTCACGCGTCGAGTCCTGGAAGGAGAGCTGGATATGGTCCAGCCCCGCCTCTTTCAGACGGGCGATGCGTGTCTCGTTGAGCCCGACACCTGAGGTAATCAGATTCGTATAGAAGCCCAATTCACGCGCATGCTCGACCAGCGTTTCGAGATCGTCACGCACGAGTGGCTCGCCGCCGGAGAAGCCAATCTGCGCTGCGCCCATGCGGCGCGCCTGCGTGATCACGTCTTGCCAGGTGTCGGTATCGAGCTCTGCGCCGTGACTGGCGAAGTCGACGGGGTTGTAGCAGAACGCGCAGTGCAACGGGCAGCGGTACGTGAGTTCCGCCAGCAACCACAATGGAGGGGAAGGGCGAGTGCCTGAAAAGTCGATTGTCGTATCCATGTCAATCCAGCCAGCCGCGTTGCCGCGCATGGTCGATAAAGCGGTATACATCGGCAGCAAGATTCGACACGCTGAACAGGTCTTCCAGTTCGTCGATGATGTCGTCCAGTTCCCGGGTTCCGTCGCAGCGCGCGAGAATTTCTCCCGCACTCGGATTGAGTTTGACCATGCCTTCCGGATACAGCAATACGTAGGCATCCTGTGCGTCTTCCCATTGCAGGCGAAACATCGCGCGCAGATGCGGCCGCAGGTTGACGTAGTGATCGGGGTGTGGGGCGTTCATGCCGGGTACGCCTTTTCGATGGCATCGAGCATCGACCAGAGAATGTCTAGCTTGAAGCGCAGGATGTTGAGGGCACGCTGTTGGGCGTCGGGGGTCTTGAAGTGACTGAGCGTGACGTCGAGCCCATGCTCGACATCGCGCTGGGCAAGCGGAATGCGGCTGCGGAAGTACTGCAATCCCTGCGCGTCGATCCATGGATACAGGTCGGGCCAGCCGGCCAGACGGTCGCGGTGAATCTGCGGCGCGAACATCTCCGTGAGCGAAGAGCAGACCGCCTCCTGCCACGGCGCCCGGCGGGCGAAATTGACATAGGCGTCCACTGCGAAGCGCACGCCGGGCTGCACGTGCTCGAGCGACCACAATGCCTTGCGCTCGATGCCGACCGCGTCGGCGAGATGCGCCCATGCTTCAATGCCGCCGGGATTGTCGCCGTAGCCGTCGTGGTCGTGCAGCCGCTCGATCCAGAGGCGGCGCGTCTGCCGGTCCTCGCAATTGGACAGGATCGCGGCATCTTTCAGGGGGATGTTGATCTGGTAATAGAAGCGGTTGGCGACCCAGCCACGAATCTGCTCAGGCGAGCACTGGCCACTATTCATCCGTAGATTGAACGGATGATGAATATGATAGTGTGCGCCGAGCGCGCGTAGACGCGCTTCGAATTCGTCCGGCGACCAGGGGACGGCGTGGGTAACAGCGTTAGGCAGCGGGGCGTTCATGGCTATACCTGGAATTGCATGCCGTCGCGTGCCACTTCGATACCGCGTGCGCGTATCACGGCATGTTCGGGGGAATGCGGGTCGAGAATCGGATTGGTGTTGTTGATGTGAATCAGCACCTTGCGCGTCGCAGTCGGCAGCGCGTCCAGCAGCTGAACCATCCCTGACAAACCGCGATGCCCGCACTGTGCGAGATGGCCCATGTCGGCCGCGAGGTGGGTCGACAGGCCAAGCTCGATCATCTCGGTTGCAGACCAGAACGTGCCGTCGACCAGAACGAGTTGCGCAGAACGCATCGCGGCGAGCACAGGTTCCGGCGCGTTCGCGAGCCCCGGCGCATAGAAAACGCGTGCACCGGTAGCAAGGTTCTCGATCACGAGTGCGATATTGTCGCCAGGTGCGGCTTGGGCGCGGCGCGGCGAGTAGGGCGGTGCCTTGCTCTCGATCGGCAACGCGGTGAAGCGGATGCCCTCAACCGGCGCGACCGTGAATGGTTGATCGAGCACGATCTCGTGACGTTCGACGCCGCAGTAATGGTCGAGCAGCGGAACCAGCGGCAAACCCGTGGAGAGATCGGCGAACACCGGTGCGCAGGCATACAGCGGCAGGGGCGTGGTGCGTTCGCGCAGCATCAGCAGACCGGTGACGTGATCGATCTGCGCGTCAATCAGCACGACCGCGGCAATGCCGCTGTCACGAATCGAGCGGCCGGGTTGCAGTTCTGGATTTGCGCGCAACTGTGCGAGCAGATCCGGTGAGGCATTGATCAGAATCCAGTCGACGCCGTTCTCGCTTACCGCTATCGAAGATTGGGTGCGCGGCAACACGTCACCAGTCTGGTAACGGGCCCGGTTACAGTTCAGACAGTTGCAGTTCCATTGCGGCAGTCCGCCGCCTGCACCCGAACCTAGAATTTTGATCTTCATGAGCCATGCTCCGGGCGCCGCCGCGCACACTGACATACTGCGATGGGCGGGCGGCGCTTCATCGTTGCTTCAGCGATTGGCGATATACATCGTGATTTCAAAACCGAAGCGCAGATCGGTATAGGCGGGGGTGGTCCATTGCATGATTGTCTCCTTGGATACGACATGTGATTGAGGAACCGCATCGAGGAAGCGGTCATATTGATCAAATGCAAGGTCTATGCCGGGCTGGTCACGTGCTGCGATCGATACCGCTGACGCACGAGTAGCGTTTTGTGCCCCGAACGAAAGCGTCGTTGGACATTGACTCACGTTTTGATGAGGAAAACTGACTAACCAGTCCGGCGCGTGAAACAACGCACTGTTCAGTTCGAGGACACCGCTGTTGCAAATTGGAGCACCTGTGACGCAACCGGTCAGACGGCGTCGTCGGCGTTGTCCATACCTTGCTGCGGTAGTTTGCGATAGATCGTATTGCGCGAGACGCCTAGTGCGCGGGCGGCAGCCGACACGTTGCCGCCATGCTGCGCGACCGCCTTGGCGATGGCGTTGGCGGCGACGTCCTCCAGCCGCCCGCTTGATAGCGGTAAGGTTTCCATGATGCTCACAGGCGCGGCGGCAGTGCCGCGCACGTCGTCGAAGAAATCGTCGGGCAAATGCTCGCGCCGGAGCTGGCCGTCCGCATCGACCATGGCGGCGGCGGTTCGCAGGAGATTGCTGAGCTGGCGAAAATTACCGGGCCACGCGCATTGCTCGAACAGCGCCATCACCTCGTCGGCGACGCTCAGTCGCTGCCCGTCAGCGCTTTCGGAGGATGCGGATTGCAGCATCTTTTGAATGACGGCGGATAGATCCGTGCGCTCGCGCAGCGGCGGCAATTTCACCACCAGTCCGTTCAGGCGGTAATACAGGTCCTCGCGAAACCGGTTCTGCACGATCATGTCGCGCAGGTCGCGGTGAGTTGCGCAAATGATGGCGATATCGACCGGTATCGACTTCGAGGAACCAAGCGGATTGATGAGGCGCTCCTGCAGCACGCGCAGCAAGCGCACTTGCAGCGGATAGGGCATGTCGCCGATTTCGTCGAGAAATAGCGTGCCGCCGTTGGCCTGAAGCAGTTTGCCGACGGCGCCTTTGCGCCGCGCACCGGTGAAGGCGCCTTCTTCATAGCCGAACAACTCGGATTCGATCAGCGTTTCCGGTATCGACGCGCAGTTAACCGCAACGAACGCCCCCGAGCGGCGCGGCGAGTCGTTGTGGATCGCCTGGGCCAGCAGTTCCTTGCCGGTACCGGTCTCACCGGTGATCAGGATCGGGATGTCCTTGCCGATTACCTTGCGGACTTTGGCGATGACGGCTGCGATCTGAGGGTCCCCGGTGTCCAGATAGCTGAGTCTCGATAGCACGCTCGCGGCGGGGGGAGAGGACGCCACGCGTTGTGAGGGGCGTGACTCACGATGCCCCTCCGGCGGCCAGGCATCATTGGTGCGCGTGGCACGCCGGAATTCGACGTGAGCGCATACCACTGCGCCGTTGTTCAGGTTCAGCGACAGATGCTGGTCCCGGCTGACGCGCAGACGGTCGATCAGTTGCGCGCTGGTGAGGCCGAATAGCGAGGACAGGGTATGCGCGCGCAAGCTGGTGAGCGGCAATCCCAGTTGAAATTGCGCACTACGATTGGCCGACAGGAAACGGCCATCGCAGGTAAACGCGACGATGCCTTCCATCAAGGTGCCGAGAAATTCGGGCCGGCCGTGAAAGGCAATTTGCAGTGTCTCGCGAAAGGTATTGGTAAACAGATGATTCTCGATCATCTGGACGGACATCTTTGCCAGCGCCAGGGTGTGCTGGTGATAGCTGCGATGGTCGCCGGTGACGTCGAGCACGCCGATCAGATCGCCGTACGGATCCAGGATCGGCACGCTGGAACAGGTGAGAAAGCGATTGGCAGCCAGATAGTGCTGTTCGCCATGCACGACTGTCGGACAGCGCTCGGCGAGCGCCGTGCCGATTGCGTTGGTGCCTTGCCGGTCTTCCGCCCAGTTCGCGCCCGGACGCAGCGCGACTTTTTCGGCTCGCCGGAGAAAATCGTCGTCACCGATCGAGTGAAGAATCAACCCTTCAGCGTCGGTCAGCACAATCATGCTCTGCGTGTTGACGATCTGCTCGTGCAGCGTTTCCATCACGGGCGTGGCATGCGCACACAGGACGCGGCTTTGCTCTAGTTTCAAGGTGAGTTCGGCTGCCGGCAGCACGTCGTAATCCGGCCGCATCGCGGCGCTCAATCCGAACGTTTCGGAGCGTTCGTGAGATTTCTGAATCGACGGCGTGAGCCAGCCGGCCTCACGAGTCGCCATTGGCGTTACGGCGTGACCGACATCATCGCGCATTGTCTCCTCCTGCTGGTCTGCCCCGGTCGCTTCGCCGGAGTCGTGCGGGTACAACTGTGGGTACAACTATAAGCAAATCCTGCGCCAGATCGACTGTAATCGCGCACCGGCAGAACGTCTTCGCCTTTGTTTCGCCGTGACGGGGCGCTCGGATCGAGCCGCTTAGCCGCAGCCGCAGCCGCTCTGGCGATGCGCGATTACGCATATTCATCCCGATACGCGTAGGCGGCTTGATTTGAATCAATGCTGCTGAAATGCGCTGCCGCATCCGCGAAACGTCGGGTTCGCAACCAGGTACGCCAGCGACGGCGTGTACGCCATTGATACAAATCAATCCAGGCGCGAGGGGAAACGCAGATGATGAATTTGTGATCGCTTTCAGTCCAGGTGGGGCGCGTATTCGCGTAGTTCCCGGCAGCGCGATTGATTCGCCATCGGGGGCGAACTCGTAATCGACTTACCAGAGAGGATGGTCATGTACAAAGTTATCCTGGCGGCACTGGATGGCAGCAACGCGTCGAAGGGTGCGTTAAAGGAAGCTATCCGCATGGCGAAGCTGGTCGACGGCACGATGACAGTGGTGTACGTGCTCGACCGTTTCGCGATGTTTGCCTATTCAGCCAATTACGACCAGTTTGCGATGGTCGAGGCACTACGAGCTGAAGGCGATCGAATCCTGGCGAATGCGCATAAAGACGCGACGGAGGGCAACGTGGCGTGCAAGGTCGCTATCGCCGAGACGGACAACATCAGCGAAGACGTCGCCGGCTGCTTGCTGCGTTACGTACAGGGGCACGACGTGGACCTTGTCGTGATGGGCACCCACGGACGTCGCGCAATGCAACGCATGAAGCTAGGTAGCGTCGCCGAGCGATTCCTTCGGTTCTCGACCTGCCCGGTGCTGCTGGTTCGTGATACGGCCGTTGCAACTTGAGCGACATGGAGTTGCCGCCGCGCAGGTACTTCAGTTCGGGCGGAGTGTGCGCATTAAGGATTTCGTAAGTCGATAAGCAACGTGTGTGCGCATGAAGCGACAGTCTCGCCGCTGCGAAGAACAACAGTAGACACCCCACGGGATACTATGCGGATATTCACTCACGAGGTACGCATTTCCCACGAGGACTCCTTCATGCGCTTTCCCCAAAGACGAGCTTTCGCATCCATCATTTTGCTCATCGCCACGCAGACTGTTTTTGCGCAAACCCCGAAAACCGTCTTCCTTGAGGACCTGACCTGGACCGAACTGCGCGACCAGATCCAGACGGGCAAGACCACCATCATCATCCCCATTGGCGGAACCGAGCAAAGCGGCCCCGACGTCGCACTCGGCAAACACAATGCACGCGTCAAGGTGCTGTCGCAGCGGATCGCGGAGGGCCTTGGCAACGCGATCGTCGCACCGGTCATCGCCTACGTGCCGGAGGGCGGCTACGCTCCGCCGACCTCACACATGCGTTTTCCCGGCACCATCACCGTGCCGGACGACGTGTTCGAAAAGACGCTCGAATCCGCCGCGAACAGCTTCAAGGTTCACGGCTTTACCAACGTCGTCTTTCTCGGCGACCACGGCGGCTACCAGAACGACGTCAGACACGTCGTAGCCCAGCTCAACAAGAGCTGGGCCGGCACGAACGCCCGGGCGTTCGTGCCGCCGGCGTACTACGGCACGAGCTCGGAGGGCTACGCGCAGATCCTGCGGCAGCACGGCGTCAGCGATGCCGAGATCGGCACGCATGCGGGACTCGCGGATACCTCGCTGCTGCTGGCGGTAGCACCGCAGATGGTGCGGCTCGAGCGCCTGCGAAGTGGTCCGAAACTGGGACCGGCCGACGGCGTCTATGGCGGCGACCCGCGGCACTCGAGCGTCGAACTCGGTCAACTGGGCATTGACGCGATTGTGTCGCGGACCATCGATGCCATAAAAAAAGAGACCGCAAGCCGCTGAGGTATCCGACAGACTCCCGACTTCGTCTCCGATCACTCAATCACTCGATAACGGAATTCGCCATGCAATTGTGTGCTCACCGCTTTTCGCGCGTTGCAACGGCCGTCGCCGTCGCGCTGGCCGGTTTCTGTGCGGCCGGCACTGCGTCGGCGGCATCAGCTGTCACCACGGTGGCCGGCATGCCGCCCGTGGTGAACCCCGATAACCTGTACAGCGAAGCGGGCGCCGGCCATATGAGCGCCGCGGTCACCAGCGCGCTACCGCGCGTCTATGTGCCGAACCTGCGTTCGAATGATGTCTACGTGATCGATCCGGCCACGCTGAAGGTGGTCGACAGGTTTCACGTCGGCTTCAGTCCACAGCACGTCGTCCCTGCATGGGATCTGCAGACGCTGTGGGTGGCCAACAACGCCGAAGGTCGCCCCGACGGCAGCCTGACCCCGATCGATCCGAAGACCGGTCATCCCGGCAACGCGATCATGGTCGACGATCCGTACAACATGTACTTCACACCGGACGGCAAAGAGGCGATCGTGGTGGCCGAAGCACACGCGCGACTGGACTTTCGCGATGCGCACACGATGGCGCTGAAATCGAGTCTTGAAGCGCCTCAGTGCAAAGGCATCAATCACGCCGATTTCTCGATCGACGGCAAGTACGCGCTCTTTACCTGCGAGTTCGGCGGCAAGCTGGCCAAGATCGATCTCGTCAACCGCAAGGTCGTGGGCTACCTCGAACTCGACCGGAAGGGCATGCCGCAAGACATCCGCATCGCGCCGGACGGCAAGGTGTTCTATGTTGCCGACATGATGGCCGACGGCGTCTACGTGATCGACGGCGACAGCTTCACGAAGATCGGCTTCATCAAGACCGGCGTCGGTACGCACGGCCTGTACCCGAGCCGCGACGGCACCCGGCTCTATGTGTCCAACCGTGGCTCCAATCGCGTGCACGGACCGAAACATGGCAAGGGTAGCGTCTCGGTGATCGACTTCGCGACGCGCAAGGTCGTCGCGAATTGGCCGATTCCGGGCGGCGGCAGTCCCGACATGGGTAATGTCAGTGCGGATGGCACGATGCTGTGGCTGTCCGGTCGCTTCGATGACGTTGTCTACGCGATCGATACGAAGACCGGCTCGGTCAAATCCATTCCGGTTGGCGCGGAACCGCACGGGCTTACCGTCTGGCCGCAGCCGGGGCGTTATTCACTTGGGCACACCGGAAATATGCGTTGATCAGTGACTGGCCACTGGGCTGCGCCCCCTATCGATCTATCCGGTGCGAAATAGGGGCGCATTACAAAAAATACGCTACCGCCGCTGCGCGAACATATCGTCGACGACCGGAACAGCGGCGAGAGTAAGCAGCACGATAGCAAGGGGAATGGTCGCCATAAACCCCAAGTGCTTGAAGCCTATGGCGCCTGCCAGGCCGCCTGCGAGGAACGACAATAAAATAGTGATCCGAGAAGTCGCAGTTTCTGGCGATCTGCACGGACTGCGCCCCCGGTCGTTGCTCCGAGGTCTCCAACGTTCCAGTAAAAAAGCTTGCCTTGTTCGATGCCGATATCGGTCACGAGACCGGTGACGTGCGTCGTGCGGATCTCCGCCTTTGAGATCTTTGTGATCATGGCGTTCTGCAGACCCATTACGTAGCACAGAAGACAGACGGTCACCGGCACGAAGAGCACGCGATGGGTCTCGAGATTCGTGTCGATCAGGCCAAAGCAGAGGAGCAGCGTAGCCTCGAGCATCAACGGCATCGCATAGAGGCTGTGCATTTGCCGGCGACGCCCCCAGTTGATCATAATTGCAGAGGTGGCGGCCCCGAAAAGGAATGACAACAGCGAACTCAATCCCGCAACGACTGCATTGATTTCGCCGAGCGTGAGGTTGTCGGCGAGTGACGACACAACGCCGGACATGTGAGATGTGTATTGCCCCACAGCGAGGAATCCGCCGGCGTTGGCCGCACCGGCGACGAAGGCTAGCGATCGTCCGAGGCGGAGATTCGCCGCGTCGCTGCGCTCAGGTTTCGTGAATCCTCGAAGATAGTTGATCGGCATGCCAATCTTTATCCGTGTGAGCGGCGGCACGCCGGCCGCCGCTTGTTTCAGGCCCCGCGCAGGCCCTGAGTGACCGTCACGGTCACATCGATTTCCTGAACGACGGATCCCACTGGCAGCACCGTGCGTCCGTGCGCCTCGTTGATGATCTCCGCCGCGGACAGATAGAACGCCAGAAGTGCCGTCACCAGGCCGAGATAACCTCCGGCATGGTGCAGCCATTCAAGGCCAGTCCATTCGCTCGCCGCAAGCACGAAGAAAGTCACCCACAAAGATAGAAACACCAGTTGCAACGCGCGCGGCGCACGCCATGTGGCGACCCACATATAAAGCGTGAACACGCCCCACAGGAACAGATACCACCCGATGAACGCCGCAGGCACAGTACCGTGCAGGAACAGCACGAAGAGGGCGAAGGACCACCAGAACGCACCATAGCTCAGAAAGGCCGTCGCGCCAAACGTATTGCCGCGCGGTATTTCCATGAGTCCGGCTAGGAGCGTGCGCGGCAGAAGTCTGATGTCATCCGGTCGGGCACGGTAAACGTTGTTAGCAGATGACAACAAGCTATCTCCCCTACGAGCCGCAGCAGCAGATGTTGCTGCCCCACGCGCTGCAAGACTGGCTGCCCGAAGGGCACCTTGCCTACTACATCAGCGACACGGTGGACTCACTCGACCTCTCCGCTTTCCATGCGCGGTATGCCGGCGGTGGTCAGCGCAACCAGCCCTTTCATCCGGCGATGATGGTGAAGGTGCTCGTGTACGGCTATGCGACCGGCGTGTTCTCGTCGCGCAAGCTGGCCAGGAAGCTGCATGAGGATGTCGCGTTCCGGGTCCTGGCGGCGGGCAACTATCCGGCGCACCGGACGCTGTGCGACTTCCGCGCCTTTCACCTCAAAGAACTGTCGGACCTGTTTGTGCAGGTGGTGAAACTGGCCAGGGAGTGCGGACTGATCAGGCTCGGGACGATTGCCGTTGACGGCACGAAGATCAAGGCCAATGCCTCGCGCCACAAGGCGATGAGCTACGACCGGATGAAGAAAGCCGAGCTTGAACTGAAAGAACAGATCGATGCGCTGCTGGCAAAAGCGAAAGTGGCCGATGACGCTGAGAAGAACGAGCCTGAACTCGATATTCCGGCCGAGATCACGCGGCGCGAGGACCGGCTTGCGGTCATCCGTGCTGCGCGTGCGCGTCTGGAAGAGCGCCAGCGCCAGGCCGATATCGCGCGTGGTCGTAGCGACGACGACACGCCGCCGGACGGCGGCGACAAGCCGAAAAAGAAGTCGCGCTTCAAGTACAGGTTCGGCGAGCCCAAGCCCGACGCCCAGGAGAATTTTACTGACCCGGAAAGCCGGATCATGAAGCACGCCGGCGGCGGCTTCGACTATTCCTACAATGCCCAGGCTGCCGTCGACGACACGGCCCACATCATCGTCGCGGCCGAACTGGGTAACAGTGCCGCCGACAGCGGCCAGTTGCCAGGCGTTCTTGCTGCCGTGCTGCGTGACGCTGGCGCCAATCCCAGGCAAGTCCTTGCCGACGCGGGCTACCGGTCGGAAGCGACGTTCGAGCAATTGCGCGAGCATCCCGCCGAGCTGATTGTGGCGCCCGGACGCGAGGGCAAGAAAGATGTGAGGGTCGATGCCCTGAAGCGCCCGCTGTGCGCCGCGATGGCAGAAAAGTTTACCTCTGCGCAAACTCAGGCGGCCTATCGAAAGCGCAAATGGCTGTCCGAACCGCCGAATGCCTGGGTAAAAAGCGTTCTCGGATTTCGACAATTCAGCATGCGCGGACTGGCCAAGGCTCAGGCCGAGTGGAAGCTCGTCTGCGTGGCGCTGAACCTGCGCAGAATGTCGAAAATGAAACTTGCGTAAGCCCGGAAGGGGGCAAGTTTGCCTGATTTCGCCCCCGGGCAAACCATTTTTGCGCGCACTGGCGGGCAAAACTGCAATCGCAGTTGACGCCGCCCGATCTGGCGTCAACTCCGGAGGCTCAAATTCTGTCTGCCGCGCGGACTCCTAGCATCTGTGCTGTGCCGCCATAAGCGAAAGCGACGGCGAGCACCATGCCCATCGCAGTGCCGCTGAACCAACCGGCATTAATCATACTGAGCAGCCAGGTCGTCAAGGCAAAACCGGCCAGGCCGAGTGCAGCCGGATTAGGGGCTTTGATATTCATGATGAATTCCTCATGCAGAAAGAAGTACAGGTCGATTGCGCGGCTGTCCTTAAGACAGGCGCCGCGCATCGGCCACAACAGGATCGAGCGTCTGAACGCCGGAGCGCCGGAGAGGCGCACCGCCGGACCGTTCAGATCGAATCAGCGAACTGTGAAATCACGGCAGGATTTTCGACGGTCGACGTGTCTTGTGTAATCGATTCGCCTTTCGCGACTGAGCGCAACAAGCGGCGCACGACCTTGCCGGAGCGCGTCTTGGGCATGGCGTCGCCGAACCGGATGTCCTTCGGCTTCGCGATCGGACCGATTTCCCTGGCGACCCAGGCACGCAATTCGTCCGCTATGCGCTTAGCCTCGGCGCCGGTCGGCCGCGCCGTTTTCAGAACGACGAAGGCGACGATGGCTTCGCCGAACGTTTCATCCGGACGCCCGACGACTGCAGCCTCGGCGACGAGTGGATTGGCCGCCAGTGCTGACTCGATTTCCATGGTGCCCATCCGGTGTCCGGACACGTTCAGGACGTCGTCGATACGACCCGTGATCGTGAAGTAGCCGGTGTCCCGGTCACGAATCGCGCCGTCGCCGGCGAGGTACAGCGTGCCGCCGAGTTCGTCGGGATAGTAGCCGTTGCGAAAGCGCTCAGGATTGTTCCAGATGGTGCGGATCATCGACGGCCACGGCTTGCGGATGACGAGCACGCCGCCTTGTCCGTTGGCCACTTCATGGCCGGTTTCGTCGACGATCGCCGCGTCGATGCCCGGCATCGGCAGCGTGCACGATCCCGGCACGAGCGGGGTGGCGCCTGGCAGCGGCGAGATCATGTGGCCGCCCGTTTCCGTTTGCCAGAAAGTGTCGAGCACCGGACAGCGGCCGCCGCCGACATGTTCGGCATACCAGTTCCATGCGCTTGGGTTGATCGGTTCGCCGACCGTGCCGAGAATGCGCAGGCTGCTCAGGTCGAAGCTGCCCGGATGCACGGCGGTGTTAGCGTCGGCGCTCTTGATGAGAGACCGGATGGCAGTCGGTGCCGTGTAGAAGATGCTGACCTTATGGCGCTGGATCATGTCCCAGAAACGACCCGCATTCGGATAGGTGGGGACGCCTTCGAAGATCACCTGGGTCGCGCCGACTGCGGTAGGGCCATAGCAGATGTACGTGTGACCGGTGATCCAGCCGATGTCGGCGGTACACCAGAAGACATCGGCCGGCTTGATGTCGAAGGTCCATTTCATCGTTACGGCGGCCCACAGCAGATATCCGCCGGTGCTGTGCTGCACGCCTTTGGGCGCGCCGGTCGACCCGGAAGTGTACAGCACGAACAGCGGGTGTTCCGCACTGACCCATTCTGGTTCGCAGGTATCGGGTTGGTCCTGTTCGAGTTCATGCAGCCATGCGTCGCGTCCCGCGATCCAGGGGATCCGGCCGCCGGTCCGACGATAGATGACGACCGTTTTGACGGCTTCGGTGCCGCCCATCGCAAGGGCTTCGTCGACGATGGTCTTGAGCGGCAGGGTCTTGCCGCCGCGCACCTGTTCATCGGCGGTAATCACTGCCACCGCACCGACATCGACCATCCGTTCATGCAGCGATTTGGCGGAGAAGCCGCCGAACACGACGGAGTGCGGCGCGCCGATGCGCGCACACGCCAGCATGGCGGCGACGCCTTCCACCGACATCGGCATGTAGATCACCACCCGGTCGCCTTTCTTCACGCCGCGCGCGCGCATCGCGTTAGCGAGTCTGCACACGCGGTGATAGAGCGCCTGATACGTGATGTGCGTGACTTTGCCGTCGTCTGCCTCGAACACGATAGCCGTTTTGTCGGCAAGACCGTTGGTGAGGTTGCGATCGAGGCAGTTATATGAAGCGTTCAGCTCACCGTCTTCAAACCATTGATAGAAGGGCGCGTTGGTATCGTTCAGCACTTTCGTGAACGGTCGGCGCCACTCGAGATGCTCTCTCGCAAGACGCGCCCAGAACGCGGGATAGTCGCGTTCGGCCTCGGCCACGAGCGCACGGTAAGCCTCCATGCCGTCGATGGTTGCATGCTTGAGCGCGGGGATCTGCGGCGCCGTGGAGTTGAGTTGATTAAGTTCGACGGTAGACACGCATAGTCTCCTCTTGGGGGTTATGGCGGCGACCACGCATCGACAGCGTGGTCACTTGAGATGGCTCTTGATGGCCATGATGCGTACACCGATGCGTCTGGGAGTCTGGTGCGAGAACGGCGACGGCTGCCAGGCAGATACGACGGAACGGGGGCCGATGATGACTCAGCGTGGGTGTGTGTAACGACTATGACGGTCTGGCCGACGATGCACTTGATTCACATCAAGAGATGAGTTGCGCCGAGTGCTGGTCGTCTTTCTGCTGATGGATGGCCCGTCAACGTTGCAAGGCGCTTGCATCGCGTGCGCGTGATGCGGCGCTTCCAGACCTTGATGCAAATCAATCGCAATACCTCGATTGGGTCGATGATGAATGCGTCATTGACGGCGCGCGAATTGCCACATCGATTTGAAACGACGTGCATTGAGCCGAGGGAGGAATTATGGTCCGGACAGAATCAAGAATCATCTTTGCGACGGTTGCCGTCTTTATCGCGTTAGCAGGCCTCGCGGGATTAATCCGTGGGCTGCTGTTCGATAGCGCGGACTTCATTCGTTTCGGCGCGGCCGGGCTTGTTGCCGGTGTTGCCTGTTTCGTCCTGCTGCTTAACCTTACAGCGGGCGACGACTCCTAGTAGGCCGCTGAAAGGCACGCGGATGCGATGGCGCCGTATGTGGCGCTGGGAGGAGGCTGGGATAGCACGCGATGAGCCGCGATGATGCGGTAATGCGATAATGCGGGTTGATCGCTTCAGGCTTTGGCCGTGCCGCACGCCGGAGTCGGCGTATCCGATGACGCCGCGCGCTCATCTGGTTCGAGTCGCAAAGCGCCCCAGCCGAGTGGTGCAAACACGTGACCGCCCGCAAGTTCGACCTGCTCCACAAATGACTCAAGCGTGACGCCCGCCATGATGTGGATCGGTGCATTACTGACAAAACTTTGCGTGCGCAGCCATGGCACCTCGCCGCGATTGATTTCGTTGACGCTGCGTTCCTTGCAGTCGTAGCCGCGATCGGGCGTATACAGCGGGCCATCGTAAGCGACGGTCAGGATCTGCTCGGGACTGTCGGTATAAGGGGCACCGGCGTGCTGTTGATAAGGCACGCGTTCCCAGCCGTCGCCCCATTGCTGGTCGAGCGGCAAACGCGTGAAATAGGCCCATGGCGCGCGTACGAAGCAGAGTCCGCACGCATGACGCACGCCGTCCAGATTAGCGGTCATTCCCACGGTAGCTCCTCATCCTGTTGGTCGTGTCGACAATGCTTACGGGTTGTCGTCGGCGGCGAATATACCGTCTTCCGGCTCGGTGTTCTCGTTGTCGACACATTGCACGTGCCAGTGGCCCGTTATCAGCGATCTGCCAGAGTCGGCGCACCATTGTGCGCGTCCGGTTTCACCTTCGAATGGTCCAGACGAGGTGTTCAGATCGAGCCCTTCGAGTACGCAGCAGGGTGTGGAATCGTGCGGCCCGCAGACAAGCGTGTTGCCGCAATCGACGTGCAAGGCGCCCCATTCAGGTAAATCGAGTCCCATATGACCCTCGCGCGACCATTGGCGTTTTTCATTGTCGAGCCACAGGATGACGAATGCCATTGGATTGACACGGTCGAACGTGTCGAGGTGGATGGTGAGGCGCATGAGGTTCTCCGTACATGCCGCGAACATGGGCAAACGAACTGGACCGTTATTGACTTAAAACCCACTGGATTAATGTGTGAGCATCTTCGGGTGTCAATGGGCCACCGCGATCCGCCGGAAGCGGCATGGCCATGTCGCCCCAGTGGGCCTTGCCGCCGAGCCGCAGCTTGTGCTCAAGCATTACGCTGGCGTTTGGCACGCCGCGATAGCGTTCCGCGATCTGCTCAAACGAAGGCGCGAGGAAAGGCGCATCCCGGGTATGGCAGAACATGCAATGCTGCTGATCGACCAGCGCTGTCGGCTCGGACTGGGCAAGCGCTGCACCGCTTGCTGCCAGCAACAGCGCAAGTACGCTTGCGGTCAGATAGTGCAGAGGCGGGGCATTCACGATACACACTCCATGGCGGGTTTTGAGTTCAGTGTAGAGGCGCCGCCGCCGGTGCGATTGACTCATATCAAACCGATGTTTCGCGTTGCGTTCGACCGTCCGCCACGGTCAGTTACTTTCCTCGGGGTTCGCAACATCGAAATGACCGACCGGCTGAGCGAGCACGGCAACGCTGTCGCGCGGCAAGCGCATTTCGCCGGCTAGTGGGCTGCGGTTCGGCCAGCCACGGGCCGCGACTGCCAGCCCGGCGCCCAGCCAAAGAGGCCGCTTGACGCTGCGTTCGATACTCATGGCTATCCGATCGAAACAGGCGGCGCGTCGTTTGCTCGACGAAGTAGGCGGCAAGCCGGTCATGCTCCACAGCGGCTACTTCCGTTTTTGCGAGCGAAGCGGCGTCAGAGGGCCGCTCCGTCCCTACGACACGACTTCGGCAAGCGGTCGCCGCGGCGAATGAGGCGTTTGCCGGCCGCGGCCGATACGCAGCAGCAATTGCGGTACGCCGTCCAGATTCAGGGCGGCACGCAATCTGTCACGCAGTGAAGCCACTTCGATCGGCTGATTGAGGTAGGACGCCGTGATGCCCTCGTCCGCGGCGGTAAGCAGTACCCGTTCAAGCGCCTGACCTGCCGCCAGCCACGCTGCGGCATCGTCCGCTCCGGTGGCGATACACAGCAGTAACGGCGAGCCGGTGACCAGCGTGTGATGGGCGGCTGCCATGCCGCCGCCCAGGTCGAACGTGCGAATCACCGAACCTACCAGGGGCACCGCGAGATCGAGCAGGTCGCGCATGCCCGGCGACAACGCTGGCATGCCATCCTGGCTGCGTTTCGAATGGATCCAGCTCGCGAGTTCGCGCCTGAAGCGCGGATCCTTGAATTGCGCCTGATCGGCTTCAGCGATCAGCGTGGCGAGGTGCTCGCGGATGGCCGCGTTCCCGGCGCAGACAATGTCGGCACCCTCGGCGGCGCCGGCTTCCTCGAGCCGCAACTGGAGTTCGACCGGGACGGGTTCGTCAGCGAAGGTTTCACGGGTCGTGACGCGCCGCGGCATGGCGTCGAATAGTGGTGCAAGGCTGGCGTCGCAACGGCCGTCGCGCAAGATCCGCAGATGCGCCAGCACGTCCACGTCGGCAGGCGAGGGAAACAGTGTGATCGCGTAGGCAAGACCGAAGCGGCTCAGCGCAACGCGGAGATTGAAAAGCGCCGCGCCACAGCTGATGATCAGCTCACGGTCAAAGGGATCGACCACCGGCAGCGCTCGCATACGGTCCGCGCACAACGTGACGCAGTCACCGTCGACGATGAAATGCCACGGTTGCGTATTATGGTTGGATGGCGCCAACACCGCGTATCGCAGTGCAAATCGCAGTTTTTCTTCGATGCCGGCATTCGGGTCGACTTGATGTTCGTCGATGGACCAGGCGGTGTTTTGGGGAAGTGCGTTCATTCAGGGTCTCCTCCTTTTCGTCTGGCGCTACACGCGCGCGAGGCCTTCGAGGTCGAGAATCCTGATCTGTTTGCCATGCGTATCGACAAGCCCGTCCTTCTGAAATTTCGAAAACATGCGGCTGACGGTTTCGAGTTTCATCCCAAGATAGCTGCCGATCTCCTCCCGTGTCATGCGCAGATTGAATGTGGCCGGCGAGTAGCCGCGTGTCTTGAGTCTTCCTGAGAGGTTCAGCAGGAATGCGGCGACCCGCTGCTCGGCGGACATCGTGCCGAGCAGCATCATCAGTGTCGCCTCGCGAACGATCTCGCTGCCCATCAGGCGATGGACGTGCTGTTGCACGGCCTTCACCTCGCGACACATGACTTCGAGCAAATGGAACGGGATGATGCAGACGTTGCTGTCCTCGATGGCGATCGCGTCGCAGCTGTGTTTGCCTGAACATACGCCGTCGAGACCGAGCGAATCGCCGGCGAGATGAAAGCCAGTGACCTGTTCGCGACCGTCGCGATGCATGACGACGGTCTTGAACGAACCGGCGCGGACCGCATAGATACTCTGGAACGAATCGTTGGCGCCGTATAGCGATTCACCCTGTTTGATGGTGCGCGAAACGCACATCAGCGACTCCATGCGCTCGAGTTCGGCCGGCGTCAAGCCTTGCGGCATGCAGATCGAGCGCAGCGAGCAGGTCGAGCAGCGTGCGGCGGGGCGGGCCAGTACTGACGGCGCGAGCGGGGAATGACCTGACGTCGGCAGTGGGACACGCTGCAGCGGCATGATTTCAGTGTATTCGGCGACGTCAGACATGATGTTCTCCTGTGTAGTTGAGGCCACGTGCGCTGCGCTCGTGGGCAATCCGCTTGATCGTGTTGCATGCAAGATCGAATTCACTCGTCTTGTCGAAAAAGTACTGAGCGCCAGCCGCGAGGCACGCCTGCCTGAAGCCCGCGCTCGAATGATTCGTCAGTACGATCGTGATCACCGGCGACGTGCTGTGCGAGATGCTCTGCAGCAGTTCAATACCGGTGCCGCCGGCCAGGCGAAAATCCACGACCACGACGTCGGTTCTGGTTGCGCCGATACCGGCGAGCGCGGTATCGGATTCCTCGGCTTCGCCGACAATCTCGACACCGTCAATTGCGCCGAAGCGCGCCGCCATCCGCCGTCTGATCGGGATCGTGTCTTCAACGAGGAAAACGCGCAGTGCTTGCAGGGACGGGCTTGAGTTCATGGCTCGAAGTATCGGCCGCGCCGTCTCAAATTAAAATCGGCGGCGAACGAACTTCAGGTAGGCGAGCGCGAAGGTGTGTAGGGGATTTCCTACACACGGCAAATGCGGAAGCAAATGTAGCCGCGTGAGCGGCGAATTGATGTGACGATTGGAGCTAACCCGACGGCCTGCGCGCCGTCCCGGGTCCAGATCTAGATTTCGTCGTCTTCTCCGAGCAGTTTGTGGCGCAGCGCGTAACGCACCAGCGCGGCTTCGTGCGGCATCTGCATTTTTTCAAGGATGCGCGTTTTATAGGTGCTCACCGTCTTGCTGCTGACACACAACTCCGCGGCGATTTCGGTCAAGGTCTGGCCCGCGGCGATGCGGCGGAACACATCGAATTCACGGTCGGACAGACGTTGATGGGGCAACGTGTCCGCAGGCTCGTTCAGGCTCTGCGCAAAACGTTCGGCTATCGCGAGACTCACATAAACGCCACCAGATGCGACTTTGGTGACCGCGGCGACTAGCTCGGCGCTGGCACTTTCCTTGGTTAGATACCCTGATGCCCCCGCCTTGAAAGCGCGCACCGCGTACTGCTGCTCCGCATGCATGGTGAGCACAAGGATTCGCAGTGCCGGCTTTTCCTCCTTGATCTGCTTGATCAGTTCGACGCCGTTTCTGCCCGGCATCGACAGATCGAGCACGAGCACGTCGGCCGCGCTCGAACGGACCAGCGCGATCGTGCTGATGCCGTCATTGGCCTCGCCGACCACCTCGAAGCCGCTTGCGTTTTGCAGGATATGCCGCAGGCCATCGCGTACGAGGGCATGGTCGTCGGCTATCAGCGCTCGAATCATGTTTGCATCTCCTGCTGTTGCACCGCCGTGACCGGAAAGGTGACGGTCAGCGCAAAGCCGTTGCCATTGGAAGTGTGGATGTCGACCGTGCCGCCCAGCATGTGTGCCCGTTCGCGGATACCGAGCAGGCCAAACGATTTCTCGGCGGAGGTGGGCGAGCGGTTCGCGCCCTGGCCGTTATCCGCGATTTTCAGCACGCAAACGGCTCCTTCGACCCGGACTGTCAGCGTGACGAGCGTCGCTTCCGCATGACGGGCAACATTGGTCAACGCTTCCTGGACGATACGAAATAGCGTTGTCGCGCCATTCGGCGTAAAGCTGGTGTCGCCGACTTCGACCCGGCGCTCCACATCGATGCCGTAGCGGTTTGTAAAGTCATTGGCGAGCCATTCGATCGCCGGAATCAGACCGAGATCGTCGAGCATGACCGGGCGCAGATCGGCAGCGATCCGGCGCACTGACGCGACCGTCGCATCGATCAACCGGCGCATCCCACGCAGTTGCTGAAGCAGGCGCGGTTCAGCAGCAGTTTCGAGCTCCTGTTCGACCGACGAAATGTCCATCTTGAGGGCAGTCAATTGCTGCCCAAGGTCGTCGTGCAGCTCGCGTGCGATGCGGGTTTTTTCTTCTTCGCGAACTTTCTGCAGATTCGCCGAGAGTTCGCGTAGCTCCTCGCGCGATTGCCGCTGCGCATTTTCCGCTTTGACCCGTTCAGTGATGTCGCGCAGCATGACCGTGTACAGCTTGCCATCGCCATCGCGGATCTGCGAGATCGACGCTTCAATAGGAAACTCTTCGCCGTTGCTCCGCAAGCCGAACAGCACACGTTGCTTGCCCATCTGGCGGTCGGAAACGCCGGTCACGCCGAATTGTTCGACATGCCGCGCGTGTCCCGCGCGAAAGCGCTCGGGAATGAAGCGCGAGAGCGAGGCGCCGACCGCTTCCATCGCGGTGCATCCAAAAACCTGTTCAGCCATTGGATTGAAGATGACGATGTTCTGCCGTTCGTCGACGGTAATGATGGCTTCCATCGATGAGCGGATGATCCCCATCATGCGTGCCTCGTCCAGGGTCGACTGGCTGCGCGCCTTGCTCGTCGCGGCCGATCCGGCGCCGCGCCCTCTGACGATCAGGAAGGCGATGGCACTGAAGAGGCACGCTGCCGCAACGCCGGCGATCAGCACCGTGGTTTCTGCAAATTCGTCCTCGGCTCGCAGATAGCGGCCGCTCGCCGTGTACGACAGCGTGATAGGTACACCGCCGACGCGCAAGGTGTCGGTTTTGCGGAAGACCGGGCCCGTCTCCACCAGGTCGTCGTCTGCTGCGGCGGACGAATAAAGCAGTGTGGCAGGGGTTCCGGTGAATACCTGCAGATCGATGCGCCGTTGCCGGGCAAGAGCGTTGTCGAACACGCGGGTAGTGTCCAGCGCAGCTACCAGCAGCTGCTTGATGCCCGCGCGGCGCGCTTGTGATGTCGACGGCAATCCGGCGTCCGAATACACCGGAAAATACACGTAGAGACGAGGGTGAGGGTTCGAGCCGACATCGCCGAACGGCGCTGCGTTCGCGTCGAGCGCGCTTGCCCCTGTATCGATGGCATGCAGCAACGCCGCCCGGCTCGCGGGAGCGCTCGCCAGGTCGTAGCCGACCGGCATCACATCGACGGCGGCCGGCGCCATCTGGATCACCGGAGCAACCGGTTGTGGCGCGGCGGCTGGTCCGGTAACGTTAGCGGTGCCGCCCGTCAGGCGGGCGACAGCGGCGGCGTCAATCTCAGCATAGCCAAGTGAGCGCACCACCGACGACGCTTGGTCCAGATCGAGTTGCGCGACATATCGACGCCAGGCGTCGGCATCGTCCGCCAGCGCGACGGAGAGCAAGCCGCGCGCGCCGCGCAGCAGTGATTCGCTGGAGGTGAGCTCGCGCTGCAGGTCAGCGGTGATATGTGCAGTATTCTGTTCAAAGCGGCTGTTGGCGGAGCGCAATGACTGCTCGCCGACCCAACGCCATGCACCAAGCGCAGCCACAAGAACGACAGCGAATGTGACTGCCGCGACAAGCATGGGACGCCGCTCAGGCGGGACAACCCGCATGGGCAAAGGCGATTTTTTAGCGAACGGCGTTTTACCGCGAGAGGGCATGTGCGCCTCGTTGGATGGTAGGCAATCCGCTACGCTGACTGATGACGCAGGCGCGGCGCGGATCGGGAAACTTCACGGTGATTTTCGATAACTGCGGCCAGCCGGAACAACGCATGCGTCGCCTATTGTGCGCGGTTTGCACGGATCGTGCCAGTATGCAGCCACCTTGCGATGGGAGCCGCGCCGGGGGCCGAGGCTCCAAAAAAGAAGCGCCCTGAAAACCGGGCGCTTTAAATTGCGCGAGGGCTTTTTTCGCGCAATTCCTGCATTGCCAGATCAGTGCGACATCAGCACCGGCACAGTCATTGACTGAAGCATGGTCCGTGTGACGCCGCCGAGCAGCCGTTCCTGCACGCGCGTATGCCCATATGCACCCATTACCACCAGATCGATATGATGATCGGCCAGCATGTTCAACAGCAGCGCACCCGTGGGGACCCCGGCCACCTTGGGTGCGGCCGCGAATCCTGCCTGGATGCCGTGCCGTTCAAGCCAGGCGGCGACGTCGATGCCGGCTGGCGCTTCACTGTCCGGGTGACGCTGCAGGGTCATCACGGTGACGAATTTCGCGCGTTTGATCAGCGGCAAGGCGTCGGCCATCGCCCGGGCGCTCTCGCGGCTGCCGTCCCACGCGATCATCACGTTTTCGGCAAACGAACGGACGGCCCCGGCATAGGGCAGCACAATGGCAGGGCGGCCCGAGCTCATCAGCACGTCCTCGACAAAGTGGCGTGCGATATAGGATGACGGGTCGTCGGGATCATCCTGACCGAGGATCAGGAGGTCGGCGTGGCGCGCGTGCAGGACCGCTGCTTCCGCCGCCGGCCCGCCCGGCGCCCGCCATTCCACGCTGCGCCCAGTCCGTTCGCCCGCCGCCAGAAAGCGCGCCTGCGCGTCTTTAAGGTTGGCCTCGTGTTGCGCTTCGCGAATCTCGACCAGTGCGCGTTCGCCGTGGAGAAACATCGGCTGCGTCAGATCCTGACAAACCACATACAGGCCGATCAGATGCGCGTCGTGCCGGCCGGCTAGTTCAAGTGCGAACTCGATCCTCGCGGTGCTATGGGTGCTGTCGTCGAGATGCACCAGCATGGTTTTGCAGGTCATGACGGTTCCCTGATCGGTTCAGCTACCTGTGCGTCGCTTGTCACAGGTTTGGCGCTGTGTGCCGAGATCATCAGCACCGCGCACTGCGCGATGCGCAGGAAACGTTCTGCGACACTGCCGAGCACCAGCCTTTGGAAACCCCGCCGTCCATGCGTGCCCATGACCACCAGGTCGGCCTTGAAATCGCTTGCCGCGCGCAGTATGCAATGGGCGATGTCGTCGCCCGCCAGGTCGGTTTCGGCGATGCGTGGCGTGCCCTGCACGCCGGCCCGCTTCATGTTCGCGACTGCATCCTCGATCACGTGCGCGCCTTCCTCGAGCAGCGCCGTGCGGACGTAGGACGGATCGTAACCGGGTACGTCGTATGACATCAACGGGACGTCTACGACAAAAAGGGGCTGTAGTTTTGCGCCGGAATCGCGCGCGAGTTGCAAGGCCGCGTCAAGGGCGCGCGCGGAAGTTTCACTGCCGTCGACGGCAACCAGAATCTGTTGATACATGGTGAACTCTCCTGAATGGAACTGACTCGACGTCCCGGTTCGTCAATGCGACATCAGTACCGGCACGGTCATCGATTTAAGGATCGTGCGGGTCGCGCCGCCCATCACCAGTTCCTGCCAGCGGGCGTGTCCGTAAGCACCCATCACAAGCAGATCTGCGCCGATCGCGGATACCTGTGACAACAGCGCGTCGCCGATCGAGGCATCGCGGCCGACCTCAATATCCTTGACCTCGACGTTCACGCCGTGCCGCGCGATGAGCGTGGCGATATCCGCGCCCGGAATGCGCGCGCGCGGCTCGCCCCGTTCGCCGTTGACGGTGACGACCGTGGTGGTCTTCGCCGCGCGCATGAACGGCAGCGCATCGTGTACTGCGCGGGTGGCTTCGCGGCTGCCGTCCCAGGCAATCATCACGTGCGCGCCGGGTGACGTGACGTTGCTGGCGTACGGCACCAGCAACACCGGCCGGCCTGCGGACATGATCAGGTTTTCAGGGAAAAAATCGCCGACGTACGATTCCGGATCGTGCGCATCGTCCTGGCTGGCAATGATCAGGTCGGCGCACCGGCCGCGCTGCGGCACGGCGAGGCTGGCGGGGGCGTCGACAGCGATCCACTCGCCGGCAACTTCCGCACGGCTCAGTTCCGCATGAAAGAGCCGTTCGAGCGCGCCGCGGCGTTCCGCGCGCAACTGTTCGTGCGTACCGTAGTATTCGGCGGTTCCGGCCATAACGTAGAGCGAGCGCGGGTCGGGCGTGAACACGGCAAATACGCCGGTCAGATGGGCGTCGAACTGCCTGGCGAGCCGCAGGGCGAATTCGAGCCTGGGGTGCGCGCGCTCACTTGTATCCAGGTGAACGACGATGGTCTTGTAAGTCATTGCAGTGCTCCAGAAGTGGGTGAGTGGCGCATGAACGCGTGATCTGAGTCTGGGAGCCGGGTAGTTGCCGGCGTTGATCAAGATCAACGGCGCGGTAGCGCGTGATACTTCATCCGGACAGAAATGCGACGCCCGGCCAGATAGGTGACGAGATAGCGGACGCTCGACTCGAGCGCCGCATTGACCGGTTCCATCACGGGTTGCCCGATCGTCGAACGTTGTTTACGCACACACGACACGCGTACCTGCCGTGCCGCTTGCCATCGCCTCGATGCGGTCGAGCGAGCCGATGACTGCCGGGCGGCCGGTGCGCAAGACGAACTCGCACGCTGCCTCGACCTTCGGTCCCATTGAGCCGGCCGGGAAAGACATCGACCGAAGTCCTGCCACCGATACCTCGCTCAGCACGCGTTCGCAGGGCGTGTGCCAGTCGGCATAAACCGCGTCCACGTCGGTGGCGATCAGGAGCAGATCGGCGTCGATGTCAGCCGCAAGCAGCGCGCTGCACAGGTCCTTGTCGATCACGGCCTCCACGCCGCAGCGAGTCCGGCCGTCTGCTGCGACCGTGACCGGAATTCCGCCACCCCCGGCGGCGATCACCACGGCATCGTGGTCGAGCAACCAGTGAATGGGCTGAAGCGCCACGATGCGTTGCGGTTTCGGCGATGCAACGACGCGCCGGAAACCGTCACCGTCCCGGGCGACGCTCCAGCTGTTACTGATGACCAGGCGCTCGGCCTCTGCCTCTGTGTAAATGGGACCGATCGGCTTGGTGGGGTGAATGAAGGCGGGATCGCCGGCGTCGACCTCGACGCGCGTCAGCAGCGTCGCCACCTGCCGCTGCGGCGGCAATGCGTTGGCCAGTTCCTGCTCGAGCAGATAGCCGATCATGCCTTCCGATTCGGCGTCGAGCACATCCAGCGGCGCCGCGCCAGACGCACCCGCGGCGGCTGCCTGCAGTGCCAGCAGGCCGACCTGAGGGCCGTTGCCATGCGCGATGACCAGCTGGTTGCCGTCGGCAAGCCGCGCGATCTGCTGTGCGGCGCGGCGTATATTGGCGATCTGGTGTGACATCGTCATCGGTTCGCCGCGCCGAAGCAACGCGTTGCCGCCCAGTGCGATCAGGATGCGCATGATGGTTCCTTAAGCGAGTGTTGCCACGAGTACCGCCTTGATGGTGTGCATGCGGTTTTCAGCCTGCGAAAACACAATCGACGCATTCGATTCGAAGACTTCGTCGCTGACTTCGAGCTCGGACAGACCGAAGTGCTCGTGAATCTGCCGGCCGGTTTCGGTCTCGAGATTGTGATAAGCGGGTAAGCAATGCATGAAGTGGGTGCGCTGCTTGCCCGTCGCTTTCATCAACGCGGCATTGACCTGGTATGGCCGCAAAAGCTCGATGCGCGGCCCCCAGGCCTCCACCGGCTCACCCATCGAAACCCATACGTCGGTATAGACGAAGTCGGCGCCGCTCACGGCCTCATGCGGATCCTCGACGATCGCCACGCGAGCACCGGTCCGCTCCGCAAGGTGCCGCATCTGTGCCACGAGATCGTCGTGAGGCCAAAGTTCGCGGGGCGCGGCAATGCGCACATCCATGCCCATCTGCACGCCGCCGATCAGGAGCGAACTGCCCATGTTGAAACGGGCGTCGCCGAGGTAGCAGAACGACAGTTCGTGCAGCGGCTTTTCACCGAATTCCTGCATCGTCAGCAAGTCCGCGAGCACCTGGGTCGGATGAAATTCGTCGGTCAGTCCGTTCCATACGGGAACATGCGAGTACAACGCGAGCTCTTCCACCACGCTCTGGTGAAAGCCGCGATATTCAATCCCGTCATAGAGCCGGCCGAGCACGCGCGCGGTGTCTTTGAGCGACTCCTTGCGGCTAAGCTGCGAGCTCGCCGAATCGATGTAGGTGACATGGCCGCCCTGGTCGTGCACGGCAACTTCGAAGGCGCAGCGCGTGCGGGTCGAGGTCTTTTCGAAAATCAGCGCGATATTCTTGCCGTTGAGCCGCGCGACTTCGTTGCCGGCGTACTTGGCGCGCTTCAGTTCGGCGGCGAGGTCGAGGAGAAAGCGGATGTCGCGTGGAGTGAAGTCCTGCATGTTCAGCAGGCTGCGGTTGCGCAGGTTGAATGCCATGGTGTGCGGTTCCTTGAAATAGGCGAGGCGGGCGGGGTGTCAGACGGGATCGCGTTCGATCGGGCAGGTCATGCAATGTCCGCCGCCGCGCCCGCGCCCCAGTTCGCCGCTCGGAATAGTGATGACTTCGACGCCCGCCTTACGCAGCAGCGTGTTCGTGTAGACGTTGCGGTTGTAGGCCACCACGACGCCTGGCGCGAGCGCGATCACGTTGTTGCCGTCGTCCCACTGTTCGCGCTCGGCCTCCCATGTATCGCCGCCGGTGGCGACGGTGCGAAGTTCCTTAAGACCTAGCGCACGGGCGACGACTTCGAGAAACGGTGCGGTCTCGGGCCGGACATCGAGCGCGTGTGGCTGTTGCGACGGGCGCAGACTGGTGCAGCGGATGCCGTCGACAACTTCCGGAAAGATCGTGACCAGGTCCCGGTCGCAGAAGGTGAACACCGTATCGAGGTGCATGGCGCCGCGCGAACGCGGCAACTGTGCGGCGATCACATGTTTCACCGATTCATGTGCGAAAAGGGATCGTGCGAGTTGCGCGACGCCCTGCGGCGACGTGCGCTCACCCATGCCGATCAGTACGACGTCGCGCGATAAAGGCATGACGTCGCCGCCTTCCAGCGTAGCGCCGCCGTGATCGATGTCAGGGCCGCCCCACCAGATGCGCGTGCCGCCGCTGAACAGCGGATGAAAGCGGTAGATTGCCGCGCTCAGCAGCGTTTCCTGGCGGCGCGCCGGCCAGTACATCGAGCCGAGTACAGCACCGTCGTTGATCCAGCAACTGTTGTCGCGGGTAAACAGCGTATTGGGCAGCGGCGGAAGGATAAACCCGGCCGGTTCTGTACATTGCGACAGCAGACCCGCGGACTCAAACGGCAGCTCGGCGCGCACGATCCCGCCGATCAGCCGGGTGGCGAGCTCGTCGGCTTTCATCTCGTTGAGCCAGGGCAGCAGTTGCGCGGACAGTTCCAGGTCGACCGTACCCGAGGACAGCTTGCGTTCGAGTACCCAGTCGCGTGCGTCCTGGCCTTGCAGAATGTCCGCGAGCAGGTCATGCATATCGAGCACTTCAATGCCGCGATCCTGCATCGCGCTGACGAACGCGTAGTGGTCGGTCTTGGCCTGGGAAACCCACAATACGTCGTCGAACAGCAGTTCACGGCAACTGGCCGGGGTCAGGCGCGTCTGGGCGAGCCCAGGCCGGCAGACCATGACCTTGCGCAAGGTGCCGACCTCGGAAAAGACGCCGAGTGCCATAGAGGTTCTCCTTGTAATGGGCGGCTTACAGGCCTAACGCACCGCTTGACAGCAGCCAGGCGGCGATTGCGGCGAGTGCGATCAGCGCGACCAGAATGACGGCTTCGAAGGGCTTGAAAAGACGCGCGCCGCGTTCGTGTTTTGCCCAGCCATACAGCAGGACGCCAGGTGCGTAGAGCAGAGCGGAAAGCAGCAGATACTTCGGGCCAGCTGCATACAGCAGCCAGCAGCAGTAGACGCTTGCGACCGCGCCGATCAGCATGTCGCGTCCACGGACGGTGTCGGTTACGGCGTAGCCGTCGCCGCGCATGGCAATGCGGGTTGCGTACACGGCCGAGAAAAGGTAAGGAATCAGGATCATCGAGGTCGCGAGCGAGATCAACGCCTGGTAGGTCGCGTTCGACACCAGTGTGATGATCAGGAACAACTGCACGAGCCCGTTTGTCACCCACAGTGCATTGGCAGGTACGCCGTGGCTGTTCTCGCGTGCGAGGAAGGCCGGCATCACGCCGCCGCTCGCAGGTGTGAACAGCGTTTCCGCCGCCAGCAAGGTCCATGCGAGCAGTGCGCCGCCTACCGACACCAGTAGCCCGATGCTGATCAGTACCGCGCCCCAGGTGCCGACGGCCTTGTCGAGCACGCCGGCCATCGACGGGTTCTTCATTGCGGCCAGATCGCTCTGCGAGACGATACCAAGCGAGAGCAGCGAAACGGCCATCAGCAGAAGCAGCACCACGGCGAAACCGAGCATCGTGGCGCGTCCAATATCCGCGCGACGTTGCGCCCGGGCCGAAAACACATTGGCGCCCTCGATGCCGATGAACACCCAGACGGTGATCAACATTGTGCTTTTGACCTGCGTGAACACGCTGCCGAGCTTCGGGCTGCCCCAGAAGTCCTGCGTGAAGATGTGGCTTCTGAATGCCGCGAGGGCGAGCAGAATGAACAGCAGCAAAGGAATGACCTTGGCCACCGTAGTGATTGCATTGAGAACAGCCGCGCTGCGCACGCCGCGCAGAATCACCGCATGCATGATCCACAGCACGATCGACGCGCCCAATACGGCGGCGCGTGTATTGCCGTCGCCGAATACCGGAAAGAAATAACCGAGCGTGCCGAATACGATGACGAGATAGCCGACATTGCCGATCCACGCGCTGACCCAGTAACCCCATGCGGAGTTGAAGCCGACGAATTCGCCGGCACTGGCACGGGCGTACGCATAGATGCCGTTGTCGAGATCGGGTTTTCGCGTCGTCAGGGTCTGATAGACGAAGGCGAGCATCAACATGCCCACACCGGTAATCAGCCAGCCAATCAACACTGCAGCGGCGCCGGCGCCCGATGCCATGTTCTGCGGCAGCGAAAACACACCGCTGCCGATCATCGACCCGATTACAAGCGCCGTCAGCAGGCCGAGCCGCAAGGGTTTCGCCGCCGAGGCCTTCGTCGGGGCGGCCACGCCGGATACAGGTGGCCCCGACAATGAATCCGCTAGATTCTTCATGACATGCCCTCGTTAATGTTTAAGACACGTTGATTAGGTCACTTCGGGACGGCTGGCCGATTGATCTGGATCAGTCAATACAGGGTCGGACATCGCGGTTGACTCGCAGGGGTGAATGTCTGCATCGCGGGCGGATCCGGGCAGTTCGACGGATTCGAGGTAGGTGGGCACCTCGCAGCGCCAGTGAAGCGTTTCCTCGAGATGAAGCCGCAACGCGTCAGCGGCGCCAGGCTCGCCGTGGGTGACGAAGGTTCGCTCCGGCGGCACGGAGATGGAGTGAAGCCATGCCGTCAGTTCCTGGTAATCCGCATGCGCGGACAGTAACGAAAGCGCGACGACCGACGTCCGCACAGGCACATCGTCACCGTGAATCCTGATCGTGGGCGCAAGGGCGGCAAGCGCCGCGCCGCGTGTGCCGGCAGCCTGATAGCCGACCAGCACAATGGTGTTGCGGCTATCGGGCGCGAACGCCTTCAGGTGATGCACAACTCGCCCGCCGGTTGCCATCCCGCTGCCGGCGATCACCACCATTGGACCGCCCCGGGCCGTTACGGCTTTGGATTCGTCGACGGTACGCACCATTTCGGCTGCGCCGCTGATCGCATTCGCTTCGGTCATCGTGAGGCGATGCTCGCCGACGTGATGCCGGTACAGTTGCGTGACGCTCGACGCCATCGGGCTGTCGAGATAAACCGGCACGTTGGCCATCCGGCCGGCCGCCTTCAGACGGGCAATGTAGTGAAGAATGGACTGCGCACGGCCGACTGCGAAACACGGAATCACGACGACACCGTCCTTCCGGAAGGTGCGCGCGAAGATATCGGCAAGTTCGGTGGCCGGATCGCCTGTCTCGTGCAGACGATTGCCGTAAGTGGACTCGACCACCAGATAGTCGGCGTGCGCAAGCGGCATGGGCGGGCGCATGATCGGATCGTTCGGACGTCCCACGTCGCCCGAGAACGCGATCACCTTGCCCTCCACACACATCACAACGCTGGCAGCGCCCAGAATGTGCCCGGACGGCAACAGCCGGAAGCACGCTTGCTTATTCAGTTGTTTCGGTACATCGAATTCGCGTGGCACGAGCAGCTGCAGCGCCTTTTCGGCATCGTCGAGCGTGTATAGCGGCAACGCGGGATGATGTTTCGAAAACCCATGGCGGTTTGCGAAGGCGGCTTCTTCTTCCTGCAGTCTGGCGCTGTCGCGCAGCAGCACTTCGCACAGTTCGCGGGTCCCACGGCTGCAATAGACCGGTCCCCGATATCCCATCCGCGCGAGAACCGGCAGATAGCCGCTGTGATCCAGGTGAGCGTGCGTCAGGATCACCGCGTCGAGCGTTTCGACCGGGACCGGGAACGTGGCCCAATTACGCAGACGCAGATTTTTTGTGCCTTGAAAGAGCCCGCAGTCGATCAGCACCCGTAGACCGGCGCCTTCCAGCAGATATCTCGAGCCGGTGACGGTTTCGGTCGCACCCAGAAAAGTCAGCTTCATTGCGCCACCTCTGATGGCAAGTGAATCGCACGCTTCGTCAGGCCGTCGCACGTTGGCTGAGGCTCTGGCAGAACGCTTCAGCGAAGAGTTTGAAGGCATGCAGCGAGCCCGCGATGCTTTGGTATTTCTCGCGGCCGATTTGTCCGTCCAGCGTGATCAGCATGCCGGCCTCACGAGCCAGGGCGAGGATTTCATCGAATTCGCTCGCTGCGTCACGCGTGTTTTGGGGGTGTCCGGCCAGCATCGCGGCGTTGGCGGAAGGGTTGGCGTTTGACATGGCCGGTCTCCTTACGGGTCACTTTCGGCAGGGGCTGCGAGAACGTCGCGGGGCACTCGATCCTCGCTTGTCTTGAAATTCAGTATTGAGCAGCGGCCACTCGAAACAAATCAGGTAGCGCCGAGCTTTGCGTAGGATGTCCTGCGTCCGTGTCAGCCTTTTCCTACACGGCAACTGAACGTGATGACGGGCAAGTCCGTCGATTGACATGGATCATAAGAACGCTCTCATCCACGCCTATGCTCCCGACATGCACAGCAATTCCCGCACGTGAATGCACGACAGCTGTGGTGAGGAGATTGAAATGTCCCAAGCGAAAGTCCTTGTTGTCTATTTTTCGCGCACCGGCACCACACGATTGCTCGCGCAGGCAATGGCGAAAATGCTGGCAGCGGATATCGAAGAGATTTGCGATTTCAGCAATCGCAAAGGGATGGGGGGATATTTGCGCTCGCTGGCTGACATCATCATGAAGCGTCCCGTCGAAATCGTTCCAGCCGGACGCGATGTCACGGCGTACGACCTGGTCGTAATCGGCACGCCGGTCTGGGCCGGTTCGGTGTCCGCGCCGGTTCGCTCCTATCTCGCCGAGAGCCGTGCGCGGCTTCCGCACGTTGCGTTCTTTTGCAGCTTCGGCGGACGAGGTGCTGACAAGGCCATGAGGCAAATGCGCGAGCTTGCGGGCCGGCCGGCAGTTGCCGAATGCAAGGTGACAGCCACTGTGGCGCACAAAGATGCGAACGCTGCATTGGCCGTCTTTGCTCATGTGCTCAAAGGACACATCGCCAGATCCAGAACACTTGAATTGATGTGATGATTCAGAGGATTGAGCGGACATGAACAACAGACTGTTTCCGGTTAAACATCATCTCTCACAGGTTTGATGAAAATCAGTTGATCGAGTGGCAGCGGCGGTATCTTGGACTATTCGAAATCGGCCGCATGGAGGCCCAACAATGTCGGCTGATCTGGCACCTGCGTTCTCGACAACCCCGTTGGCCACAAGCGACGGGTATGTGGTCGCCGTACGTGGTGCAGTCGTCGACGTGACGTTTGCCGATGACATGCTGCCGCCAGTGGGCGACGCGCTCCTCATCCTGTCGGACGACCTCGCGCCGGTGCTTGCCGAGGTGCAAGCCCACTTGAGTGAAACCACAGTGCGGGCGCTGGCGCTGCAGTCCACCGCTGGATTGCGGCGCGGCGCCCGCGTAAGGGTCTGTGGCGGGCCTATCGAAGCGCCCGTTGGCGAGGCCGTGCTAGGCAGGCTGCTCGACGTGACCGGCGCGACACGTGACGACGGCGAAGCCTTACCCGCACAGATCGAGCGCCGCCCGATTCATCGCGCCGCGCCGCCGCTCGCGTCGCAGAAAGGCACCACCACGTTGTTCGCAACGGGCATCAAGGTGATCGACCTGCTTGCGCCGCTCGCCCAGGGCGGCAAGGCCGCGATGTTCGGTGGAGCAGGAGTCGGCAAAACGGTGCTGGTCATGGAATTGATCCACGCGATGGTGGAGCGCTATCAAGGAATCTCCGTATTCGCAGGCGTTGGCGAACGCTCACGTGAAGGGCACGAAATGCTGCTCGACATGCGCACGTCCGGCGTGCTGGCGCGCACCGTGCTGGTCTATGGACAGATGAACGAGCCACCGGGCGCGCGCTGGCGCGTGCCCTTTACGGCGCTGACAATCGCCGAGTATTTCCGTGACGAACGCCACCAGAACGTTCTCCTGCTCATGGATAACGTTTTCCGCTTCGTGCAGGCGGGGGCCGAGGTATCGGGCCTGATGGGGCGCATGCCGTCCAGAGTGGGCTACCAGCCCACGCTCGCGAGCGAAGTCGCAAGCCTGCAGGAGCGCATTGTGTCGGTAGGCGACGCATCGGTCACCGCAATCGAAGCGGTGTACGTGCCGGCCGACGATTTCACCGATCCCGCAGTGACCGCGATTGCCGCGCATATCGACAGCATGGTCGTGTTGTCGCGTGCGATGGCCGGCGAAGGCATGTATCCCGCGATCGATCCGATCGCGTCGTCGTCGATCCTGCTCGATCCGCTTGTGGTCGGCGAGGAACACGCGAACGTCGCCACCGAGGTGCGCAGGATCATCGAACACTACCGCGAGCTGCAGGACGTCATCTCCTTGCTCGGGATAGAGGAACTGGGTGCCGAGGACCGCGCCCTCGTGGGGCGAGCCCGGCGCTTGCAGCGCTTTCTGACCCAGCCGTTCGTCGTCACCGAAGCCTTTACGGGCGAAGCGGGCCGTTCGGTGGCGCTCGCCGATACGATCGCCGGGTGCAAGGCGATTCTGGCCGGCGAGTGCGATGCGTGGCAGGAAAGCTCGCTCTACATGATCGGCACCCTCGACGAAGGCCGCCTCAAGGAGCAAGCCGCCGTGCAAGATGGTGCGACCCACGTCGCGGAGACCGCGAAATGAGCGCCACCCACCTGACACTGACGTTGGCCACGCCGTCGCGCGTGTGGTTCGACGCAGTCGAGATCGTGTCTCTACGCGCGGAGGATGAAAGCGGCTCGTTCGGCATCCGGACTGGTCATGCCGACTTCGTGACGCTGCTGACGCCCTCGGTGGTCCGCTGGACGTGTGCCGATGATTCGATCCACTACTGCGCGGTCGATGGCGGGGTGCTATTGGTCTCGCACGGAACGGAGGTTTCCATTGCTTGCCGCGAAGCGGTCCCCGGCGACTCCCTTGAAGGCCTTGAACAAGGTGTTCGCAGCCGCCACGCCAGCGAGGCCGATGCGGCGCGGCGCGCCCGCGTCGAGCAGTTGCAACTGCATGCTCGCGCCGTGCGTCAGATGCTGCGCTATCTGCGGCCACGCGCAGGCGCCGACGGCGCGGCCGCGGATAGCATTGGAGGAACCCTGCGATGAACGGGCGCCACACGGACGAGCGCAAGCAGCGGGGCGAGCAGATCGCCGGCGCCGCCAGACAGGCCGCCGAGCGCAATTTACGCGGTCGCGAGGAGCCGGAACCGTCGCTCGGCAGCCGGCTCGGCCAGATCGGCATCCTCGGTTGGGCCATTGTCCTGCCCACGTTGATGGGTCTCGGAGTCGGCCACTGGCTGGATCGGACATTCGGCACCCGCGTGTTCTTCTCGGCGCCGCTGCTGATGATCGGCGCAGCAGTCGGCTTTTGGTCGGCGTGGAAATGGATGCATCGTCAGCAACGGAACCATCATGAATAGTCCGCTACCGTCGATAGCGACACAACTCGCGCTGGGACTCTCAGTGGGAATCCTGGCCGGTGCTTGGCACTTCCTGTCGCTGCGCTGGAACTGGCCGTTGTTTGCATCGGGCAAAGCGATACCGGCCCTGGCCTTGCAGCTCGCCAGATTCGCGCTCACCGGCGCATTATTTCTGATGCTCGCGCATCTCGGCGCTCTGGGGCCGCTCGCGGGCATGATGGGGTTTCTGCTTGCGCGTGGCGTGGCGGTGCGGCGCTATGGAGGCGGCCAATGACCACTTCACCGCTCGCGACCGCGCCGCTGTGGCATATCGGCCCGCTATCCATTACGGCGCCGGTACTTGTCACGTGGGCGCTCATGATTCTGCTGACTGTAGGGGCAGTCTTGCTGAGCCGAAGGTTGTCGCTCGCGCCGACCAGGCTGCAAACCGCCCTTGAACTGCTGGTCGTCACGATCGATCAGCAGATCCGCGATACCATGCAAACCGAGCCCGCCACTTACCGTGCGCTGATCGGCACGCTCTTCATCTTCGTGCTGATTGCCAACTGGTCGGCGCTTGTACCGGGAGTGAGCCCCCCGACCGCACACCTCGAGACCGATGCGGCGCTTGCGCTGATCGTGCTGGGTGCCACGGTCTTCTACGGCATTCGCACGCGCGGCACGGCCGCCTACCTAGCGGCATTCGCCGAGCCGAGCTGGGTCATGATCCCGCTGAATGTCGTCGAGCAGATCACCCGGACGTTTTCGCTCGTCGTGCGCCTGTTCGGCAATGTGATGAGCGGCGTGTTTGTGATCGGCATCATCCTGTCGCTTGCAGGGTTGCTCGTACCCATTCCGCTGATGGCGTTGGACCTGCTCACCGGCGCGGTGCAAGCCTATATTTTTTCCGTGCTGGGGATGGTTTTCATTGGCGCGGCGATCAGCGATACCCACAATCAGGTCAGCCTAAAAAAGGGCGAAGTCTCATGAATAACCTCATCGAAGTTGTCAGCATTGCCGCTGCAGCGCTGGCTGTGTCGTTCGGCGCGATCGGGCCGGCGCTTGCTGAAGGCCGCGCGGTCGCCGCGGCGATGGATGCGATCGCGCGGCAGCCGGACTCGGCTGGAACCGTGTCGCGCACGCTCTTCGTCGGGCTTGCAATGATCGAGACGATGGCGATTTACTGCCTCGTGATCGCGTTATTGCTGCTCTTCGCTAACCCGTTCGTCAAATAGGCGGCGGCCATGCGAATCGATTGGTCGACACTCCTGTTGCAGACCATCAATGCGCTGGTGCTCATATGGTTGCTGGCGCGCTTCCTGTTCCGTCCTGTCGCGGGCATCATCGCCGAGCGTCAGAAGGCGGCGCAAGCGTTGATTGCGGATGCCGATGCGGCGAAGCACGCGGCAGTCCTTGAGCGAGACGCGGCGGTTCACGAGACGCAGCGGCTTGTCGCCGCTCGCGCCGACGCCATGAAAACGATCGCTGCGGAAGCCGAGAACGAGAAGGCCGCGTTGCTGGCCGCGGCGCACGCTGACTCGGACAGGCTGCGCGCAACAGCCACCGCCGAAATCGAGGCGGCGCGTGCGGAGCAGGGCAAGCTTGTCGCCGCCCGGGCGACGCAACTCGCCATCGATATCGCGACAAAACTGCTTGACCGGCTACCTGAAGATGCGCGGGTGAGCGGTTTCATCGGCGGTCTCGTCGACGGGATCGCCCAGCTGCCCGCGCAGGTTCGCACGGAACTCGGCGCAAACGGTGTCGCGCTTTCGCTCTGCGCGCCGCGTACGCTGAGCCAACAGGAACAGGAGAGCTGCCGTGCTGCATTGACAACCTGTCTGAACCGGCCGGTATCTCTTCAAATCGAGGTCGACCCTTCGCTGATCGCCGGATTGGAACTGACGGCTGCGCACGCGGTGGTGCGCAACAGTTTTAAGGCCGATCTCGCGCGGATCAGCGCGGCATTGCTGAGTAGCGACAATGCGCCCCGCTGACATGACCGACGATCCCTGGCTCGCGGAGCAGCGCAACACACTCGCCCGAACTGTTGTGAAGCCACATGCGCAGACGCTCGGACGCGTTGAACGGTTTGGCGATGGCATCGCATTTGTCTCCGGACTGCCGGCTGCGGCCCTCAACGAACTGCTCCATTTCGAGAGCGGCGCGACCGGCTTCGCGCACACGCTGGATGCGGACGTTATCAGTGTCGTGCTGCTGGACGACGGCACCGCCGTTGAAGCGGGCTGTTGCGTGACCTGCACCGGCACTGTGCTGCAAGTGCCGGTTGGAGAAGGGCTGCTGGGGCGTGTGATCGATCCGCTCGGGCGACCGCTCGACCGCGACGATCCCATCGTTGCCGAGACGCGCATGCCGGTCGAACGGCCGGCGCCGGCGATCATCGAGCGCGATCTGGTCAGTGAGCCCGTCGAAACGGGTGTACTGCTCGTCGATGCGCTGTTCGCGATCGGCCGCGGGCAGCGCGAGCTGATTATCGGCGATCGCGCCACAGGCAAGACTGCTTTAGCGATCGACACAATCGTCAACCAGAAGCATTCGGACATGATCTGCGTCTACGTGGCGATTGGCCAGCGCACAACCGCCGTGCAGCGGGTCATCGAATCGGTGCGTCAGTACGGTGCGCCCGAGCGCTGCATCTTCGTTGTCGCCGCCGCCGCGTCAGCGCCGGGATTGCAATGGATCGCACCGTTCGCGGGCTTCACGATCGCCGAGTATTTTCGCGATCGGGGACAGCACGCACTGGTTGTAGTCGACGACCTCAGCAAGCATGCCGCGACGCATCGTGAACTGGCGCTGCTGACGCGCGAGCCGCCGGGGCGCGAGGCCTATCCTGGCGACATCTTCTATGTCCACGCCCGTCTGCTGGAACGCGCGGCGAAGCTGTCGGCCGGGCTGGGTGGCGGATCGCTGACCGCGCTGCCGGTCGCGGAAACCGATATGGGCAACCTGTCCGCGTATATCCCGACCAATCTCATTTCGATTACGGACGGTCAGATCGTGCTCGATGCGGCGTTGTTCGCGGCAAACCAGCGTCCGGCCGTCGATGTGGGCTTGAGCGTTAGCCGTGTTGGCGGCAAGGCGCAACATCCGGCTTTGCGGGGCGTGTCGGGAAGGCTGCGCCTCGATTACGCGCAATTCCTGGAGTTGGAGATGTTCAGCCGGTTCGGGGGGCTGACGGACGCGCATGTCGCCGGCAAGATAGCCCGCGGGCAACGTATCCGTGCATTGATCGCGCAGCCGCGCTTCAGCGCGTTAAGCACGCTCGAAGAGATCGCGCTGTTGTCAGCATTGGCGGACGGGGTGTTCGATTCAGTATCGAGCGAAATTGTCGTGCAAGTGCGATCGCAACTGGCCGGACATCTGGCGACCCAGCGCCTGCAAAGCCAGATCGCGGCGGGCTTTTCGCGATCCTCGCGCACGCCGTTGAGCGCCGACGTTCAGGCGGTGCTGGTTGCTGCAGTTCGCGAACTGGTGCAACAGTTCGCGCCAGCGGCTGCTAGCGGCACGGCAAGCAGCGGGAACGCGCCATGAGCGGAAAACTCGCCGAAATCGAGTCGCGCAGCGCGACCGCCCGGCAACTGGACGCCGTTATCGGGGCGATGCGCGGCATTGCGGCAGCACGTTCGCGCGAAGCCCAACGGCGCTTGCCGGGGATCCGTTCGTCGGCTTCGACAGTGGGCGCTGCGATTGGCGCCGCGCTGAGCCACGCTTCGGGCGAACCTGCGCGCGTGCTGGAGCACGGCGCGCGGATCGTCATCGCGCTGTGCGCGGAGCAGGGTTTCGTCGGCTCGTTTAACGAGCAGATCATCGACCACGCGTTGTCCCGTCTGACGTCGGCGCAGTGTGAACTGCTGCTCGTCGGTACGCGCGGCGAGATTGTGGCAAATGAACGCCGGCTGCCGTTCGCCTGGAGTTCTCCCGCGGCCTCCCATGCCGACGATGTACCGTCGCTCGCAAGCCGGATAACGGACGCGCTCTATGCGCGTCTTGGCGATCGAGGCGTGACCCACGTCTCGGTCATTCACGCAGTGCCGGGCATCGCGGCGCACTGCGAGATCGTTGAACACGGCCTGATTCCGTTCGATTTCTCGCGATTTTCCATTGAGCGGTGCACCCAGCCACCGTTACTCACATTGCCCGCCGGTCATCTGCTTGCGGGACTGGTCGAAGCCTACGTGTATGTCGAGTTGTGCGAGGCATTGATGCTGTCGTTCGCTGCCGAAAACGAGGCACGCGTGCGCGCGATGCTGGCCGCGCGCACCAATGTGAAGGAGACGCTTGCCGAACTCACACAACGCTACCGGCAGGTTCGTCAGGACGAGATCACGGCCGATATCGTGGAACTCGCGGCGGGTGCCGGGGCCGGCGTTTGAATAGTGCTGGAAGGGAAGCAAAGGCGATTGGACCGTCTATGATGGCAGCAGCATCAGGACAGTGGCCGCGCCCATCACCAGCGTAGCGATCGAGCCCAGAATGATGAGCGGCCGGCTCGCGGTGAACGCACCCATGACCGACTTTCTGGACACGAGGATCAGAATCACGACCATCAGCGGCACGGCCACGACGCCGTTGATGACCGCGCTCCAGAACAGCGCCTTCATCGGACTGATCGGCGAATACTGGATGGCGAGTGCCGCCAGCACGCTGACGGCGATGATGGCGTAGAACCCGCGTGCATCGCGCACCTTACGCTCCAGACCCTCACGCCAGCCCATCGCCTCGGAGAGCGCGTAAGCGCCGGAGCCGGCGAGCACCGGCACGCCGATCAGGCCGACGCCGAGGATACCCAGCGCAAAAAGGATGTAGGCAAAATTGCCGGCAAGCGGCCGCAGCGCGCTCGCGGCTTGCGCTGCGGTGGTGATGTCGGTCACACCGGCCACATGCAGCGTGACGGCGGTCGCCAGAATGATGAAAAAAGCCGTGACGTCCGAATAGAACATGCCGGTCCACGTGTCCCAGCGAATGCGTCGAAGCTCCGTGGGCGCCGCACGCGCGTCATTCACAAGCGCGACACTGCCGCCATTCGCCTGCATCTCTTCGACTTCTTCGGATGCCTGCCAGAAAAAGAGGTAAGGGCTGATCGTCGTGCCGAACACGCCAACGATCACTGCCGCCGCGTTGGCGTTCAACGTAAGATGCGGCGACAGCGCGCGCAGCGCGACTTCGCTCCACGGCACGTGAACCGTGAATAGCACGGCGGCATAGGCGAGCAGCGAGACGGTCAGCCACTTCAGAAAGAAGACGTACCGGTGGTAGGGGACGAATACCTGCAACAGCAGTGTTCCGAACACGAAGCAGGCCGTCATCAAATGGCGGTCGATACCACTCACGAGTTCCGCGACTTCACCCATGGCGGCGACGTCGGCAGCGATATTCAGGACATTGGCGACGAGCAGCAACAACACGACGCCCTGAAGCACGACCTGCGGGAATGCGCTCTTGATGTTGGCGGCGAGCCCTTTACCGGTTACCCGGCCGAGGTTCGCGCACATCGCCTGGACGGCTGCCATCAACGGGAAGGCGAGCGGCATCGTCCAGAGCATGTTCAGGCCGAACTGCGCGCCTGCCTGCGAATAGGTGGCGATGCCGCTCGGGTCGTCATCGGCGACACCGGTGATGAGGCCCGGGCCGACGCGTGCGAGCGGATGCTCCTTCAGACGCCCAAGAAGCGCACGAAAGCTATTGATCTGCGGCGGCCCGTTGATGTCCACTACATTACCTCGCTGAAAGACGTTGACGCGGTTTTCTTCGAGAGCGGCGCACCTGGGCCGCACGGTTCCAGCGGGAAGCAGGATAGCGAGCGTTAGCGGTCACGCAACGCTGAAAACGCCTTGTACACGATTCGCGGATCGTGCTGGCCTTTGTAGACGTCTGGCGCCGCAAGATCGAGTCCGAGTAGCGCGTACACCGCATTCTGCGCTGAACGGATCGAGTATTCGACGGTGAAGACGACATCGTCGGGCAGCTCGCAGAACTGCCCCGTGAACGCGAGATTTTGCCAGCCGTCAGGGCTCACGTGCGGCCGGTCGCCCTTGCTGCGCGGCATGAACTGGCTCGTGATGAACGGCATCAGGCAGGGAATGCAGTTGGCGTGTTCGAGAATACGCGCTGCTTCTGCTTCGATCCGCAAATGGCCAAGGATTTCGGTCAGAATTTCGTGGCCGCTGCATGCCGACATCGGCTTCCCGACGAAGTCGCCGGGCTGGTCGACCCGCAAGCCGTAGCCCCACAGCACCTCCACGCCCGCGGGTTGACCGATGAAATGCGGCTGATGCGGCAACACGATGGACGCGAGCCAGCTCGACTCGGGAAAGGTAATCAGCCCGCCTTCACCCGGCACATTGCCGGTCAGGTCGCGGATCAGCCGAAACAGCGCCGGGTCGCGCAACGTGACCGTGAATGACAGCCACTTCGACTCGTCGATATGATCCGCGAAAACGGAAGGGTGACCGAATTCGGGCCGACCAGCCGCGATCGTCTTCCACAGAGCCCAGGCGCCAGTGCTGTCGACGGTAGTCAAAGGCGCGGGGTGATCCATGCTGCCGAGGCTGGAGCCGGCGGTCATCGATCCGAGCGTGACGATGACCTTGTCTGCCGTCGCGACCGGTATCTCGAGGCGCCGATGCGCGGATTCACAGACAATGCCGCGGACGCGGTTCTCCGCGCCGCTTTCGTCGAACAGCAGATCGGTAACCTGGATGTTCGGCCGGAACGCAACGCCATGCTCGTCCAGCCAGCGGCGCAGTGGCAGGATCATCGAATCGTACTGGTTGTAGACCGTGCGCATGATGCCGTGCAACTGGTTGAATCCGGAGGACATATGCGCGAAGCGCAGGAGATAGCGCCGGAACTCGACCGCGCTATGCCACGGCTGGAACGCGAACGTCGTACACCACATCAACCAGAAATTGGTTTCGAAGAAAGACACATCGAAGTGATCGGAAATGCGACTATTGCCGAGCATGACTTCTGGTTCGATCGACAGGCGGCCCAGCGTCAGCAAGTCATGTTCATCCAGCCCGTACGCGGGCGTATCTTCGCGGTTGCCGTTTCTGACGAGCCGCGACCTGGACGAGGTGCTGATGGTTTCGTTCCACTCGAATATTTCCTGCGTGACGCTTTTGCTGCCGTCCAGAGCCGGAATCGACGAGAACAGATCATAGGTGCACAGATACTTGCTTTCGAGCATGCGTCCGCCGCGCACGACGTAGCCGCTTTCCGCCGAACCCGAGCCGTCGAGGCTGCCGCCAGGTTTGTCGAGCGCTTCCAGAATGGTAATGTTGCAGCCGCGTACGTGCCCATCGCGGATCAGGAAGGCCGCTGCCGCTAACGAAGCGATGCCGCCGCCGACGAGGTAGAACTTGCCGTCCTCTGCATCGTAGCTATCAACTTCAGCGGTCCGGTACCGTTCGGGAATCTGGTCAGAGTTTTGCACGTCAATATTCCTTTTAATGTTCGTCGCCATCCGAATGTCGCGGTCTGCCCAAATGCGCACTCCGGACGTCGATCCAACATACCCGCCGCGCCGGCGTTCCGATTGAGTTGGATCAAGTAGCGGTCATCAGGACGTGGCCTTACATCGCGCGATCTGGTTCGCGTGCTGCTGGCATTTGCAGGCTTTGTGGCGGCACATCTCGCAACCTTATGATCCGTATCAAAGTCTGCCGGGGCCGAACTCTTACGCTGGAGCAGCAGGTGGCGTCGTCCCAATTACCAAAGCGGCGATGTCATGTACGGGCGCTGGACGGGATTGGCGTTGCAATTGAGCGTCGTAACCTCAGAGGCGGTGGCGAGATGAACGATGGTTTTCGCGTAGCCGGCCTGGGCGGTGTCGATCCGCATGACGACGCACGGGCGGTACGCACATGGCGTTGGTTGCAGTGGATCCTGTTTGGCTCCAGCCTGCTCGCCATTCCCGCGTTTTATTTCGAACTGGCCGTTGACTCGCCCATGCTTCATCAGATGGGCCGGGCGTTATACGTGTGCATGTTGGCCGGCTTCGCCGTTTCACTGACCTGGATGGTGCATCTGAGCCGCAAACCCAGGCGCTTTCTCATGCGAAACCGCTATGACGTTCTGATCGCGATTGGAGCCGCGACCAGCGTCGCATGGGGCGTTACCCCCTGGTCGTCACTCGAGTGGGTTCTGCGGATTCTGTTTATGGGCCTGGTGGCGGCGCGACTAGTGGTGTCGCTGCGCGGATTCTTCACGCCCAACCGATTGTTTTTGCTGCTCGTAACTGCAGCGGCGCTGCTTGCTTCGGCGGGAGCCGGGTTTTACTGGCTCGAACCGGGCGTGCACACCTACGCCGAAGGCGTCTGGCTCGCATTCGAAAGCAGCGCAACTGTCGGGTACGGAGACATGGCGCCGACTACCCCGGCATCGCGTGTCTTTGCCGCTTTCGTCGTGTTGCTCGGCTATGGTCTGATATCGCTGGTGTTCGCCAGCATTGCAGCCATTTTCGTCGAACAGGAAGAGCGTCTGCTGCGCCGTGAGATGCATCGCGACATCAAGACTTTGCAAGCGGAAATCGCTTCGCTGCGCAGAGAAATAGGCAGCCTGGGCGCCAAAGCGCATGTCGATGACGGTCCTGTTGAGCGAGATCCAGCTTCCGGCGCACACGATTGAGCCATGTGGATCCGCTGCCGTGTGAATCCGCGCGGGCGGAATGATGCATGCGCCGCTGACGCATCCAAACGGAAATCACCTCAGCGTGTTCGTGCCTGGTCTGACTGGATCGCGCTTAGCGGAATATGAGCTGCAATCCGGAAACCGGCGCCCGGCGCGCTATCTATCAGAACGAAGCCGCCAAGCTGACGCGCGCGCTCACGCATGCCAAGCAGACCGAACGAGCGTGGCTTGCGCTCGCCGTCGATCTCGGCGCCGCGGCCGTCATCTTCAATGCGTACCGTGCAGGTATCCGTGCTCGCGGAAATGGCAATCCGCACTTCGTTTGCGTGGGCATGCTTCGCCACGTTCGTCAGCGCTTCCTGCACGATGCGGAAAATCGCGGTGGAGGCAGATTCCGTGAGTGTGGCATCGTCAACGTGAACCTGAACGGTGGTCTTCGCGTCGTAGCGATGCGTGAAGTCGTCAGCAAGCCACTCAAGCGCAGCGGTCAGACCGAGGTCGTCCAGCATTGGCGGGCGCAGGTTGGAGGCGATCCGCCGCAGCGATGCCATCATGGTGTCGATCTGCCGCTGCAGGTCGCCCGTTGCGGCGAGCGCGGCAGGGCTCTCGTTGCTGGCTGTCAGTTGTCCTTCCAACGCCGCAATGCCCATTTTTAGCGCCGTGAGTTGCTGGCCCAGATCGTCGTGCAATTCGCGGGCGATGCGTTTTTGCTCGTCTTCGCGCGTACTCTGAATCTGCGCGGATAGCTCGATGGCATGCTCGAGTTCGGCAAGCCGCACGCGTTCGGTCATATCGCGCGTGACCTTGGCAAAGCCGAGTAACGCGCCGGACGGGTCATAGACTGCGGTGATCGTGACGTCTGCCCAGAAACGCGATCCGTTCCGGCGTACGCGCCAGCCCTGATCTTCGGCTCTGCCGCGCGCCGTAGCAAGGGCCAGTTCACGACCCGGCTTGTCCGCGGCGACGTCTTCTGGTGTATAGAAGAGCGAAAAATGGCGCCCGATGATTTCGTCGGCGGAATACCCTTTGATTTTCCGGGCGCCGCTGTTCCAGCTCGCCACGCGGCCCGCCGGATCGAGCATGAAAATCGCGTAATCCTGTACAGCATCGATCAGTAACTGATAGCGATCCTCCAGCGGGACGTCGGAGTCGTTCGCCGCGCCAGCTTTGCGCTTCGCATCATTCCATTCGAAATCCACCGGCATCTCCAGACGAACGTTGTAAGCCACCGGACGAACGGCGGGACAGCGTGACGCCCGTAGCTTACGCCGTTTGCCGGCTGCCGGCCGAAGGCCCGGAACATGTGGCAGCCCGGTGTGCGGCTAGCCAATGCGTTGACACAGGTCAACTATCACGCGCCGTTCGCGCCGATCATTCAATCATGCCGGCAAGCATACGTGGCTATCGGGGCGACCTGATTGCGAAGAGTGGAAAGCCCGACAGGCCGCGCACACCCGACGAACGAAACTGAAGTTCCGCAAAGAAGCCGTGGAATCAATAGCGTCGCCGGACATTGCCAGCAACGATATACCGCCGATCTTACTGCAGTCGCGAAAGAGGCCGGCCTCACCAGAGAAATCGCGGCATGTCTGGGAGAACAGAGATGGGTGTCGGCATGCAAATCGTTTATCTCGGCTTTGCCGGGACGTCGCAGATCGAGGGCGAGGCGGCTACCCAACTGGTACGCCTCGAACGGTTCAGCAGGTCTATCGCGGGTTGTCATCTGGCGATCGAGGCTATTCGTGAACGGTCGGGAGTTACCGGAGCCAGCGCACCCTCTGCTGAGATTCGCCGTCCGGTTTTCGACGCGCGGCTTGATCTGATCATGCGTAGTGGAGAACTCGTCCCGATCGAGCATTGCCTGAATGCCGATCCAAACATAGCGGTCCGGGCCGCGTTCGATGTCGCTGAGCGGAAACTCGACCGACGCCCGGTTTAAACACGGTGTCAGGAAAGCTTGTGTCCGTTGCGGCGCTATGCCTGTTTTTCCTGTCGCCTCAATGAGGAGGGGAGTCATGTACGCAAATATTCTGGTGGCAGTGGACGGCAGTGAAGCGTCGAAGTATGCGGTGAACGAGGCCATCCGCATCGCCAAACTGTCGGGCGGCAAGCTGACGGCAGTCCATGTGCTGGACCAGTCCGCGGCATTCACGTATGCGGGTGCCTGCGATCCGCATCTGCTGACCGACACGGCGCGGCAGGTCGGACGCGGGTTCCTCGACAAGGCTTGCGCAAAGATGCGGGAGTTCGCTGTGACGGGTGATTCCGAGATCATCGAGACGCAAGGTATCGGCGAGGACGTTGCCACTTGCCTCGCTCGCTGCGCCGCTCAGTTCCGCGCGGACCTCGTCGTGATGGGCACGCACGGGCGGCGCGGCATGCGACGCATGGTAATCGGCAGTGTCGCGGAGCGTTTCGTGCGGCAGTCGACGTGTCCCGTGTTGCTGATCAGGGAGAACTGGACCGGTGCCTGACTGTCGTTCTGGCAGGCGTGGTGGCCGTTCACTTTCAACATGTACCGCGGAGCGCCGCACGTTTGATACACATCAATCGGTCTCTGAGAGCGTCGCGTAGATTGAATGAACTTCAACGCAAGGAGAACACCATGTCGGCTAAGCGAGTCGCCTTTGTCACCGGCGGAATGGGCGGGCTCGGCGCCGCCATCAGTCGGCGCTTGCATGATGCCGGCATGGTCGTTGCCATGTCGCATTCCGAGCGCAACGATCACGTCGCCACCTGGCTCATACATGAACGCGACGCCGGACGCCGCTTTCAGGCATACGAGGCGGACGTGACCGAATTCGACTCATGCGCGCATTGTGCCGAACGTGTGCTCAACGAGTTTGGCACGATCGATGTTCTTATCAACAATGCAGGTATCACGCGCGATTCGACCTTCGCCAAGATGAACAAGGACGATTGGGATGCAGTGCTGCGCACCGATCTCGATTCACTGTTCAATATGACCAAGCCATTGCTAAAGGGAATGGTCGAGCAACGGTTCGGACGTATCGTCAATATCGGTTCGGTGAACGGCGCTCGCGGCGCATTCGGTCAGACTAATTACGCGGCGGCCAAGGCCGGCATTCACGGCTTCACGATGTCGCTTGCGCTAGAGGTCGCGAAACATGGCGTGACGGTCAACACGGTATCGCCTGGTTATCTGGCGACTGCGATGACCGCCGCGATTCCCACGGACGTCATGGATACAAAAATATTGCCGCAAATTCCAGTTGGCCGACTCGGTCAGCCCGATGAGATCGCGGCGCTCGTGGCGTTTCTCTGTTCGGACGACGCGGGTTTCGTCACGGGCGCAGATTTCGCGATCAACGGCGGCATGCATATGCGATGACTGTGGAAGTCCGCACGATGGTGCGCTTGGAAGACACGGATCGGCGGATGCGGCGTTCACTCTCCCAAAGTCTGTCATTCAGCACGCTCGTTTCGATTAACGGAGGCAGTACATGAAAGCGCTTGTGTATCACGGTCCCGGCAAGAAATCACTCGACGAACGGCCCATTCCGCAGCTCGTTGCGCCTACCGATGCCATTGTCAAGGTAACACGCACGACGATTTGCGGCACCGATCTGCATATTCTGAAAGGCGATGTGCCGACCTGCGAGCCGGGGCGCGTACTCGGCCATGAGGGGGTCGGGATCGTGCAGCAGGTCGGTTCGGCTGTGTCGTCGTTCAAGCCGGGCGACCGGGTGTTGATCTCGTGCATTTCGTCTTGTGGAAAATGCGATTATTGCCGGCGGGGCATGTATTCACACTGCACCACCGGCGGCTGGATTCTCGGTAACAAGATCGATGGCACTCAGGCCGAATATGTGCGTATTCCGCACGCCGACACCAGCCTGTACCCGATTCCCGCCGGTGCCGACGAAGAGGCGCTGGTGATGCTGTCGGATATCCTTCCGACCGGTTTCGAGTGTGGTGTTCTGAACGGCAAGGTGCAGCCCGGCAGCACGGTGGCGATCGTCGGGGCGGGACCGATCGGTCTTGCAGCGTTGCTGACCGCCCAGTTCTATTCGCCCGCACAGATTGTGATGATCGATCGCGATCCGAACCGTCTTGAAGTCGCGCGCCGCTTCGGCGCGACTGCATGTATCGACATTGACCACGCCGATCCGGTTTTCGAAGTGATGAAGCTGACCGAGCAGAAGGGCGTCGATTGTGCGATCGAGGCGGTTGGCATACCCGCAACGTTCGAGTTGTGCGAGGCGCTAGTCGCGCCCGGTGGCGTGATCGCGAATGTCGGTGTGCACGGCGTCAAGGCCGATCTGCATCTCGAAACGCTGTGGGATCGCAACATTGCGATTACGACGCGTCTCGTCGATACCGTCAGCACGCCGATGCTGCTCAAGACCGTTCGCGCCGGCCGTATCGATCCGGCGAAACTCATTACACACCGCTTCCAGCTCGAGGATGTCGCCAGTGCTTACGACACGTTCAGCCGTGCGGCCGAGACGCATGCACTGAAGGTCATCATTGAGGTCGCCTAGGCCGCGTCGCTTCGGCGCCGCGTCACGCCGGCGGCTGCACGCAGAGGCGCGGCCGTATTGTTGGAAGCCTTTGCAACCCATCAAGGAGCAGGCAATGAAGTCGGACACGGAATTGAAACGGCAGGTCGAGGACGAACTCGTCTGGGATCCGGCAGTGGACATCACGGATATCGGCGTTGAAGTGCGCGACCGTGTGGTGACGCTGTCCGGGCACCCAACCAGCTACGCCGAGAAACTCGCGGCGGAAAAGGCTGCGCAACGAGTGGCCGGCGTGAAAGCGGTCGTGGTGGAGATGGACATCCGCTTGCAGCATAAGGACGTACGGACCGATGAGGACATCGCCAACGCAGTTCGTACCATCTTGCGCTGGACCGTCGGTCTGTATGAAGACGTTGTCAAGGTTCAGGTGGAGAAGGGCTGGGTGACTTTGAGCGGCGAGGCGGATTGTGCCTATCACAGCCATGTCGCCACGCGGACCGTTTCGCACATGCGCGGTGTGACGGGCGTGTCGAACATGATGCGTATCGGCGGTGACGCTGCCGCGCAGGATATCGGCAAGCAGATTAGCGAGGCGCTGCAGCGCCATGCCGAACGCGAAGCGAAACACATTGCTATCAAGGTACATGAAGGCACGGTAACGCTGACGGGTAAGGTCGATTCCCTCGCCGAGCGATCGGCCGTGCGCGGGGCGGCATGGTCGGCGCCGGGCGTGCATGCGGTCGTCGACGATCTGACGGTTGGCTAACTTGCCGCGCGGGGCCAGGCGCGTCGTTAGCGCGGCTTGGGCTTCGCGCGGCCGAGCAATCAGGAGTGACTCATGGCACTTTCGGGTAACGTCTGCGACAGCGATTGGTCGGTGTCGGCGGTCACGCATCGGGCAGATGGCGGCTTCGCCTGCGTGATCCAGCTTAGCCACAATACGCCGGAGGGCGTCTTCAAACACGAGTTCACGCACAGCAATATTTTCCCGACCGAGCGTGACGCGGTGCTCGCCGGGTTGCGCGAAGGCATGGTCTGGGTGCAACTGAAGATGTCGAAGACGCTATCGGTTTAGCCGCGTGAATGATCCATGTCAAATGGCAGGACCGCTTCCGCGCATAACCTGAATACACACGAAGCCAGATTGCCTGTCGCGTAACTTGCGCCTGGTGCCCACGGATGTGCGGTGCGTATGGTGTCGATGCGTATGCGCAGTATGGCAGGCGACTGCAGTACTAGCTGGTGCTGCGTAACGACGATCTGGCCTCGTAGGGAAACCGGGAATGAGACAGTTCAGGAGACTTGCCATGCGTGCATCCGATGTAATGACCAGCAACGTGATATCCGTCATGCCCGACATGAACGTGCGCGAAGTTGCGAAGATTTTTATCGATAAAGGAATCAGCGGCGCACCCGTTATGGATGCGGAAGGGCACGTCGTAGGCATGATCAGCGAAGGCGATCTGCTGCGCCGGGTAGAACTCGGCACCGACGCACATCAGCGGTCGTCGTGGCTTGAGTTTTTTTCGTCGACTGATGACGCCAGGGACTACATTAGGACACATGCGCCGAAAGTTAGAGACGTGATGACTGTCAAAGTCGTTTCTGTGAGCGAGGACACGCCTCTGGGCGAAGTGGCCGGCATTCTGGAAAAGCGGCATATCAAGCGGGTTCCCGTGACCAAGGCGGGTCAGCTTGTCGGTATCGTGAGCCGTGCCAATCTTGTTCAGGCATTGGCCAGCATTCCCGAAGAGCCGGTGGCGGACGAGGTCCTCTCGGATGCGGATATCCGTGCGACGCTGATGGGCGAACTGGCCGGCCACAAATGGGCCTTCGCCGGACGCAATATTGTCGTGAACGACGGCGTTGTGCACCTGTGGGGCATCTATCACTCGATGGAGGCAGTCGAGGCCGTTCGCGTTGCGGCAGAAAGCATTCCCGGAGTGAAGCGGGTGGAAGACCATACGGAACCTTATCCGGTGATGCCGGGAATATAAAAGGTCTGGCACGAAGCGCCGCCGAAGCGCTCGACGTCGCTGCGCTCGCTCAGGGGCGGCTTCATCCCGTCTATATTGTCAATCCCTGGTGCGTTTCTCCGTACGCCGGTTACTACGACCCTGATGCGTTCTGCAACGAGAGACCTGACTATGCCGACTCGCATCGAGGTTAAGACATGAGGAAAGCCATCGCATGGGCTGTCATGTCGTTCGTGGCCGTCGCTTTGCTAGGTGGCTGCCTGCCTCGCTTTGTTCCGGCGGACGATGTCGAGGTAAGCGCCGCTCTGAAGGAGGTCCTTCAGCAGTACCAGAAGCGTGCCGAGCTCGCCAGGGAACTGATCACGCTCGTACAACCCGTGGCGAATCGAAACGATGCATTGGTCGCGGCAGTGATGGACGCGCAAGCCGACCTGGACTGCATCCGGACAGCGCCGGAAACAATGGTTGATCGGGTTGCATTCGAGCGGTTTGAGATCTCACAACGACAATTGGGCGACGCGCTATCACGTCTTCTGGTCGAGTCCGGCAATGACAGGCGCTTTCACAAAGCCCCCCGCTTCAGGTCGCTGGCGAGGCAACTTGGGGGCGTCGACAGGCAGATCGACGTCGCACGACAGGCGTACGACGAGGCGGTCGACCGATATAACGCCAGCCTGAATGTCTTCCCGCGTGACGTTGAGGCGCGCATCCTGGCTGTGCACGAGCGGCCTGAATTCGGTCTTGCTGAGGGGACGACGACGCGGCAGCCTCGCACCGATTTCGGCTCGTTGCGCGGCTCGATGCGAGTGTGAAAGGCGCCGCTCCGATTACCTGCGCCACGGCAAGCAGCATCGAGCCGTCGAGAGGGCTTCCTGCAACGTCTATGAGGACCAGGTCATGTATCAGAAAATTGTCGTGGCTCTGGATGGTAGCGACTCATCCAGATGGGCGCTGTACGAAGCGCTCGAATTTGCTGAGCTCACGCAAGCGCGGCTTCACGCGGTTTATGTCGTCCATCCGTGGTGCATGTCCCGGTACGCGGGCTATTTCGATCCGGACGAGCTTCGTAAAGTGCTACGTGAAGACGGCCGCATTGCTCTCGAGGAGGCGCGCCGCGCTATGGCTGAGCGTGGCGTGCCCGGCGACACCGAGATCGAGGAGACCAGGGATGCAGCGGACGATATTCCTCACTGCCTCGCGCGTTGCGTGCAACGCCAGGGCGCCGGCCTGATGGTGATGGGCACACAAGGCCGGCGTGGAATAGCGCGATCGTTGCTGGGCAGCGTTGCGGAAGCGTTCTTGCGGCGTGCAGAAGTTCCGCTGCTTCTGGTCAGGTGCCCACAGGATCTGGACGAGATACCTTCGGGCCTGTAAGCCGCCGTCACCGCACCATCACTGCCCCTGGCGTTCGGTTGCCGACGCGCGCGATGGTGACATTCGCAGAAACTAGGCGGCGCGCAGTGGTCCCGTTGGCGCTGGACTGTGTTCGGTCTTCGCAGAGGAAAACGCGCCGTCTACCGTAGAGAGCACTGGCAAAGTAGCCTGCAAGGCCTGAGCAATGGAGACCGAAAGCCGATATCGGTTGAGATCGCTGGGTTTGCCGGTGACATCGAAAGTGCTGTAGCCCATCCTGGTGCTGCCATCGTCCGAATAGTCGCCCGTGTCTGCGATTAGAAGACTGACGATGGGCTTACCCGCCTTCCCGCCATCCTCTGGCAGGCACAGGTGAATCCGTGCGAAGAGATCGGGACATTCGCCGGATCGGTCCAGCACCTGTTCATAAACGGGGAAAAGCGTGAGACCGTGAAGCGTGACGGTAAAGCCGTGCTTGTCGCTCAATGCCTTGTACTCGATGCCTTTAAGTGCAAATCTCGGGTCCTCGTTCGGAGCCTCGAGCGCACGCGCAAGGGCCCGCACGGCGGCGTCGAGCGTCGCTGCGCGGGCCAGCAGATATACAACTTCTTCGTTGCGGTGGGACATGGCGAACTCCTTCTGGAATCGGTGAACACATTAGCGAAACAGAACCACGAGGTCGGCCAGGATCGGTACGGCCGTGCGTCGAAAGAGGTGAAGAAAGCCATGCAGCGCGCAAGCCTCATGACACGCGCATTTTTGCGTCGGCTGATCCCACCTTAGACCAGCGCGCAATGGGCGGATTGATACAAATCAACGGAGGAGCTTCTGCCCCTGTAGGGGCAATGCCAGGCCAGATAGGTAGGGGTAGGCCAGCATCTGAGCGCCGCTGCGGCCCTCGCACGCGAGCGGGCAGCCACCACTTCTTCACGCAAGGATGAAAGCATCGTGTATCGCTGGGCGTTCTGCTTTCGGGCCGATGCCAGTTCGAAAATTTCAGGGGATCCCGAGGGGGAATGATTCCTATGACCCTAATTGACCTAAATCAACGGTGTGGCCTCGTTTTCGGACACGATAGTTACTCATGTACGTAACGCAAAACGCCGCCCCATGGCTCGACGAAGCGGGCGCCGGATCAGAGGTCTTATTCAGCGCGGGCAGCGGCTACGGGTTCCCAGAATGATTGACCAAGCGAAACACGAAGCCATCGTAGCGGCCGGCCTGACCAAATGGTTCGGAGACGGTAGCACGAGAATGACGGCCGTCAACAGCGTGGATTTCGTTGCGCACTTCGGCGAAATGTTATTCATCGTCGGGCCGTCCGGCAGTGGCAAGACCACCTTGCTCAGCATGATCTCCGGCATCCTGCGACCCAATGCAGGCACGGTGAGAGTCAACGGCGACGACCTCTGGACATTGGACGACGACCGCCTGGCGGACTTTCGTCTGAATAGTATCGGCTTTGTCTTCCAGGACTACCATCTGTTTCCTCGACTCACCAGCGCCGAGAACGTCGCGATTCCGCTGATCCTGAAACATCAGGACTGGAAAGAATCCATCACGGCTGCGATGAAATGCCTTGAGGTCGTCGGACTGAAAAACCGCAGCGAGATATTGCCAGTCAAGCTCTCGGGGGGCGAACAGCAGCGTGTGGCGATCGCGCGTGCGATCGTGAGCGGTCCACAGATCCTGATTCTCGACGAGCCTACCGCTTCGCTCGACGGCGACACGGGAAGGATGATCATTGCCTTCGTCAAGGAGAAGATCCTCAATCAGAATCGTTGCATCGTCATCGTGACGCACGATGCACGCATCAACGAATACGCCGACCGGATCATCCATATGGAAGACGGGCGCATCACCGGTCTCGACAAGGGCACGGAATGAGAACCAGGATTATTTTTGCCCTTTCGATCCTCGGCATCCTGGCGGGACTGGCAGGCGCCTTTGTCTTCGGCATGCAGCGCAAGGCTGAACCGCCCGTTTTTACGCCGGTGAGCAACCCGTATGCGTCGGCAATCTACGCGGACGGCATTGTCGAAAGCGAACAGGTAGGCGGCCAGAACGTCAATATTTATCCGGAAGTGTCGGGCCCGATCACGCAGGTACTGGTGCACGAGGGCCAGCAGGTCACGGCGGGAACGCCGTTACTCAAGATCGACGATTCCGTGCAGATTTCCACTACCGAGCAACTGCACGCGCAGTCCGAGGCGGCGTGGGTTGCCTTGCAGGAACTCCAGGCACAGCCGCGCAAGGAAACTTTGGCGGTGACGAGGGCGCAGGTCGATCAGGCGCAGTCGAACCTCAAAGCCGCCCGCGATCAGTATGACAAGCGCCTTGCGTCTTACCAGATCGACAACCGGTCGATCAGCAAGGACGTGGTGGATACCGCGCAAGACGCGGTCGCCCAGGCGCAGGCCACGTTGGAGGTCGCGCAGCGGCAGTACGAACTGACGAGGGCGGGGGCGTGGAGTTACGACATCAGCAATGCACAAAAGCAGTATGAGGCGCTCACCCAGTCCTACAAGGCCGCTAGCGCGTTGCTGCAAAAATATACCGTCAGGGCGCAAGCCGCTGGGATCGTGTTGGCGCTCAACGGCACGCCCGGCAGCTATGTGTCGTCGCAGGGTGTGTACGACGCCTACACGCAGGGATTCGATCCACTGATCGTCATGGGCGCGTCGCAGGACTATCTGTCGGTGCGTTGTTACATCGACGAGATTCTCGTCTCGCGGCTGCCGGCTCCTGGGCACATCCAGGCGCAACTTTCGGTGCGCGGCACCGACGTCAAGGTGCCGCTGGAGTTCGTGCGTGTGCAGCCCTATGTTTCGCCAAAGATCGAGCTATCCAATCAACGCCAGGAAAAAGTCGATCTGCGCGTGTTGCCGGTGATTTTCCGCTTCAGGAAACAAGATCTTCCAATGGTTTATCCGGGCCTGCTGGTCGATGTCTTTATCGGGCCCAAGTAATGTCTTCGCTCATCCAGACATTCGCTAATGTGCTCACGCCGCGCGTCTCGCGGCGCTGCGCATTGCGCGGGGTTTTGCCCGGTGTGATGGCCGCAGCCTTGCTGGGTGCCTGCGCGGTAGGACCCAATTTCGGCCGCCCGGCGCCGCCAGCCGGGCATGCCTACACTCACGAGCCGCTAGCTGCGACAACAGTCACCGCCGATAGCGAGACGCAGCATTTCACGCCGGGCGCCGCGGTTCCGTTCGACTGGTGGCGCCTGTTCGGGTCGGCGCAACTGGACGCAAGCGTCGATGAGGCGCTCGCCCACAACCCGACGCTCGAGGCGTCCGAGGCTAGCTTGCGCGAGAGCCAGGACAATCTGCGTGCCGGTTACGGCGTGTTCTTTCCACAGATTGGCGCACAGGCGGAGGCCGTGCGCGAGCGCAATTCGCCGGGCACGAACGGTTTGGCCGGGCACGGCACGGTCTTCAATCTGATCACCGCAAGCGGCACCATCAGTTACGCGCTCGATGTGTTTGGCGGCAAGCGCCGAACCGTAGAAGGATTGCAGGCCCAGTCCGACTATCAGCGCTACCTGACCAAGGCTGCCTACCTCACGCTGACGGCCAACGTGGTGAATACCACGATCGCGCAGGCGGCCTATGCCGCGGAGATCCGCGCGACCGAGCAATTGATCGGCCTCGAGAAGCAGCAACTCGAGATCACCGAAGCCCAGGTGCGCGCCGGCACGTCTGCCTATGCGAGTGTGCTGAGCGTGCGCAGTCTGATCGCCACCAACCAGGCATCGCTTGCTCCCCTGAGGCAGAAGATCAGCGAGGCAGATCATCTGCTCGCGACGCTGGAAGGCCTGTTTCCCTCCGAAGCGAACCCGCCGGAAATCGACTTGAGTTCCCTCTCGCTGCCCAAAGACCTTCCCGTCAGCTTACCTTCCGAACTGGTGCGGCAGCGCCCGGATATTCTGTCTGCCGAGGCACAGTTGCATGCGGCCAGTGCCAACATCGGTGTGGCGACCGCAGCGATGTTCCCGAGCATTAACCTGAGTGGGACCTACGGCGCGGGCGGGACCAGCTTCGGCAATCTCTCGACGGACAGTTTCAGGTTCTGGAGCATCGGTCCGTCGATCACCATTCCGCTATTTCAGGGGGGCAGCCTGTGGTACGGTCGCAAGGCGGCGATCGATGCGTACCAGCAATCGCTCGCCAACTATCGGCAGACCGTGCTGGCCGCGTTCGAGCAGGTCGCCGACGCGCTGAAGGCACTGGAATACGACGCGCAGGCGCTGGAAGCGCAAGCGGAAGCGCAGCGCGATGCGTTAGGGGCGTTGTCCCTGCTGCAGGCCGGTTACCGCGCAGGGACCGTTGGCTACCTGGATGTCCTGATCGCCGACGTACAACTCCACCAGGCGACTATTGCCTATCTCCAGGCCGTCGCCCAGCGCCATCAGGACACGGTCGCCTTGTTCGTCGCACTCGGCGGCGGATGGTGGAACGGGCAGGGTGAAGCGAGCGGAGGCCAGGGATCATGAAGTACAGCGGCATCATGCGGATCGGCTTCAAGCTGCTGGTTAACGACCGGGCGAAGTTCTCTGCCTTACTGATTGGGATCACGTTCGCGGTATTCCTGATGATGCAGATGACCGCGATGTTCGCCGGCATCCTGAACCGCGCCTATTCGACGGTGACCAATATTGGCGCATCAATGTGGATCATGGACCCGGCCGTCAACACGCCGACGAGCCCCATTCCGTTGCCCGACTACCTGCTGGACGCAGCCCTCAGCATGGACGGCGTCGCTTACGCGGTGCCGCTCTATATCGGCGGTGCGCAGGTCAGACTCGCGGACGGGACGTATCAGGCGGTCAGTGTGGTCGGGCTGGACGATGCCAGTCTGTTCGGCCGCCCAGAAATCCAGCAGGGCAACATTCTGGATATCTATGCCGACGATGCATTCATGGTGGTAAAGGACTCGGAATTCTCGAAGCTGGAGAACCCGAAAATTGGCACGGCATTCGAGCTCAACGACCACCGCGGGGTGATTGTCGGCGTCGCGAGAGTCGCAGCCAATGGACTGAACGGCGTGCCGACGCTTTACACGACCTACAATCGGGCGATCCAGTACGTCCCGGGAACGCGCTTCACGATCTCCTATATCCTGGTGCAGGCGAAGAATGACGCCGCGATTGCAGGCATCAAACAGCAGGTGGCCAAACTCGGCTACGTTGCGCTGACCAAAAATGAGTTCAATCAGCATATTGCGAACTACTACACGTATCAGACGGGCATCGGTACCAACATCCTGTTGATGACCGTGATTAGCTTTATCGTGGGACTGTCGATCTCGGGCCAGACTTTTTACACTTTCATTCTGGAGAACCTCGACAAGTTCGGCGCGCTCAAGGCCATAGGCGCGAAGGGCCGTGAACTGGTGTACATGATCCTGTTCATGGCGACCTTCACGGCACTGACCGGTTATGGGCTGGGCGTCGGTCTGGTCACCGTGGTGATTTCGATCGCCAAGGTCTCGGTGCCCAACTACGCAGCCATTACGACGTTCTGGAACCTTGCGCTGGCGTTCGGCATGGTGTTGCTGATTGCCGGGATCTCCAGCTATATCGGCGTGCGGAAGGTCCTGAAGATCGAGCCGTTCGATATCTTCAGAGGATAGCGTTCCAGAAGACAGGTGGTGCTCATGCACTTACAAGGTTTTGCTGCAGAGTTTGAAATCCGGATCGTCCACGTAAATCTGGATCTGGAAGCCGAGGTTTTTCATCAGCTTCAGCATACCGGCATTTTTAACCAGCACCAGGCCATCGATTTCGCTCAGGCCTTTGTGGCGCGCGACGTCCATGATGGACAGCATCAGGCGCGAGCCGAGCCCCTGACCGTTGAATTCGTCATCCACGACTAGCGAGAACTCGCAACTGGTGAGGTCAGGGTTGGCGATGTAGCGCGAAACGCCGATCATGCGTTCCGTTTCGGTGAACTCGCCATCCGTGCCTGGCGTGCGCTCCTTGTAGACAGCAACGAGTGCCATTTCGCGGTCGTAGTCGATCAGCGTGTAGCGCGCCAGCATGGGTACCGACAGTTCGCGCAGCGATGAGACAAAGCGGTAGTAGCGCGACTGGTCCGACAGCTTGCGCACGAAGGACTGCAGCATGTCGGCGTCGTCCGGCTGAACAGGACGCAAAATGTATTGGCCACCACCAGGCATCGGCCATTCCTGCGTGTAGTTCGACGGATATGGCAGGATAGCCAGATGGTCGTAACGATGCAGCAAGGGTTGTGCATTGTCGATCACGATACGTGCGTCGACCGCCAGCGCGCCGGTTTCGTCGACGATCAGCGGATTGATGTCCATCTCGCGCAGTTGCGGCAGTGCGCACACCATTTCCGACACGCGCAATAGAATGTGCTCGATCGCCTCCTGCGGGGCGGCCGGCGCACCGCGCCATTCACCCAGCGTTTCAGCCGAGCGTACCCGCTGGATCAGGCGCTGCGACAGGAACTGGTTAAGCGGCGGTAACTCGACTGCGCGGTCGTTGATCAATTCGATCATGGTGCCGCCTGCGCCAAACGTGATAACCGGGCCGAATGGCTGATCGGTGACCATCCCGATATAGAATTCGCGCCCGTACTTCTTGCCGGACATTTTCTGAATGGTCACGCCGTTGATCTGTGCCTCTGGTCTGAGCCGGCGTACGCTCGCCATCATGTCGTTGTAGATATCGCGCACGCTGGTGGCGTTCAGGACGTTGAGGACGACGCCCTGAACATCGGATTTGTGCGGAATATCGGGCGAATCTATTTTCAGAGCGACCGGATAGCCGAGCTGGCTGGCAATCAGCATCGCTTCGTTGGCGTTGTGGGCCAGGATGGTTTGCGTGATCGGGATATGGAAAGCGGCCAACAGGGCTTTCGATTCCATTTCCGTCAGCACTTTGCGCCGCTCGGTCAGTACGCTTTCGATCAGGATGTGCGCGCCTGCCAGATCCGGCTTGGCAAGTTGCGACAGCGGCGGGGGCGTCTGTTGCAGCAGTTGCTGGTTCTCGTAGAACGAAGCGATGTTGCCGAAAGCATCGACCGCCGCCTCGGGCGAGCGGAAGGTCGCGATACCGGCGCTATTGATGATTTCCCGTGCCCCGGCGACCGTTTCATCGCCCATCCAGCAGGTCAGCAACGGCTTGCCGATGTTGGCGCTTGCGAGAACCAGCGCTTCTGCTACCGCAGCCGGGTCGACGTCCAGCCTGGGGGAATAGATGACGAGTATGCCGTCAACCTGTGCATCTCCGGCGCAGGCGGCGATGGCCGCCCGGTAGTGCTCCGGACCTGCTTCTTCCGACAGGTCCAGCAGGTTCGCCAGCACTGCGAGTGGCGGCAATTGCGGTAGCAAAGCGGCAGTCATGTCCGGTGACGGCCGCGCCAGCGCCAAGCCCAACTCAGTCAGCCAGTCAACTGCCAGTACGCCCGGGCCGCCGCCGTTGGTCACGATTGCCAGCCGCGACCCGACTGGACGATAGCGTGAGGCGAGACACTTGGCTGCGGAAAATAGCTGGGCGAACGATTTGACGCGCACGGCGCCGGCCCGGCGCAAGGCCGCATCGAACACCTCGTCACTGCCTATGATGTTGCCGGAATGGGTTAGCGCGACCTGTGATCCGGCGGCTTTGCGGCCGGCCTTGAGCACGACGACGGGCTTGGTGTTCGCCGTGGCCCGCAGGGCGCTGAGAAACCGGCGCGCGTCAGTGATGCCCTCCATGTAGATCACGATGCTTTGGGTGGCCGGGTCGGTTGCCAGGAAATCCAGGGTTTGAGCGAGGTCAACCGCGGAATTTGGCCCGAGCGACACCACAGTCGAGAAGCCCACCGCATTCTTGCTGGCCCAATCGAGTATCGAACAGGTTAGCGCACCGGACTGCGAGACGAGGGCCAGCGATCCCTCCCGCGCGAGTGGACCCGCGACGCTCGCGTTGATCTTCAGCCGGGGGCGCTGATAGCCAAGACAGTTCGGTCCCAGCAAATGAATGCCGTGTTTGCGTGCAATGGCGTGCAGCGCTTTGGCATGCGCTTCATCGACACCGGACGAAATGATCAGGGCGGCCTGACACTGGATACGCCCGGCGACTTCCAGTGCAGAGGGCAGTTCCTCTTCTGGCAGAGCAATGACAGCCAGATCGGCGCGCGAATGGGCCAGCTCGCCAAGCGTGCCGCTCATGCTCACATCAAGGAAAGTGACGGGTCCGGCGAAGCCGCTCTCCCGTATCAGGGCGCTCACGCCACGGCCGTAACGGCTTTGACTGTCCGCTTCGCCGGCCTTGCCGGCGAAGACCACAATGGAGGTGGGAGAGAAAAGCGGCGTCAGGTAGTGTTTGTCCATGAGAGGCGGTCAGGAATCCATATCAATGAGCACTCTCACATGCGCGGCCACACCGGCTGCGCGCAACGCCGCTGTGTATGTATAACGGTTCACGCTGGTGTCGGGATCGACGCGCACATAGCCCTCAAGCGGCGCCATGCTGGCGACAGAATGGATATACGGCAACGAGTGCGCCTGCGCCAATTGATCTTCGGTTGCCAGCGGCGCCTCGTATGCTTGCATACAGTCGAGCAAACCTTTTGATCAGCAACATATCGTGGATCGCGCCGATGCGGCCGGGCGACTCGGGATGCATGGGTCCCATTTCGTGTTTAACGCAATCGTGATGCGATATATAGGCGGGTAGCATTCTGGCCTGACCATGGTGACACTACTGCTGATAGACCCCGGTATAGGCCGCTAGCATCCCACTGACCCGTGCTATTCAAAGTGTTCCTGCTGGGTTCTATCCGGCGCCGCGCGTCGCATGGACGGGTTGATACAAGCCAACGAACCGACTGCAGCCGGCGACCGTTACCCTGGCAACCGCGCCGGGTGCCAAGGTGCTCGCGAAGTTGGGCGTTCTTCCAACTCGCTTGTTTCACGCCATGACATGGAAGCCCGCATCTGCATAGATCGTCGAGCCCGTCAGGGTCATACCGGCTTCGCTCGCGAGGACGGCCGCGATCCGGCCGATTTCCTCGACCGTGACGAGATGATGCGCCGGCGTGTGCGCACGAACGTCGTCAAGCAAGACGTCGAAGTGGTCGATGCCGGTCGCGGCGCGTGTCTTGACTGCGCCGGCGGAGATGGCGTGAACGTGAATACGGCGTGCCGCCAGGTCGGCAGCGAGATAACGCACGCTCGCCTCGAGTGCTGCCTTTACAGGACCCATGACGTTGTAGTGTTCGACCGCGCGCTCGGCGCCGTAAAAGCTCACCGTCATCAGGCTCCCGCCTTCGGTCATGAGGGGCAGTGCGAGCCTGGCCATGCGGATGAACGAGTGGCAGGAAACGTCCATCGCGAGCGCGAAGCCTTCGGCCGAGCAGTCAGCCAGACTGGCGTGCAGATCGCCGGCCGGTGCGAAGGCGATCGAGTGCAGCACGAAGTCTAGCCGCCCCCAGTCTTTCGCGATCCGTTCGAATACCGCTTCCAGTTGACCGGGAATGCGGACGTCGCAGGGCAAAACGATGCACGGCCCGAGCGCCTGCGCGACCGGGCGGACAAACGGCTCGGCCTTGTCGTTCAGGTACGTGATCGCCAACTCCGCGCCGGCCGCGCGAAACACGGTGGCGCAGCCCGTGGCGATGCTGTGCTCGTTGGCAATGCCGACAACCAGTCCGCGTTTGCCGGCCAGATCGATGATCGGCTTCATGTTTTCGCCTCCTCCTGATGGAGGACCGACACTGCCTCGCTGGCGATGATCTGCTCTTCGTCGGTTGGCAGCACGAGCACGGCCACCCGGCTGCGGGCGCTGCTGATGAGACGTGCGTTGCCGTCGTTCGCTTGGGGATCGAGTTCGACACCTAACCACGCGAGTCGCTCGCAGACAGCGCGGCGTGTCTCCGGCTGGTGTTCGCCGATTCCCGCCGTGAACACGAGGCTATCCAGGCCGCCGAGGCTGGTCGCGAGCCGCGCAGTTTCGCCCGCAATACGAAAAGCGAACAGATCCATTGCTTCGCGGGCCTCGGGCCGGTCACTCGCCAGCAGTTCGCGGCTATCGGCGCTGATAGCCGATACGCCGAGCAAGCCGGACTTTTCGTACAGCATTTTCTCGACCTCCTTGATGCTGAGGCCCTGCTGTTCAACCAGGTGCAGCACGACACCGACGTCGAGTGCGCCGCAGCGGGTGGCCATCGGAATGCCGTCGAGCGTGGAGAAGCCCATGCTCGTGTCGCAACTCTTGCCAGCTTCGAAGCCGCACAGGCTCGCACCGCTGCCCAGGTGCGCCGCAACGACCTTGCCGCGGGCGAGTTGCGGGAACTGATGGGCGAGCTGGCCAATCACGAACTGATAGGACAGGCCATGAAAACCATAACGCTTGACACCCTTGTCGAAGAGGTCACGCGGAATGGCAAAGCGGCGCACGAGATCCGTCTGTGTACGGTGAAACGCCGTGTCGAACGATGCCGACTGAACGAGATGAGGCCGCAGATGCCGGATTGCGCGAATGAGCCGGACACTCTGCGGTTGATGCAACGGCGCGAGCGGAACGAGTTCGGCGATCGCTGCGAGCGTGTCGCCATCGATTGCAACCGGTCCGGCAAAGCGATCGCCTCCGTGCACGACGCGATGCCCGACCGAAACGAGATCGTCGAGCGGGAAGTGGGTGGCGAACCATCCCAGCGTCTCGTCGAGCACGTCGTGCAGATCTTCGGTGACAGCCGCTTTAAGCGGAAGCTCACCGGTTTTGCCGCCATTGGTGAGATGAAGCCGCAGCGGCTGCTGCCGGAAATCGATCATGCCCTGACCGATTCTCGTGGCTTCACCGGTGGTGACGCTAAATAGCCCGATCTTGATCGTCGACGAGCCTGGGTTGAACGTAAGCAGCAGCGGCGTGCTCATGATCGGACAATCCCTCGCCGGTTATGTGCCGCCACCAGCTTGGCGAGGGCGGCAGAGGCCAGGCGCCCTCGCAGGGTGTCGGCACGGCTGGTCAGGATGATCGGAATACGCGCGCCAAGCACAATGCCAGCGCCGTCGGCGCCGGCGAAGTACATCAATTGCTTGGCCAGCATGTTGCCCGCTTCCAGATCGGGGACGAGCAGGATGTCAGCCTGACCGGCGACGGGCGAGTTGATGCCCTTGACTTGTGCTGCGGCCAGACTGATCGCATTGTCGAAGGCGAGCGGCCCGTCTACCAGAGCGCCGGTGATTTGTCCGCGCGCGGCCATCACGGTGAGCGCGGCGGCGTCGAGCGTGGTCTGCATTCTGGGGTTGACCGTTTCTTCGGCGGCCAGCACGGCGACGCGCGGCACTTCAACGCCCAGCACATGCAAAAGATCGATCGCGTTCTGGCAGATATCGCGTTTTCTGTTCCAGCGACGGCGCAATGTTGATGGCCGCATCGGTGACGATTAGCGGCTTCGAATACGCCGGCACGTCCATCGCATACGCGTGGCTGATCCTTCGCCCGGTCCGCAGATTCGACGATGATGCAACCACTGCGGAAAGCAGTTCGTCAGTGTGCAGGCTGCCTTTCATCAACGCGTCGACCTTGCCGGCGGCGCCCAGTTCGACCGCGCGGGCGGCAGCTGCATGGCTGTGCTCGACGGCTTCGATCGTTACACCTTCGAGGCTGACGTGAGCGGCCTCGGCGGCGGCGCGGATCCTGGCTTCCGGGCCGATCAGCAGCGGATCGAGCAAGCCTTCGTCACGTGCCTCGATAGCGGCCCTGATCGCATCCACCGAACACGGATGAACGATCGCCGTGCGTAGCGCGGGACTGGACCGGGCGTTGCGGATGAATGCTTCATACCGGTCGTGTCGGCGTACCGAGATATCCGGACGGACCTTCCGCGGCCAGACGACCGGCATGTTGGGTGCGATCACGGTAGCGGTGCCGAGCAGCACCATCTGGCCCTTCTGGTTGGTGCAACATGTATCGAGCAGGACGATGTGCTTCTCAGTGTGTTTCTCCTTCACGGTAACCGTGGTGGTGATGACGTCGCCTGGCACGACCGGACGCTGGAACTGCAGATTCTGATCGAGGTAGATGGTGCCGGGACCTGGCAGTTTCGTTCCGAGCACGGCCGAAATGAGACTGGCCGTCCACATGCCCTGCACGACCACGTGCCCGAACAGATCGCCTGATGCGAAGACGGCGTCGGTGTGGGCCGGATTGACATCGCCGGACATGGCGGCAAACAGGTCGATGTCGTTCTGTTCGGCAAGCCTGACGAGCGAAGCGGCTTCGCCGATCTCAAGCTGATCGAAGGTTCGATTTCGCAACAGGATGTCGTCCATGTGAGTTCGCTCAGTGTTGGAAGACGAAGGTGCCGGGTGCGTCGCCGAGTGTTCCCCCGTGCGCATCGGACGCAACAACGGGGGGCGCGACGCGCTCCGGGCTTGAATGCGCCTTGAGCCAGTCGGTCCACGCGGGCCACCAGGAGCCTTGCTGCGATGCGCTCGCAGCAAGCCATTCGTCAGGACTCACGCGCAGATCGTCCGCCGCGGTCCGATAGATCCGGAAATAGCGATGCGCGTGCCCAGGCTCGCTGACGATCCCGGCATTGTGGCCGCCACTGGTGAGGACGAACGTGATCTCGGTATCCGACAGGTTGTGGATCTTGTAGACCGAATGCCACGGCGCAATATGGTCGCGCTCCGTCGATACCACGAACAGCGGTGCCCGAATGTTGCGGATCGATACAGGACGGTCGTCGACTTGATACCGGCCACACGCCAGATCGTTGTTCAGGAAGAGGCGGCGCAGGTACTCGGAATGCATCCGGTACGGCATGCGCGTGGTATCGGCGTTCCACGCCATCAGGTCGATCATCGGCGCGCGCTCTCCCAACAAATAGTCGTAGACGATACGCGACCAGATGAGGTCGTTCGACTGTAGCAGCTGGAATGCACCCGACATCTGATCGGCGGCAAGATAGCCCTGTGACCACATCATGCTTTCGAGAAAATAGACTTCGCTGTCGTCGATGAAAAGTTGCAACTCCCCTGGCTCGGTGAAGTCTGTTTGTGCGGCAAATAGGGTGACAGAAGCCAGCCGGTTGTCACCCGAACCCGCCATCGCTGCCGCAGCAATTGACAGCAAGGTGCCGCCAAGGCAATAGCCGGTCGCATGAATCTTGCTGTCCGGGACGATGCTTGAGACCGCGTCGAGCGCTTCCATCACGCCGAGTTGCCGGTAATCTTCGAGGCTGAGTTCGCGGTCTTCGGCATCCACGTTGCGCCACGAGACGCAGAACACCGTGTGTCCCTGTTCGACCAGATAGCGAATCAGCGAGTTGTGCGGCGAGAGATCCAGGATGTAGTACTTCATGATCCACGCCGGCACGATCAGAACCGGCTCGGCCAGCACCGTGCTTGTGGCGGGGCTGTATTGAATGAGTTCGATCAGGTGATTGCGAAACACGACCTTGCCGGGCGTGGTGGCGAGATTGACCCCGACTTTGAACTGATCGAATCCTGCCGGAGGCTGACCACCCGCATGTCGGGCCGCGTCTTCGAGCGCGTTGCGCACTCCGTCGATGAGGCTGACACCGAGCGTCGAAGCGGCGCGCTGCGAGACTTCGGGATTGGTGAACGGGAAATTCGTCGGAGCCATCATATCGAGCAACTGGCGGGCGCTGAACGACACCACGTCCTCATGATGGCGAGTTGTGCCCGGCACGTCATGAGTTGCGACATTCCACCATTGTTCGGTCAACAGAAAGGCCTGTTGCCAGAACCGGTATGGTTCGGTTTGCCACGGTTCGGCGACAAACCTGTTATCGCCTGCAGACGGTTCTGCCACCGGCTGGGCGTAGCAACCGAGCGCAGTCCGAATCATGTATTCCGTGATGCGCTGCGCGTTCTGGGCGCAGAGCGACGCAAGTTCCAGTTGCTTGCCAGGCGCCGCCGCGAGATGAATGAGCCAGTCGGCAAGCGCTGCTCGCAGCGACGCCGGCGACAAGCCCCCGGTCATGCGCGCGATCATGGCTTCTTTCGCATGATCGAGTGCACGAAAAGATTCGGTGGCGGGGGATACCGCAGTCCTGTCCATAAGCGTGGGATTTTCAACGACGGCCGGCGTGGAGCGGGTGTCCATTTCAGGTTCCTCAGGGTTCTACGGCGCTTGGCTTACGACAAAACGGCTGTGTCGGCGCGGTCACTTCCGACGTAGGACGCACCTCCGGTGCGACAACCTCTACGGGACGCAGGGGCGCCGACGGTGAAGTGTTTCAGTGCACGGCTTTGACGCACTTTGTTGCGGCGCTTCGAGCTGGATTGTGCGCAGCAGCGAGAGCTTTCGTAGAGAACTGTAGCTTTCCGATGGCCGCCGTAATTGATCTGAGTCAATCGAGTCACGGGCGGCCGTTGGCGCGCCGCAGCCAGATCAAGAAAGTGGCCCATCCGCGCTACCGACCAACCGATGCCATTCACACGCGGTGCGGTTGACCTTGGTCAATTCCGGCGACGAACCTGCACGTAGACTGGTTTCCACGATATACGCAGGCGGGCGCCACGTGGGCGGTCATATAGGTCGCTGACATGCGATAAAAAGGCCAGGACTATTCCGCAGCCGGATTTTGCTTTCAGTCCGCCTGTTTTCCCGGAAATCCTTGCTGCGTCGGCGACTGTCAGCGCGAGACTCGATCCAACCAATTGGGGCGCTAAGCGCAATACTGTTAACAAGCTCAAATTTGTGTTAACTTTCAAGCCTCTGAACCAACAAGAAGAGCTTGAAGGATGGCAAGAACGGAAGCAACGCTGCCAGGCGGGGCGCGGCTCGCGGACTATCTGGCGGTGGGGTATCTGGCGCTGAACTGCTCCCTGGGACAGGTCAAGGAGGCGCTCACGAAGTGCGGCGTGCAGACGCGCGTGCGCCGCGACATGCCGCGTGAAGTGCTGGTGTATTTCGTGATGGCGATGTGCCTGTATCCGCGCGTGGCCTATGAGGAAGTGTTTCGTCTGGTGATCGAGGGACTGCGGCGCATCTACGGCGACCAGGTACGCGACGCGCAGGTCAGCAAGGCGGCGATCTCGCAGGGTCGCGCACGCCTGGGATGGCAGGTGATGCGCGAGCTGTTCGCCCGGCAGGCGGCGCAACACCCACGAACCGCAGGCGGCGACTATGCGGGCTATCGGGTCATGAGCGTGGACGGCTCCACGCTGGATGTGCCCGATGAGAAGGCCAATGCGCAAGCGTTCGGATATGCGCAGGGAGGGCGCGGTGAGGCCGCGTATCCGCAGATTCGCTTCGTAGCGCTGGCCGAATGTGCGACGCACGCGCTGTGTGAGGTCCAGATGGGCGGGGTATGCGAGCACAGCGAACAGGCGCTCACACGCCAGCTGTTTCCGGCATTCTCGGACGACATGCTGGTGCTGGCCGATCGCCTGTTCTATGGCTATGACATGTGGCGCGACGCGGTGGCCACCGGAGCGAAGCTGCTGTGGCGCGTGAAGTCGAATTTGCGGCTGCCGTGCGAAGTGCCGCTGGCAGATGGTTCGTACCTGAGCACTGTCTATGCCAGTGACACCGACAGGCGACACCAGTGCAACGGCATGCAGGTGCGGGTCATCGAGTATTGCCTGGAAGGTGTGCCTGATGCCGAGCCGCAGTATCGCCTGATCACCAATCTGCTGGACGCAGCGGTGGCGCCTGCCATAGAACTCGCGGCGCTGTACCACCGGCGCTGGAAAATAGAAGAGATGTTTGACGAGATCAAGACACATCTGTGCGACGGCAAGAAGGTGCTGCGTAGCAAGACGCCTGATCTGGTCCGTCAGGAGTTCTATGCGTTAATGCTTACCCACGCGGCGATCCGTCGACTGATGTATGAGGCTGCCCAGGACAGCGGGCAGCACCCGGAAGACTTATCGTTCGTTCATGCCGTACGCGTGTTGAACCGACGCCTGCCCGAGGCGGCGGCCGTTCCCCCCTGAGCAGTGGCAAAGTTGGAGGCTCAGCTTACTGCGGGAAATCGCCAGTGGGCGTGCCGTGCAAAGCCGCGGCAAGCGTAATCCCCGCGGCGTGAAGCGAAAGATGTCGAACTTCCGGATACGCCGACGATCGGAGCCGCTGAATCAGCGAATTTCACCGAAAGCGGTCATCAAGTGAACAGTATTGGCGCTAAGCGAGCTGATATGAAATGCATCCGCCTGCCGGTCGACTTGATCAAGGCGCTATTCCTGCTGATGACGGTCAGTCTTGCGGCCTGTACCACGGCAAGCCAGATGGTTGCGTTCCGGAATACCGAGACGCAGCTTGAAGAGGCGCGAGAACAAGCCTGGGTGACCTGTCGTTCACGCGCGGCGTGCGATCAGATATGGAACAGCACGCGGCTTTATGTGCAGCTTTACTCGAGAACGCCGATCAGCCGCCTCAACGATTCGCTCATCGAGACCGAAGTGCCCCACGAATCGGGCATTGCCTATTTCTGGGCCGAGCGAACCACCGATGTGAGCGGCACGACGACAATCCGGCTAAAGGGCATGTGCCGCGGCATGTACGCGAGTAATGGCGACCCGGCGTGGACTTACGGAATATGCGCGGACCAGATCAGGCGTGCCGAGACGGGTTTTCGCGGGGGTAGTAGGCGAAGTGCAGTGACGGTCACGATATTTCCTTAAGGAGAGACTTATGCATGCCATCGACGTGATGACCCCAGCGGTTGTGGTTACAGCACCTGAAATGACTGTGCAGGCGGCGGCAAAACGGCTTGCCGATAACCACATCAGTGGCATGCCTGTGGTTGACGCGGGAGGGCAGGTCATCGGCATGATCAGTGAAGGTGATCTGCTGCATCGAACCGAAATCGACACTGACGCTGATGCCGAAGGAAAGAGAAGATCATGGTGGCTTGACTTTTTTGCATCGACCCGTGAACTCGCGAGTACGTATGTCAAGGAACACGCACGCACGGTGCGCGACGTCATGAGCGATAAGGTCGTGTCAGTTGCGGAGGATACGCCCCTTGCCGATATCGCGGATCTGCTGGAACGGCGGCGGATCAAGCGCGTGCCCGTCATGCGCGACGGCAAGCTGGTTGGGATCGTCAGTCGCGCCAATCTGATTCGTGCGCTCGCCAGCGTCCCGGCCGACGCGCTGCCGGTTGCATCCGGCGACCAGCAAATTCACGACGCGATCGTGCGCGAACTCAGCAATCATCGTTGGGCGCAGCCCAGTCAGAACGTGATTGTCAAGCAAGGCATCGTGCATCTGTGGGCCGTTGTCCAGTCGGAAGAAGAACGACGCGCAATCTGTGTCGCAGCGCAGAGCGTGCATGGGGTCAAGGAAGTCAGGAGTTACATTGAATTTCCCATGGCTTTGCCAGCAATGTAGGAGCACCTCCGTTGCGCAGCCGCCCGGGCCTTGCCGGGCAGGTGAGCATTGGAGAGCATACGAGCCGAGGTACGACATGATGCATATCACTTTTCCTCAGGAGCGCCCGCAGTATGGCGGGCCGGATCCCGTTCTGGTGTTCCCTGCCGTGATCAATGGTGAACGCATCCGGTGCGCGATCACGGCTGAAGCGCTGGAAGATCATTTCAGCGCTGCATCGCTGCGCGAAGACGACCTGATCGGTGCGTTCGAGGCCCATCGGGGTGCGATCGAAGACGCCGCGCAGCGGTTGCTGGGTGAACTCGGCGGCAAGCCGGTCCTGTTGCATAGCGGCTATTTCCGTTTCTGCGAGTGATCCGCGCGCCGTATCTTTTCCCACCAGGAGTCCCGCCATGCCTCGCGATAAACTGTTGGTCCCGTTGCTCGAGATCGCACAAGGGACGGCACTGAGGGAAGACGATCTGGCACGTATGGTAGGCGATGAAATCAGTCGTCTGTCGGCCGGTGCGCGTGTTCACGACTATATTCAGGTGATCGCGATCAAGTGCGTAACCGACAAAGTGAGACAGACCGCCTCCCACAACCGTGCCAACGCCAACCATCACGCAAGGGAGGGGTGAGATGCGGGCAATGGTATTCGATGACGCCGGGGGGTCTACTGCGCGACTTGCAGGTTCCAGATCCTGTGCCGGCTGCGGGCCAGTTGCTGATCGATGTCCACGCATGCGGTATTTGCCGTACCGACCTGCATCTGATTGACCACGAACTGCCCCATCCAAAGCGGCCGGTGATCCCGGGGCATGAAATCGTCGGCACTGTTGCGGCAGTGGGGCCGGGAGTAAGCGGCTTCAGTGTGGGGGAGCGGGTCGGCGTGCCATGGCTAGGCCATACCTGCGGCCGTTGCCGTTACTGTCTCTCCGGTCGCGAGAATCTGTGCGATGAACCGGGTTTTACGGGGGTACACGATCGATGGCGGTTACGCCGAGCGCACGGTCGCAGACAGCCGTTACTGCTTTCATCTACCTGACCGATATTCGGACGTGGAGGCGGCGCCGCTGCTGTGCGCGGGACTCATCGGCTATCGGACTCTGGCCATGGCAGGCGACGCGCAGCGCATCGGCAATCTACGGCTTTGGTGCAGCCGCGCATATCGTCGCTCAGGTCGCGCTTCGTCAGGGGGCGCGCAGTTTATGCCTTTACGCGTGCCGGCGACGTGGCGGCTCAGCAACTCGCGCTGCGGCTCGGCGCGACGTGGGCCGGCAGCAGTAACGAAGCGGCGCCGGACGAACTCGACGCCGCGCTGCTATTCGCTCCAGTCGGTGCGCTCGTGCCGATCGCCCTGAAGGCAGTGGTGAAAGGCGGCATTGTGGTGTGCGGCGGAATTCACATGAGCGACATCCCGTCTTTTCCCTATGACTTTCTATGGGGCGAGCGTCGCGTGGTGTCGGTGGCGAATCTCACGCGCGAAGACGGGCTTGCGTTTATGCGTCTGGCCGCCGAGATTCCGCTCGACATCGAAACGACGCGCTATCCGCTGGGTGAGGCCAACCAGGTGCTCGCCGATTTGCGCGAGGGAAAGCTGACGGGGGCCGCGGTGCTGGCAATCCGCTAACGGGATCGCCAGGCACGATTGTGTGCAAGCGCTTGCCTGTCGCTTGCATGTCGATCACGCGGCGCTCTGGTAACCAGCCGCGTCCCAGCCGCTCGTCTGCCAGTGGGTCGTATCGCTGCGAACAGCGTGCTCTACCGGACTCTCCGGGTGCATGCGGATCAACAGCGGTTTCCAGTACGTCGCGTGCTGAAAGGCGCCGAGCGGCACGTGCGTATCGAAAGCAACCGTTAAAGCGACTTCGTCAGGCGTGAGCGGCTCTTCGTTCGCGAGTTGCCTGACCAGCACAGCTGCATTGGCGTCAGACGACTGACCTGGGTCCATTGCGCGTTTGCGTACGCGTTCGGCAAGCTGCCGCACAGACGTGTGGAAATCCAGCAGGAACACCGGCACGTCGAACGCGCATGCCAGCTCGATGAAGGACGCACGATGCCGCTGTTTCAGGAACGTCGCGTCCACTAGTACTGGATAGCCTGCTTCGAGCACGCGGCGCGCCATCGCTAGCAGCGCATCGTAGTGTGAGTCGATCGCTTTGCGCGAGTACGCGGCAGCGGGCAGGGCGTGGTGGTCCGGCGGCGCGAACGGATGCGCTCGCTTGCGCTCGGTATCGCTGGAGAGGCGGATTGCGCCGATACGGGTGGCAAGCGCCTCGCTCGCCATCGATTTGCCGGAACCGGAATAGCCGTGACAGAGCAGCAGATACGGCTCTGGCGCGCTTGCTATCCGGGCGGCGCAGGCCACATAGTTCCGGGCGCGTGCGAGACCGTCCACGGCGGACGACCCGCGTGCCTTCAGTACTTCGACAAGCGCCCGCACCAATGCCCGGTAGACAATATAGAAACGCAACGCCGGGAGTGCTCCGAAGTCGCCGGTCTGTTGCAGCCAGCCGTTCAGGAGCGTCGACGCGAGATCGTAGCGGCCATGTGCCTGCAGATCCATCAGCGGAAAAGCGAGGTCGCTTGCGACGTCGATCCAGCGCAAGGCGTCGCTGAATTCGATGCAGTCGAACATGACAGCGTCGTTTCCTTTGCGCACGATGTTATCGAGGTGCAAATCACCGTGGCATTCGCGCACGAACCCGCCCGCGCGACGCGCCTCAAAATGCCCAGCGAGCCGCGCCGCTTCCCTTTCGCACCACTGACGCACACCGGCGGGCACGAGTGAGCCGGCTTCCCGTTCGAGCGACGTCAGCACGGTCTCCATCTGTGCGCGCACGAACGTTGCCGTTCCCAGCATGCTGCGCGGTGGGGGCGTGGAGGCGCAGCGGTGAAACGCTGCAAGACGTTCGGCTACCCGGTCGATCTGCGCGACACCCAGTTCGCCGCGCATGAGCAGGTGGGAAAACAATTCTCGTTCGTCGAACCGCTTCATCCGGACCGCATGTTCGACGGGCGTCCCTCGTGCGCCGATCTTACGGATGGGTCCGAGGCGTACCACAGGCACCACGCTGAGATAGAACTTGCGAGCGACCCGCCGGTTCAGCCTCACTTCTTCATTGCAGTCATGCAGCCTCGCGGCTACGTCCGTGAAATCGACGAATCCCAGATCGACAGGTTTCTTGATCTTGTACGCAAATCGCCCGGCCAGATAGATCACGGAAATGTGGGTTTCGATTCGCCGGATGCGTCCCGCCGGATGGCGATACGAGCAGGGGCGCTGCAACGCTGCGTCGATGCGCGACCAACCGCGGCGGGCGATGCGTTCACGATTCTGCGCATGAAGCGGCCGGCGAATGGACGCCGTTGATCGGGTAAGCATGGATGACTCCGCAGATTCAAGAGGGCACTTCCAGCATAAGCAGACTCCGGCCTGCGGAATTGATGGAGGTCAGTGTTTTGCGAACCGCTCCGGTTACGCGTGGCAATTGATACATATCAACGGACGTTCTACGTAGAGACCTAAAGTCGTTGATGAAGTGGCCGTTTGAAGCTGTGTGACATCCATGGCGATCATGGACTTTTTGAGGAGTAGCTACGATGAGCAACTTGACACGTTATGAGCCGTTCTCGATGGAAGCGGTACCGGATCTGTTTCATGGTTTGTTCCGCCCCCTGCGCGGCATCGCAACGGGCGATGACGCACCGCTGGCGGACATGAAGCTCGATGTGACGGAAAACGACACGGCGTACATGGTTAAAGCAGAACTGCCGGGCGTCGATAAAAAGGACATCGACGTGAAGATCGACGGCAACACCGTATCGATCAGCGCGAAGGTGGAACGCAACAAGGAATTGAAGGAGGGCGAGCGGGTGCTGCGACGCGAGCGTTATTCGGGCGCAATCAGCCGGTCGTTCTCGCTGGCGAGCGATGTCGATGAAGCGACGGCGGCGGCGCAGTATCAGGACGGCGTGCTGTCGCTGACCTTGCCGAAGAAGGCGGCATCGTCACAGAAGCGCCTGGAGATCCGCTAGCGGTGATACGGGGGCCGGGTGCGCGTAGGGCAGCGCACCCTGGCTTATTGAAGGCCATTCCGTGGACCTTGGGCTGGCCGGTTCAAAGACCTCCAGACGGCCGCTCAATGGCCTCCCAATCTCGATCTCAAGCGTGCTGCCCGCTCGGCAAGCCGACGGTCTGCGCGAGGATCGGCAGTTCATCCTCATTGAGCCGCAACGCGTCGGCGAGGAGCCGGTGATTGATCCAGCCGCGGATCACGTTGACAAGCCCGGCTGACGCGCAATAGAGCGCTACGTTCTGCGCAATCGCGCCAGCGGTGACAGCAGAAAATCGTTCACGCTGTTGCTGCGGCATCTCCTGCAGACTGGACGTCCGAACCACATAGACCAGATCGAGCGGCGCCTTGCCGACGAAGTCCTGATAGCCGGTCAGATTACGCGCATCGATGGCGTGCTTGAGCAGCAGCTGATGGTTGGGCGCATCGTAACGATAAACTCCATTTGGCAGCGCTACATAGATGTCGATTTCGTTGTGGGCATGTGGCGATGGCGCGGTGCGTCCGCCGCTGACCGGACGGTTGACGCCATCCGCGGCCCACAGCAATTCTCCGAGTGTGCCCATTGACAGCACGGTCGGTGCGAATTCACGGCTACTTGATCGAAACGACAGCGCGGTCATCAGCGGCAGACCGGAGCGTTGGTCGGGGTGTGGCAGTGCGATGGCTTTCGGCGCAGTGCCTTCGGCCGATTCGGGCCGTGCCTCAGGCAAGGTCTCGTAGGTCAGAAATTGCATCTCAGTCATCTCAAACTCCTTTGAACGTCACATGTATCCGGTTGGCGCACCGCCAGTTTCACGATAGTTCGCGCGCTGGCGCACCCCTTGATTTCAATCAAGCCAAGAGTGGTGCCGGGGCCGCGACCAGTAGACCATTAGCGCGATCGCGGCGAGCATGCCGCCTATATGCGCAAAATGAGCGACGCCCGCTTCTGCGCCGCTCGCGCCTAGAAAGAGTTCGACCACGCCGTTCGCCGAGAACAGATAGCCGCGGTCCAAAGGGAAATGACCGATGTTGTGCGCGGGCAGAAGTTCGGAAGCCATTCAATCCTCCATTCTGCCGGCGCCCTGATCCCGCGGCACCCATGTATCGGCTTGCTTGATGTATGCGGGCTTGACGGCGGCCTAGGCAATCCGGTGCGCGATTTCTTCCTGACGTGACTCTCCGGTATGCGCTGCATACGCGTGGTTGAACGCGCTGCGATAGATATTTTGCGCTTGCTCGGGAAGATGATTGCGCACGGGCGCGGGCAAATCGGCGTTGAAAAAGTAGGGCATCGGTGTTCGGGGCGGGCAGCAAGGCAGGCTGGCTATGATCGGGATTGACTACGGCCAGACTAGGCTCGCGCAGAGGTTAGTGATTGACATGGGTCAAGAGCCTGGACCTTCAGCGGACTATCGTGCGTGAAACGATTCCTGAAACCAGATCTGGTGAAAGTGTATGAAGCACTACGATGTGTTCAATGGCGACGCCGACGGAATCTGCGCGCTGCACCAACTGCGCCTCGCGAAGCCATTGCGGTCCTTGCTGATAACGGGTGTCAAGCGCGACGTGGCGCTGCTCAGCCGCGTTTCTGTCAGGTGGGACAGTTCGGTGACGGTACTGGACATTTCTCTGGATACCAATCGGACCGCATTGCTTGCATTGCTTGAGCACGGAGTCAAGATTGAATACTTCGATCATCATTTTGCCGGCGCGATTCCCGAACATCCTGGCCTGAGCACGTACATCGAGACGGCGCCCGACATCTGCACGAGCATGCTCGTGGACCGTTATCTGGAAGGACAACACCGTCTCTGGGCTATCGTCGGCGCATACGGCGACAACCTCGCGCATGCGGCGCAAACGCTTGCCGAGAGCCGCGGGCTTCAACCTGGCCAGATCGAACAATTGCGTGAACTGGGAGAGTCGATCAACTACAACGCCTATGGAGACAGTGAGGCGGACCTCCTGATTCACCCGGCGAGACTTTACGAAACGCTGCGCGCTTATGCCGACCCATTCCAGTTCGCGGCGAACGAGCCGATTGCGCAAGCGCTGTGCGCCGCACGGTGGCACGACATGGAACTGGCGCTGGGATTGCTTCCCAGTGCAGTTTTCTCGGGTGGGTCAATTTATGTGTTGCCCAAGGAGGGATGGGCTCGAAGGGTGCGGGGCACTTTCGGCAATTTTCTGGCGAGAATGTCACCTGATCGTGCCCATGCCGTCCTCACCGTGGATGCTCAAGGCGACTATACGGTGAGCGTGCGGGCGCCGCTCGCCAATCCTTACGGCGCGGATGAATTATGCAGACGGTTCGCAAGCGGCAGCGGCCGGGTCGGCGCGGCCGGCATCGGCCGGCTTCCGCATGATCGCCTGAGGGACTTCATGCGCGCATTCGACAAAACGTTTGGCGTGGGCGTTGCCGTGACCGGCGACACGCGGCCTTGAGCGCGTGTCGAGCTTCATTTCGCGTACCGAACGTGCAACTTTGCCGGCCTATCCGGATTGGTATAAAGTCAGTCCTTGACCGCCACGCGATGGATGTGCATTGCCGTATCCGTTCCTCATGGGTGTGCCGCCTGTATGAAATACAAAGACTATTACGAGACCTTGGGTCTCGAGCGCAGCGCGTCTCAGGAGGACGTCAAACGTTCGTATCGGAAGCTCGCGCGCAAGTACCACCCGGACCTCAGCAAGCACACCGACGCCGAAGATCGCTTCAAGGAACTGGGCGAAGCCTATGAGGTGCTCAAGGACCCGGAGAAGCGCGCAGCCTACGACCGCATGGGCAGCGAATGGCGCAACGGCCAGGACTTCCAGCCGCCGCCGAACTGGGACGAGGGCTTCGAATTCCGCGGCGCGGGCAGCGAGACCGGCGAGCAAGCCGATCTCCACGATCTCTTCGAGAAGATGTTCGGCGGCGCGCGTGGCGCGCGTCCGCGGCAGCAGCCTTTCGATTTGCGCGGCGAAGACCATCACGCGAAGGTACTGATTGATCTCGAAGACGCGTATCGCGGCGCCCAGCGCTCAATTTCGCTGCAAATGCCGGTGATTGATGAACAAGGTCATGTTTCGCTAGAAACACGTACGCTTAATGTGTCCATTCCCAAGGGAATTCGCGCGGGCCAGCATCTGCGGCTGAGCGGGCAGGGAGCCGCAGGCACCACGCCCGGAAACGCCGGGGACCTCTACCTGGAAATCGCCTTTCGGGAACACCCGCGCTTTCGCGTGGACGGGCGCGACGTCTCGCTCGAGTTGCCGGTGGCGCCGTGGGAGGCGGGCCTCGGCGCGCAGGTTACCGTGCCGACGCCTGACGGTTCGGTCGAAATGACGGTGCCGGCGGATTCTGCCGGCGGCAGGCGCTTGCGGCTTAAAGGCAAGGGCATTCCAGGCGACCCGCCAGGCGATCTGTATGTGATTCTGAATATCGTGCTGCCGCCGACGAATAGCGACACGGCGAAGGCTGCCTACGATGCGATGCGGCGGGCGTTCAACTTCAATCCTCGCACGAACTTCTATCGGTGATCATCGTGAAAGAGACGAGTACGACGACCTATTTGCATGGGGAGATTGTTGACGAGAACGTCGAATTCACTCTGGTCGAGTTGAGCCGGGTGAGCGGAGCATCGGCGGAGCAATTGACGCTCTGGGTGTCTGAAGGCGTGTTTGAGCCAAGGGGCGAGCAGCCGCAGGAGTGGCGCTTCAGCGGCGCGGCGCTGCGGCGCGTGCGGACCGCGCAGCGGCTGGCGCACGACTTTCAGATCAACCCGCCGGGAGTCGCGCTAGTCCTCGATCTGCTCGACGAGATCGAGGCACTGCGCTCGCCTGTGAAGCGCCCCCGTGGAAGCTAGATGAGCGTGCGCCAGATGTTCTGCTGCACCGCCCCGTCAGGCGACCTACTGTAATTCCGTTAGCGCTGGATTGCATGCAGCCTCCGTAGAGGAGGCCGAGGGCTCCTCTGCGGCAGAAGGCACCGGGAGATTGGCCTGCAAGACCGCAGTAATGGATAGCCGCTCACGCTCGAGAGACGTCTTCGCCTTGTGGTGCGAATGACAAAAAGGCCTGAAGCTCTGCGGGGCGAGTGGCCGCACGTCCGGCTGCGGCGGTCATTCCATCGACGGCGGATCCATCGGTCCAGCAAACAGTGCGCGGTCGAAGAACGGGTCGTCCAGTTCCAGTATTTCATCGTCGCCCAGAAGGACCACGACTAACTGCCGCGAACCGTTCCCGGGCACGTCTGCGATCTCCCCGATTGTTTGCTTCGGCGACCGGTCGTCCGTAAATCGCACCCAGTAGTATCCCGGTGCTACGGGTCGTGTGTCTGTCCATTCCATAGCTGCTACCTCCTGAAATTCCGTGTAGTTGAGCGCTACCGCACCGTCGATTTTATCGCCGCGGCGTCGAGCGCAGTTGGACAGCTCTGTCAGTCGGGAATCGTTGCGGTCGACGGGCGCTGACCTCATGGACACCATGCCCGCACTGCCGTTGATCTCTATCAAGGCAGTGGCGTTCGCGCGCTTTGATGTCGAAAGGCGGATGACTAGCATTAAGGTATCTGCACCGCTTCCTGCTCATCCCGCTGGTATGAAGCAGCAAATCGGTTCGTCGATGCCTTTCATTTTCTGCTGCGGAGTTTGATATGCAGTCTCTGGGACCGCCTAGTGCCATAGCCATCATCCTTCATGAACACCAGCAGATGTCGACCGTGGTAGAGGGCATGCAGCGCTTCGTGCGTCTGCTGGCAGCAGGTACGCCCACTCCGGGCCTCATGGTGTTACGAGCGATGCTTTATTACATCCGCGAGTACCCCCAGCAGGTGCATCATCCTAAAGAGGATCGTTACCTGTTCGCACCGCTGCGCGATCGGACGGATGAATTTGACTACGTCCTCACGGAACTGGAGTCCCAGCACGCTCGAGGTGACGTGAGGTTGAGGGATGTCGAGCACGCGCTGACCCGGTATGAATTGAGGGGCGCTTCCGCACTTCGGGAGCTGCGAGCCTTGGTGGATGCGTATGCCGAGTTCTATGCAGACCACCGGTGTATGGAAGAGACGTTGATTTTGCCGGCTGCAAGACGTCTGCTGACAGAGGAGGACTGGGCGGAAATCGACGCCGCTTTTGGAGCAAATCGCGATCCGTTTGATGGGGTAAAACTTGAAGACGATCTTGGAAAATTATTCTCGATGATTGTCAAAACGATCCCTGAGACGGAAAGTTAGCAGTTCGTTTACACGTTGCGATGGGCGGCTGGTCACGCGATACAAGTGCGGATCAGCGGCATCACAGCCACGTAGTTGAACAAAGAGTTTTTGAGCACCAAACGCCGGTGCGGGAGGGGATATGCAAGCTGCTCGTCACTTTCACCTGGAACTGCGGTACGCGAGCGTGCCGACCTATGTTGCCAGTTATCTATTTCCGGTCCTGTTACTGGCATATGAGCTGTATAGAGTGGGCAGGTGGATCTTCGATTACGGGATGAACTTCGCGAACTTCAGGTGAGGTAGCCTGACTTTTTAAGACACTCCTTTTTGATAAACTTTATCAATGGGAGCACAGATGACGAAACCAAGAACATACACACCAGAGCTTCGTGAAGAAGCTGTAAAGCTTGTGCTTGCACAGGGCCTGACGCTGGATGAAGCGGCGAAGCGAATTGCCATTCCGATGGGGACTTTGGCCACGTGGGTCAAAGCAGCCAAGCTTGGCAATGGCGCCGTGACGGCGCCAGGCAGTCGTACGGTTGCCGAATTAGAAGCCGAGGTAGCCAGACTACGTAGGGAACTGGCGGAGACCAGGATGGAGCGAGATATCGTAAAAAACCGCCCCACGCGCTTGGGCGCGGCCCTCATGAATAGAAACTTCAGGGGCGTACACTTGATGCGCGCAGAGACAGTGGCCGTATGCTTCCTGGAGGCTCGACCCCGTCAAAAAACCTGGCCCAGGGGAAGCTGCGGACTCATCTGTGGCGGCGTCTTCGGGCGACCCCGTTCAGGAAATTGATTTATTCCGAGTCCCCGTCCTGCGCCTGATTATCCAGGAGGTGGGTGATGTCAAAAGACCGAACACGATCCAGGCCCTCAGGGTTGCCGATCATTCATCCGTTTGCAGCCGGTATCGATATTGGCTCACGGTTCCACGTTGTTGCCGTGAGTCCAGATCTGTGCGACGAGCCGGTGCAGACATTCCAGGCATTTACGAGCGATTTGCAACGCATGGCGGACTGGCTCGTAGCGACCGGTACAAAGACGGTCGTGATGGAATCGACCGGCGTGTACTGGGTCGCCGCCTACGAGGTGCTGGAGTCTCGGGGCCTTGAAGTCATTCTTGCCAACGCACGCGAGGCGCGCGCAGTCCCCGGAAAGAAGAGCGACGTCAACGATGCGCAATGGTTGCAGCGGCTGCACGCGTGCGGGTTGCTACGGGCAAGTTTCCGGCCTGGGCGCGACATCGCGGAACTGCGCGCGTACCTGCGTTCCCGCGAAAAGCACACCGACTATGCCGCCGCGCATATCCAGCACATGCAGAAGGCGCTGACCTTCATGAATATCCAACTGCACCACGTGATCGCGACTATCACGGGTGTCACGGGACTGCGGATCATCCGTGCGATCGTCGCTGGTGAGCGCGATCCAGACAGGCTGGCGGCGATGCGCGACGTCCGCTGCAAGGAAAGCCCTGAAACCATTCGGAATGCGCTGGTGGGCAACTACCAGCCCGAGCACGTGTTCGCCCTGAAACAGGCGCTTGCGCTCTACGACTTTTACCAGCAGTGCTTCGACGAGTGCGATGTTGAGATCGAACGTGCTGTCGCGATCCTCAATATCGCTCACCCGATTCCGGAAGCACCGCTGCCGAAGGCGAAACATCGCAACAAGATGCCCAGCGATCCCAACTTCGATGTACGCACGGCCATGTACCAGCTTGCGGGGACCGACCTTACGCAAATTCACGGCATCGGCCCGTTCCTCGCTCTGCGCCTGATTGGCGAATGTGGAACGGACCTGAGCCGATGGCCAACCGCCAAGCACTTTACTTCATGGCTCACGCTTGCGCCCGGATGCAAGATCAGCGGTGGCAAGGTACCGTCATCGCACATGCGCAAAACCAGCAGCCGCATCACAGTCGCACTCAGGCTTGCGGCGGTGAGCGTTGGAAGAAGCAATACCGCGCTTGGCGCATTCTACCGACGCCTTGCCGGCCGAATTGGTAACGCCAAAGCCGTGACTGCGACGGCGCGCAAGATCGCTGTTCTGTTTTATAACGCGATGCGCTATGGCATGGACTACCGCGACCCGGGTGCGGATCATTACGAACAGCAGTACAGGGACCGTGTTATCAAGCAGCTTCATCGCCGCGCGGCGCAATTTGGATATTCACTGCAACCTCAGGGCTCGCCAACGTAAAGGTGAGTTTCTTAGGAAAGCGGCCGCGTACTTCGCCAGGGAGTCGATGTGAAGTACGCGTTCATCGAGCGTAATCGACGCCACTGGCCGGTCTCGGTGCTATGCGAAGTACTGGAAGTCAGTCCCAGCGGATATCATCAGCGCCGGCAACGCAGCGCACAGGCCAAGCCGCACCGAGGCCGCGTGAGTAACGACGCACTGCTTGCGCACATCAAGGCGATTCACACGCAGGTCAAGGGCGAGTACGGCTGGCCTCGCATGTGGAAGGAACTGCTTACGCAAGGTGTGCGCGTGGGCAAAGAGCGGGTTCGCAAGCTGATGGCGCAGCATGGCATTCGAGCCCGCCACAAGCGCAAGTACATCGCGACGACAAACTCGAACCACGATTTGCCGGTGGCGCCGAATCTGTTGGAGCGCAACTTCGCCGCTAACGCACCGAACCAGGTCTGGACGACCGACATCACCTATCTGGCGACAGCTGAAGGCTGGGTGTACCTCGCGGTCATCATCGACCTGTTCAGCAGGCAGGTGGTGGGCTGGTCGATGCAGCCACACATGAAAGCGGAACTGGTCACGGATGCGCTGCGTATGGCGTGGTTCCGGCGCCGTCCAGAGGCTGGCGTCATCGTACATAGCGACAGGGGTAGCCAGTATTGCAGCGGGCTGTTCCAGGACACGCTGAAGGCCTACGGCATGCGCTCGTCGATGAGTCGGCGCGGCGACTGCTGGGACAAGGCTTGCGCTTCACACTACACCTCCTCGCGGCGATCAGAAACGACGTCGGGGTGGCGACGCCGGCAGGACAGCTTGACGCCCATCGCCTTTCTGGGCGCGTTATTGCCCGGTGGGTCGTACAGGCACTCGTTCTTGTCGCTGTAGGCGTGACCGCGGATGAGTCCGCGACGGTTCCATATCTTTACGCTCGTCGGCGTGACGTGCAGCGCGTCGGCCATCTCCTGCAGCGTCAGGAGACCCGCTTCGCGCAACCGGTCATAGCGTGGCTTCAGACAGTAGTTACGCTGCAGGCGCGCGACCATTTTTGCATTGAAGGGCCTACCCGTGCCCGACGGCGCACCACGTTCGTTCAGTATATTCGCGATCTGCAGGACAGTATGGTGATTGAGCAATGCGTCAATCTCCTCGATCACCGCGGCGGGGGTGATCCATCGTTGCCACGATTTCAGCGGCAACGGCAGCCTGAGGGTCCGGTGAGCGCCGCCCTTGAAGCGGATGTGTGCGGTAACCTGCTGGTCGCGGTTCAGGGTGACGTCTTCCAGAAGCAGCCTCATCATGCGTTTGCGTTCCCGGTCGGGCGTGGCGGGATCGCGCCATAGCCGGGGGAAGTTGGACGCCAGCGAGACGATGACGGCGCGCTGCTCGTCCGTCAGAATGCGCGCGTCCTGTTCGCGGCGACGCCGATAGTCCTCGTTAGCCTCAGTCAGCGCTCGAAGCTTATGGTTCCAGTCCGCTTCGAGTGAGTCAGCAACCAGCCGGTTCTCGGGGTCGACGCGCATGTAGCGACGCTGCGCCAGATCGGCTTCATACTGGGCACGCTCCACCTGCTTGTGACGCAGACGGTCGGCTTCTTCGATGCGGGACTGGAGTTCGCGCTGAACCGCCAGGCTCACCTCAATGGCAAGCGGATTGAGTGCTTCGACGAGCAGTTCGCCAATGGCCTCATCGATGGCCGCGCCGTGGATGGGCTTTGTTCGGAAGGGTCCGAGTTTCCGTACTACGGACGCAACTATCCATTTTTGAAAGAAACGGGCCTGCCAAACGAATTCCAGAGGTTAAGGATGTTCGCGATGATCGCGCTTTCGCTTTCCTGTGACCCGATTTTCCGGGTCAGCAAGGTCGATCCGATGCATCGTTTGATCCGCGAGATCTGCGCTTCGACCAGCGAGCGTTGCCCATAGCCGTATTTTTTGTGGAACGCATAAATGCCCTTTTCCCTGATGTAGCCAACGACCTTGTCATGCCATTGCGTCTGTTCTTCGCCATGCACCACCGCGTGAGAAGGCGGTGGTATCACGGGCAGCACGCCTGATCGCGACAGGGCCTCCGTCCGCTCGATGCTGTAGTACGCGCCATCGGCAATCACCCGGTCAACCGGGATGTCGGCGGGAAGCACACGGTCCATCCCTTCGCTATCCGAAACGTCCGTGCCGGTGACGGCGATCGCATGAACGTTCATGTCCGCGTCAATCGACAGGTGCATCTTGCGCCACGGTGTTTTCGCCGCCTTTTTGCCGTATTTCTGCTCGTACCACTCGCTGGCCCGGCCGAAACTCATCCCTGTGCTGTCGATGATAACGCTTGTATCTTCGCCCCTCGCCAGACGCCGGGCCAGTCGTTCGCGACGTTGCGTGACCTTCACGTCCAGCGCGGCAAACAGATCGCACAGATGGCCGAAGCTGGGAACCGGGATGTCCAGTCCCTGGCTGGCCCAGTAATCTTCCAGATAGCCGCTGATCTGCCGCATTCCCCAGCCCAACAGCCGGTAGAACGTATAGATCAGCTCAACGTATGGCCGGGTGTACAACGGCAACCTCCCAGACACTCCACGCACGTACGGCGATGCCGTAATGAATTGCGATCTGAGATCGCCACCTGGAAAATAGAGGCTGATCTTCCCTCGCTTCTTCAGGCTCCCGTTGTATTCGCGCCAGTTCGTCACCCGATAGCCTGGCTTCCTGCGCTTGCGGTCCTCGCCCTCTTTGAGTCTGGCTTTATACGGCATCCGCTTTGATCCACGTCTCCCTTGATCTTACGATCTTACAACAATCGCACACCCTTCCGAACAAGGCCCAAGCGGTAACCCGCGGAGAGAGTTTCGATGCAAATAGGCTGGCGTCTGGGATCACGATTATCGTTAAGGAAAGGTGGAAAAACACAGCAGAAGCAGCAAGAGCTGTCGGAGTCGCTTTTTCCACACTTCACCTTGCGCTGTCCGGTCACGCTCGTATCAGCCTGAGACTACTGGTATCGCTCTGTTCGGCTGCCAATGTCAGCGTTGTTCCTGTCTTGCGGGGTCAAGTTAACAGCGTGCTTCGAAAGCATGAGCCAATCGTTTTTCAGGGATATTTCACAGAAGACAAGCGGCCAAGGCGCGTATTGCAGCTACGAAGTGAAATTGAGCGCATCTTGGCTCGGGAGCCTGATGTGCGGTTGGTGCGGTTGGCTCAGATAGTTGGCGTCGATACGAGCTTTTTCTATCGGAATTTCCCAGATGTGATAGAGCATGTGAGGGAGAACCGAAAGATGGAACTACCGCTTGAAGCGGTGGAGGGCTAACCTTAGAGGGTGTTAGGCACTTTTGTTAAGGGCTGCAAAGTGGACAAGCATAAGCACGGAGAATACGACGAAGTGCAAACCAGCCAAGGTTTCGGGCAATCGCTCGTAGTCTCTGGCCAGCCGGCGGAAGCGGTTAAGCCAGCCGAAGCTGCGCTCGACCACCCAGCGGCGCGGCAACAGCACGAAGCCCTTTTTCGCCTCCGACAGCTTGATTACCTGAAGCTCGATTCCTTCGTCGAGTGCCGCCTGCGCCGGCTCTTCGCCGGTATATCCCTGATCGGCGAACGCCACCTTGACCGTCTGGCCCGTGGCCTGCTGAACCTGACGTGCCAGTTCTCCGACCTGCGCGCGTTCCTGTTCGTTGGCCGGCGTAACGTGCACAGCAAGCAATTGCCCCAGGGTATCAACCGCCATGTGGACCTTGCTACCGCGTTTGCGTTTGTAGCCGTCGTAACCGACGCGAGGTCCACTTTCGCAGGTCGACTGCAGCGTGCGCCCATCGAGGATGACCGCGCTGGGCTGGCCCTGTCGGCCCTGCGCGACCCGGATGATCGAACGCAGGTCGTTCACCATGGCCTCGAAGCAACCCGCCTGAATCCAGCGTTGCGTCTGCTGGTAAACAAGCTCCCACGGCGGAAAATCATTTGGCAACAGACGCCACGGAGCACCCGCGCGTACGATCCAGCGCAGCGCGTTGAACATCTCGCGCAGTTCATAGCGGCGCTGCGGTGCGTCCTTGTTCATCAAGGTCAGGTACGGAGCGGCGAAGTACCACTCTTCATCCCAATACATCCGTGGGGTATGGCCTGCGTTTTTTCATCCTGCCAGGATACCAGGTCCGACAAAAAGTGCCTAACACCCTCTAAGCTGGCGCGGCGCCTTCTGGCGGCGAAACGCGAACTGCTTTCTCTGGGTCGCCAGTTCAGCACGGTGAACGTCTACAATTCTGTTGGGGTTATAGTCCGTTCCGGAGCCCCTTTACGCCTTTATCACTTCGTGCGCGAAAAACTCTAACTTAAAGTGGGTGAGGAAAAAATAAAGCATTTGTTGGCAGGAAAAAGCATATGCTGAAAAAATTTTCAATAAACCTTAAGGCGATCTTCCGCGTCAACTTATGCTTTATTAGTCAGCCTTCACACACCGAAACCCCGCATACACATACTGATAATGCGGCTGAAACCAGTTGCGAAAAGCCGGTCGCAACATGCATTGCGCGGTGCGCGCCGAACCGCCCTTGATCACGTAATGCTGCCCGTCGAAAAAGTTGGCGGAGTAGCCCGGATAAAACGGAAACGCCTCAAACCCCGGCAATGCGTCGAACACGCTGGAGGTCCACTCCCAGCCATTGCCGAATTGACCTTCCACGCCGAACGCGCTTACGTTGTCAGGATACGCATCGACCGGCTGCGGGTCCCAGCTACGAAAATCGAAATTGCCCGACATCGCATGGGGTGCGCCGTGTGCCGCGCGTTGCCATTGTGCTTCGCTGGGCAGCGTCTTGCCCGCCCAGCGCGCGTAGGCGCTGGCTTCGGCATGACTCACGTAAGCCGGCCAGTCGAGCGGCAGCGGCACTTCGTCGAACATCGTGCGCAGCGTCCATGCGCCACGCTGACCGTCTTCGGTTTGCCGCGACCAGCAGGCGGGATGCTCGATACGTTTGGCTTCCTTCCACGCCCAATCCTTGTCGGTCCACCACTTCGGTTCGCGATATCCCCCTGCCTCGATGAACTCGCGAAACGCGCCGTTCGTCACCATGTAGCGGTCAATCTCGAACGCCGGCACGTCGACGCGCATTTCGCCGAACTCGTTGTCCCAGCCGAACTGGCCACTCTCGCGCGACACGCCGAGCACTGTTGCGCCCGCCGGCACGCTGACCATGGAGGACAACGCCTCGCGCGGTTCAGAACGGGTCAGCGCCGCCTCTCGCAACACAGTGATCTTCTGCGCAAGCGGCAACTGATGCAGCATGTACACGAGCGTTTCGGCATGCATCAGCCGATGCTCGATCGCGACGTTCAGCAACTGCTCGGCCGCGACGGCTTGCGCCCCTCGCTGCCGACACGGGCTGAGTCGCTCAGTACATCGAGCTCGCGGTCGATCTGCTCGCGAGCGCGCGACGCGTAGTCGCGCACGGCGTCGAGCGATGGCCAGTCGCTGGGTTGATCGGTCGGAAAGCCGCCGTCGACGGGATCGATACCAAAAGCGAAGAGTTCGTCGAGGCGCGGATTGAACGCCGGCAGATCGCACAGGCGTCGATCGAAAAGATTACGATCGAAAGCTTCCAGATGGCCGACGTAAAACACGATCCGGTGGCGCTCACGGATCGGCCGGTCATACAGAAACTCGGGTTTGACAATGGAAAACAGGGCGTCGGTCACTTGACGCGCGTCGATCAGACGCTGGACCAGCGGGTGATGCGGGGCGGGGTCGCGATTCATTTCGCCAGGTCTCCTTGCGGGGGACGGACTAAAGACTGTACCCGCTCGCAGGAGCCATGCCAAGGCGAATGCGCGTTAAAAATGCAGATAGACGGGGACGTGGCAGCGCGGGCCAGGTCCAGCGCGTATGGCTTACACCTGTTGCAAGCCTTCCAGGTCGACAATCCGGATGTGTTTGCCTTGTGTGTCGATCAGGCCGCGCTTTTGAAATCTTGACAGGGTGCGGCTCACGGTTTCGAGCGTCATGCCGAGGTAGCTGCCCATGTCCTCACGTGTCATGCGCAAGTTGAATTCCGCCGATGAATAGCCGCGCTGCGCGTTGCGCCCTGACACGTCAAGCAGAAATGCGGCCACGCGTTCGTCCGCTGAAAGAGAGCCGAGCACCATCATCTGCCCGGCCTCGCGGACGATCTGCTCGCCCAGCAATTTGTGCAGGCGGTCCTGCATCGAGCTGATTTCGCGGCACAGCGACTTGAGGGCGGGGTAGGGAACGATACAAACGGTGCTGTCTTCAAGAGCGACGGCGCTGCATGCATGCACGTCTTCGCTGATCCCGTCGAGGCCGAGCGCTTCGCCGGCCAGGCGCAGCCCAGTGACCTGTTCGCGGCCGTCACGGTGCGCCATGACGGTTTTCATGGAGCCGGAACGCACGGCGTAAACATTGTCGAAACGATCGCCGCTGCGATACAGCGCTTCGCCGCGCTGCACCGAGCGCGCGGTGCAAATGAGCGCTTCGAGTTTCGTGAGTTCGTCAGTCGACAGGCCTTGCGGCATGCAGAGCGCCCGCATCGAGCAGCTTGAACAGCGCGCGGTGGTGCGCGCTGTTGCACTTGCCGGCGCGGCACGACGGCGGCCACGCGCTGGCGACGAAGCCGGCGACGAAATCACGGTGGAATCGGCGGCGCCGGCGGAGCGAGTCACAGCGGTAGGAGTCAGCATGTTCTGCAGCCATTTGTCAGGGTAACAACTGATTGTCCCACCACCCATGCCCCCCGTTTAGCGACAAAATGACGCGTTCGCGCAGTTAGGCATATTGAGCGATGTCACCCTCGCATGGTTGCATATGGTTATGGACTGCTATGCATTCTGGCGACCGTGCTTTGCCCGTATTTTGGGGATAAGAGCGCCACGTGTGCCGCCTCATGCGGGAAGCACACGCAGTTGCCACGCTGTTGCCAGGTTGCCATGCGCATCGCCACGCGTTCAGGCGTCTCCGCTGACCTTGCTTGCCGCGGCGGACGGAATCAGCAGCACGGGCAAGGTGGCCTGGCGCACGCAGCGCTCTGCAACGCTGCCGAGAATCAGGCGCTGAAAACCACGACGGCCATGTGTGCCCATCACCAGCAGATCGGCGTTGAAGTCGGCGGCAGCTTTTAGCACGACCACCGAAACGTCGTCGAGCGAAGAGGCTTCGGCCACGGCGAGTTCGCCCTTGACGCCTTGCGCGGCCATCGCCTGGGCGAATTCCGCGCCGAGTTCCTTGCCTTCTTCGACGAGGCGGTTACGCAGGATGGATGGGTCGTAACCTGGCGCTTCGAAATATAGCGGCGTGTTTTTCGACGACGTAGAACGGTTGCATGACGGCGCCGGTGGATTTCGCGAGCGCGAGCGCTGCGTCGAATGCACGCCGCGAGGTGTTGCTGCCGTCGACTGCTACAAGAATGCGTGTGTACATATCGACTCCGCGTCTGAAGGATTCGGATGCCGCGGCCGTTTCGCCCAGCCGGGCTCATTGAAGATTGGCGACTACGGCTAATCGCCAATGCGAGCTTAAATGATCGCTGAAAAAGATGCATTCAGTCAGGATGTAAATCAAACACTTGTCAAATTTTGTGATAGCGACGGTTTGCACGGCCAGCGCCGCGCAACGGGGGTTTGCAGCGTTCCTGGCAAGCCGCAGCGCATATATCAAATCAAGATAAGGCCGGGTTTGCCTTACAATCAGGACCTACTCAGACAAGCTGCTTCCGCACCGCTGATGAACGAGCGCAAAACAACGGGCTTGCCCGACAAGATCTACGGCGACATCCTTAATCGCATTCTTGAAGGCGAGTACAAGGAAGGCGCGCGGCTGCCTACCGAGCATGCGCTGGCCGAGCGCTTTGCCACGTCACGGCCGACTGTGCGCGAAGCGCTCGCGCGCTTGCGGGCGGACGGAATCATCATGACGCGGCACGGCTCGGGCACCATCGTGGCACGACGGCCGGACCCGGATGTGCGCCGCTTCGCGCCGCTCGAAACGCTGTCCGACATCCGCCGCTGCTATGAATTTCGCATGGTGACGGAAGCGGGCGCTGCCGAGCAGGCGGCGCTCAAGGCCGACGCCGACGACATCGTCGCGATCCAGCATGCGTGGGACCAGTTGGAACACATCATCGAAACCCGCGGCATCGGTGCGCAGGACGATTTCATGTTTCACCTGGCGGTGGCGCGCGCTTCGAAGAACCCGTTTTTCATCACGGTGATGTCGTTCATCGAAGAGCAGATTCTGTTCAGCATGAACCTGTCGCGCAATCTGTCGCTCGTGAAGACGGTGGAGCGGCAGCGACTCGTGCAGGCCGAACATCTGGCCGTGCTCGAGGCGATCCGCCGCAAAGACGGCCCCGCCGCCGGCCAGGCGATGCGGGCGCATCTGGAGAATGCGCTCGAACGGATGTTCGGCTCTTGATAATCCGGGCGTTTTACCGGCGGGCCGCGGCGGTTAGATAACCGCTGCCATTCCGCCGCAGCCGGGCGAGCGCGACCGGACAAGGGCGGGCGGGCAACGATGACCGGGCATCGGCAACTGCGCAACAAAAACGCCCGGTCCCAATCCCCCTTCCTGACGTCAGGCGGCGGCGGCCATCGGCCCGAACAGGGCGGTGCGGGTTTTCGGACTGACCGCGATATCCAGGGCTACGGCCCGCTCCACGCCGATCTGCAGAGGCGACCCGAGCCGGCTGATGTCGATCCCGGTCTTACGCAACAGCCGTTCGATCGGCGTGGTGGTCACCGTGACGTAACGCGTGATGCCCATCCGGTCGGCGAACGTCACAAGTTCGTGAATCGCCTGCATCGTCACGTCGGCAAAACCGAACGACTGCTCCTCGCCGCTGGTTTCGATCGCGAACCGGCTGAGTTCCCAGATGTGCCGCCCGACCGGCGCATCCGCGCCATGCAGCAATTGCGGAAAGGTGTCCTTCAGCATGTTCGGCCCCTCCGTCGGCATCAGGCGCCAACAACCCCGCACATGCCGATCGTCGCCCTGAATCAGCATGTAGTGCGGCCCGAGGGCGTCGTAGCCGTCGATCTCCATGCCCGCGATGGTTGGGATGTCCCATCCAAGCCGCCCGTGAAACACCCGCGCCCTCAGACGGTACATCTCGTTGATGTCCGCGTTGTCGAATTCCTGCCGCATTCCAATCCGGATCGCTGTTTGCATGACGTTCTCCTGAACGTGTTGGGGTACCCAATACGCAAGAAAACTTATGCATTTTGAATCTTTCCGCCACCTACCTACCTGGATAGGTGTGCATGCTTATCGGATAACGCAGAATTCGAGATAAGCCTCAGCACTCAACCGACCGGACTCAAAAAATGGAACTTCTCGACAATCACTGGCAGGCGCAACCCTCGGTCCAAACCCGCGTGGCAGAGCCTTCTTCGGCGGTGGATCGCGTTCTGATCATTGCTTACCGCAAGAAGAAAAAGGAAAGCCAGCGCCGCTTCTGGGCACGCTTTGGCGTGACGCAGTCGCGTGGCAGCCGGTTCGAATCGGGTGCCGAAATCCCGGCGCCGGTGTCGATCCTGCTGGGTCTCTACTTCACCAAAACCGTGTCGGACGCCGATCTGGGCCGGGCCGAGCGGGTCCTGCACAGCCGCGACGCCGCCGCTTTGCTCAACCCGGGTCAATAAGCCCCAGCTGCGCGGCGATCACGGCCGCCGCGCGCCGCGAATTCACACCGAATTTCGTCCTGATGTTCTTCATGTGGAAGTTCACCACGGCTTCCGAACAGCTCAGGATATGGGAGATTTCCCAGGTGGATTTGCCGCGTGCGGTCCATTTCAGGCACTCGCGTTCGCGCGGCGTGAGCTTGGGCAATAAAGCCTGGGCGTGCGTATTCAAATGGCGCTGGCTGGTATCGATTACCAGATCGCGCAATAACACCAGATTTGGCAATGCAACGTTGATATGACGCCAGAATTCGTCAGTCGGGTTGCTGTCGTTGACGAAGCACATCATGCCGGCTTCCTGGTTCGGCCCATGAATGGGCAACGTCACACCGGCGCGCAGGCCGTGCGCGCGGGCTTCCTCGTACATCGCCTGCTGGGGCGCGGTCGTAAAAATGTCCGGCGACCAGATCAGCGGTGTGGCGCGTGTCGCGCAATGCGAGACGGTCGGGTCGATGTGGACGAGCCCCTGCTCGTCGTAGGTGCGTCGCCACGTTGGCGCGTAGGTGCTGCGCACATAGGCGTCTTCAAGGCGAATGGTCGGGCGCGGCAGCATGGCGATCAGCAGCCTGTCGAAGCCCCACGTTTCGGCCAGGCCCGCGATCGCACCGAACCATTCCGCTTCGTCTGCGGCGTTCAATAGCGGCGCCATTTCCTCGATAAAGTTTAGCGACAATTTGGTTCTCTCAGACTCGCAAACGTCCCGTTGCGGTTAATAGCGGTACGGCGATCCGTCCGGCTGTTTTTATCTTCACAATTTATCACTAAAATTTATTTCACAAGCCGAGGACAATTTCTAAAGAAACGGCACCAGCGCTTGTTCTGCAACCCGACGAACGAATGACTCTTTATATCGGATTTGTTTGACCTGATTAACATTCACGGGTCGATAAAGTGGGTAATTTTTTTCGTAGCGGCGTTTTTGATGCTTTTGATTGGCAACATTATTGTCAAACCAATCTGAATGATGTTTAGTCGAATTCCAGGCAAAGCAACTCTGATTGCCAGATCGGCAATTTCCGTTTAAGCCCAATACTGTTCACTTGATGACCGCTTTCGGTGAAATTCGCTGATTCAGCGGCTCCGATCGTCGGCGTATCCGGAAGTTCGACATCTTTCGCTTCACGCCGCGGGGATTACGCTTGCCGCGGCTTTGCACGGCACGCCCACTGGCGATTTCCCGCAGTAAGCTGAGCCTCCAACTTTGCCACTGCTCAGGGGGGAACGGCCGCCGCCTCGGGCAGGCGTCGGTTCAACACGCGTACGGCATGAACGAACGATAAGTCTTCCGGGTGCTGCCCGCTGTCCTGGGCAGCCTCATACATCAGTCGACGGATCGCCGCGTGGGTAAGCATTAACGCATAGAACTCCTGACGGACCAGATCAGGCGTCTTGCTACGCAGCACCTTCTTGCCGTCGCACAGATGTGTCTTGATCTCGTCAAACATCTCTTCTATTTTCCAGCGCCGGTGGTACAGCGCCGCGAGTTCTATGGCAGGCGCCACCGCTGCGTCCAGCAGATTGGTGATCAGGCGATACTGCGGCTCGGCATCAGGCACACCTTCCAGGCAATACTCGATGACCCGCACCTGCATGCCGTTGCACTGGTGTCGCCTGTCGGTGTCACTGGCATAGACAGTGCTCAGGTACGAACCATCTGCCAGCGGCACTTCGCACGGCAGCCGCAAATTCGACTTCACGCGCCACAGCAGCTTCGCTCCGGTGGCCACCGCGTCGCGCCACATGTCATAGCCATAGAACAGGCGATCGGCCAGCACCAGCATGTCGTCCGAGAATGCCGGAAACAGCTGGCGTGTGAGCGCCTGTTCGCTGTGCTCGCATACCCCGCCCATCTGGACCTCACACAGCGCGTGCGTCGCACATTCGGCCAGCGCTACGAAGCGAATCTGCGGATACGCGGCCTCACCGCGCCCTCCCTGCGCATATCCGAACGCTTGCGCATTGGCCTTCTCATCGGGCACATCCAGCGTGGAGCCGTCCACGCTCATGACCCGATAGCCCGCATAGTCGCCGCCTGCGGTTCGTGGGTGTTGCGCCGCCTGCCGGGCGAACAGCTCGCGCATCACCTGCCATCCCAGGCGTGCGCGACCCTGCGAGATCGCCGCCTTGCTGACCTGCGCGTCGCGTACCTGGTCGCCGTAGATGCGCCGCAGTCCCTCGATCACCAGACGAAACACTTCCTCATAGGCCACGCGCGGATACAGGCACATCGCCATCACGAAATACACCAGCACTTCACGCGGCATGTCGCGGCGCACGCGCGTCTGCACGCCGCACTTCGTGAGCGCCTCCTTGACCTGTCCCAGGGAGCAGTTCAGCGCCAGATACCCCACCGCCAGATAGTCCGCGAGCCGCGCCCCGCCTGGCAGCGTTGCTTCCGTTCTTGCCATCCTTCAAGCTCTTCTTGTTGGTTCAGAGGCTTGAAAGTTAACACAAATTTGAGCTTGTTAACAGTATTGCGTTTAAGCCGCCATCATTCGCTCGCGCCCGCACTTGTGCCTGCCCGCCGCGCGTTATTGTCATACAAGAGCGGCATGCCGGCTTTGCCAACTTCGCCTTGAGTTCGGTTCGAGGTTGTGCGGTGCTGCTTGCGCCTACAGGTTGTTTGACAACATCGCGAGCCTGGTGCTAATTTGAACGCCCAATCCCCCGTGCGGTTGAGGCGTCATGAACGAATCTCCGATCCTCGGCAGCGGGTTCGCCGCGTCGGTCTTGGCTGTGCCGCCGCTTGCGCGCCGCGCTGATTACACGCTGGATGCCGCTGAAAATCGCGCGGTGATCCGCCATATCGAGGCCGGCGGTGTGCGCACCCTGCTGTATGGCGGTAATGCGAACCTCTATCACGTGGCCGTCAGCGAGTATCGGGACTTGCTGGATCTGCTGGCCGACGCCGCGGCTGCCGGTACGCGCGTGATCCCGGCAATCGGCCCGGACTACGGGAAAATGCTCGATCAGGCTCGTATCCTCGCGCAAACCCGTTACCGCACGGCGATGGTGCTGCCGCTGAGCGGTTTTACGACGTCCGAAGGCGTGGAGGCGGGGCTGACGCGCATCGTCGACGCGGCGGGTATGCCGCTCACGCTGTACATCAAGAGCGAAAACTATGTGGAGTTCGACACGCTCGCGCGGTTGATCGAGCGCGGCACGCTGCTGGCCGTCAAATACGCGATCGTTCGCGACAATCCGGCTGACGATCCGTATCTGCGCCGCCTTCTGCAATCCGTGCCGGCGGCCAAGGTAGTGTCGGGCATGGGTGAGCGGCCCGCGCTCGGCCATCTGCGCGAGTTCGGTCTTGCCACATGGACGACGGGTTCGGGATGCATCGCGCCGCGCATGGCGATGGCCCTGCTGCAAGCTCTCAGAACCGGCGATACTGGCGCGGCGTAGCTTCTCCATGAAGCTTTCCTGCCGCTCGAAACCCTGCGCGACGACATCTCGCTGATCCGCGTGCTGCACGATGCGGTCACGTTCTCGAAGATTGCCGACATGGGGCCGATCCTGCCGCTACTCAGTTCGACGCCGCCCGAACATCATGCGAAGATCGATCACGCGACGCAGGTCCTGCTCGCGTTGGAGCGTCAATTCGCGGAGAAGCAGGCGTCGGATTGAGGTCGCTCTGGCGTCGACAGCGGTGGCGCTTGCGGCGCGCACTGCGCTTCGTCCTGCTTTTTCCGTCAACGTCCATTACCCAAAGCCTACGCATGACCGACTCCAGCCGACGCTATCCCGATCTCTCCATTCGCGCGCTCGATCCGTGCTTCACCTCGCTGACCCTGGCGTCCGCTTCCGTCGAGTGTCTGTATCAGGGCGCGCGCTGGTCGGAAGGGCCGGTCTGGTTTGGCGACGGCCGTTATCTGCTGTGGAGCGACATTCCCAACGACCGCATCCTGCGCTGGGACGAAACGAGCGGTGCCGTGACCACGTTTCGCCAGTCGTCGAACAATGCGAACGGCCATACGCGCGACCGCCAGGGTCGCCTCGTGACCTGCGAGCATCTGACACGGCGCGTCACGCGCACCGAGTATGACGGTTCGATTACCGTGCTTGCCGATCGCTATCGCGGCAAGCGCTTCAACTCGCCGAACGACGTGATCGTGAAGTCGGACGGTTCGATCTGGTTCAGCGATCCGACCTTCGGCATCGACAGTTTTTACGAGGGCGAGCTGCAGGAGTCGGAACTGCCCGCGTGCGTGTATCGCATCGACGGCCAATCCGGCGAAGTGACGGTAGTCGCCGACGACGTGCTGGGTCCGAACGGCCTCGCGTTTTCACCGGACGAGTCGGTGCTCTACATTGTCGAATCGCGTGGCGTGCCGCGCAAGATTCGCGCGTTCGACGTGAGCGTTAGTGGCACTGGCACCGCGCTGTCGAACAACCGTGTGCTGATCGACGCCGGCCCGGGCACGCCGGACGGCTTTCGCGTCGACACACTGGGCCATCTCTGGTGCGGCTGGGGCATGGGCACCGACGAACTCGACGGTGTGCGCGTTTTCACGCCGCAAGGCGAGCCGATCGGGCATATCGCGTTGCCGGAGCGTTGCGCGAACGTGTGCTTCGGCGGGCGCCATCGCAACCGGTTGTTCATGGCGGCGAGCCACGGGTTGTATTCACTGTATGTGAATACGCAGGGCGTCCTGGGCGGGTGAGTGCGCGAGGCATGCTCGCTGTCTTACGTCGCAACACATCGGGCAAATGCAAATTGCCTGACAACCTAATGTTCAGTCCAGATACCGACTCCGGGTTTGCCCTTGGGCTAAACGCACAACCCATTGAACCACAAGGATTCCCCGTCAAAATAAGCGGATTTATCAGCAAAGCGCCACGGCGAGTATTTGCTTGACATCGGCAGTTCCGCTTCGCTATGTTCCATTGGTAGAGAGACACCGCCAGCAGCACATCTGGCCGGCGGACTTCCATACCAAGAAGCGAGGAGACGCAATGACTGTTTCAGGCAGATTGGCGCTCAGGCTGGTGTCCGTAAGTCTCGTGGCAGGCGCCGCATGGGTATCCGCCGCGCACGCGGCCGATCCGGTAACGCTCAATATCGTCGACGTGGCCGGCGATCTTCAACTCACGCAAAAGGGTTTCGAGGCCTTCAAGGCAAAGTATCCGAGTCTCGTCGCCAATCTCACGTTCACCAATGCGCCTGCGCCGCAGTTGCCCGGCAAGATCAAGGCGATGCAGGCCGCCGGCCGCTCCGATATCGATCTCGTCCTGACCGGCACCGACGCACTGGCCGCCGGCATCGAGCAGAATCTCTGGATGAAGTTGTTGCCGGACAATGCGGCGGCTTTCCCCGGCGTGCTCGACAAATACGCGCCTGGTCCGCGCAAGATGCAGGACCTCGCTCAAGGTTTCGGTCTCGAAGTCGCGTATATGCCGGCGGGTCCGCTGCTCGAATTCAACCCCGCCAAAGTCAGCGATCCGCCGAAAACACCCGAGCAACTGCTGCAATGGTGCAAGGCGCATCCGGATAAGCTGATTTACGCGCGGCCGGCGAACTCCGGTCCGGGCCGCACGTTCCTGATGGGCTTGCCGTATGTGCTTGGCGATAAAGATCCGCAAGATCCGATTCACGGCTGGGACAAGACGTGGGCCTTCCTCAAGCAGCTGAACGATTGCATTCCTTACTATCCAGGCGGTACGTCGGCAGTGATGAAAGAGCTCGGCGAAGGCACGCGCGACATGACCGTGACAGTCACCGGTTGGGACATCAATCCGCGCGCGCTCGGCATCGTGCCGGCAGAATTCCGTGTGCAGGCATTCGACAACATGACGTGGGTGAACGACGCGCACTACATGGTGATTCCGAAGGGCGTGCCGAAGGAAAAGCTCGACGTGCTTTACAAGCTGATGAACTTCATGCTCGAGCCGGCGCAGCAGGCCATGACCTATGACGACGGTTATTTCTACCCTGGTCCCGCGATCAAAGGCGTGAGTGTCGAGCAGGCGCCTGCGCACAGCCAGGATGTGCTGAAGAAATACGGCCGGCCGGAATACGCGAAGCTGCTGGCCGAGCGTCCGCACGTTTTGCCGCTGAATGCGGCCGCCATGGTCGCGGCTTTCAAGAAGTGGGACAGCGACGTTGGCGCGCAGAAAACCAAGTAGTTGCTGAACGAGTCCGTGCACTCGCTTGTTCGGGCCGCCGCGATTCGAGCCTAAAGAGTCACGCGTCACGCGTATCAGGACATCGCCATGAAGCATCACTTTGAGCAGTTGCGGCTCGATTCGGTGAGCCGCAGTTTCACGAATGCGGAGGGCCAGGCGGTCGCGGCGTTGCAAGGTCTCGATCTGAAAATCCAGCGTGGCGAATTTATCGCGTTGCTCGGACCGTCGGGCTGCGGTAAATCGACGGCGCTCAATTGCATTGCCGGATTGCAGCCGTTGAGCGGCGGCGGCATCTGGCTCGACGATAAACGCATCGACGTGCTGCCGCCGGAAAAGCGCGGCTTCGGCATGGTGTTCCAGAACTACGCATTGTTTCCGCACATGAGCGTGCTTGATAACGTCGGCTTCGGCTTGCAGATGCGTGGCGTTGCCAAAAGCGAAACCATGCGCCGTGCGCGTGAAGCGTTGCAGCTCGTGCAACTGGTCGGGCATGAGCGCAAGCTGCCCGGGCAGCTTTCAGGTGGTCAGCAGCAGCGTGTGGCGATTGCGCGAGCGATTGTGATCGAACCGCCGCTCATTCTGATGGACGAGCCGCTGTCGAATCTCGATACGAAACTGCGCATTGAAATGCGCGCGGAGATTCGCCGCATCCATAGTCAGCTCGAACGCGCGACGCTCTACGTGACGCATGATCAGGACGAAGCGCTCTCAATGGCCGATCGCATCGTCGTGATGAAAGAGGGGGTGGTGCAGCAGGTCGGCACGCCGAAACAGGTCTATACGCGGCCACAGAATTTGCATGTCGCGCGCTTCATGGGCTATCGCAACGTGGCTGAGTTCACGCTCGAAGGCACGCAAGGCGAGGGGGTTGCGGTGAGCGCGAACGGCGTGCATCTGATCGGCACGCCGATGGACGGTTTCAACGGCAAGCGCGTGAGCGTCGCGTTGCGCCCGGAGGATATGGAGCGTGCGGCGCCTGGCGCGGAAAACGCTTTCGACGCATTGGTGACCATCGTGGAATACGGCGGCCGCGACTCCCTGCTGCGCGTGAAAACGGCGTTTGGCGACATGTGGGCGCGCATTGCGGGCGAATTCGAAGAGGGCGAGCAGATCGGTCTGCGCGTGCCGCCGTCGCGCACGCTTGTCTATGACGCAGAAGCCGTATGAACACGCCCACGCTGTCGCCGCCACGCGTATCAATTGCGCCGCGCGACGCCAAAGCGTGGCTGGTTGCGCCGGCTTTGATCTTCATCGTCGCATTGTTCATCTATCCGTTTGCGTATGGTTTGGTGCTGTCGTTCCGGCCGATGAATGGCGGCGGCCTGTGGGCCAACTATCTGACGTTCTTCACCGACACGTCGATGTGGCCGACCATTCTCGTCACGCTCAAGCTCGCTGTGCCTGCGACGCTGATCAACGTCGGCGTGTCGGTTCCCGTGGCGTTCGCGCTGCGCCGCAATTCGCCCTATCAGAAACTCGCTACGACGCTGCTGGTGATTCCCGTCACGCTCGGCACCGTGCTGATCGCCGACGGCATGCTCACGTACTTCGGCCCAAACGGCTGGTTTCCGCAGGCGTTGCAAGGATTGCATCTCTACACCGATGAAGTGCGTTTGACGCATAACTTCTGGGGCGTGCTCATCTCGTTGATCGTGTCGGGTTTTCCGTTTGCGTTTCTGCTGACGCTGTCGTACGTGACCGGTATCGATCCGACACTCGCGAGCGCTGCCGCCACGCTCGGCGCGAGTCCGTGGCAGCAGTTTCGTCGCATCTATCTGCCGCTGCTGGTGCCGGGTTTAACGATGGCCGCGTGTTTGTCGTTCGTGCAGGCGTTCTCGGTGTTTCCATCGGCGGTGCTGCTGGGGGCGCCCGCCGGCCCGACGCGCGTGATGTCGATCGCCGCGGCCGAAGCCGCGTTCGAAAGCTACGATTATTCGCTTGCTTCCGCGATTGCGATGGTGATGGGCTTCGTGCAACTGCTGGTGGTCGCCGGCTTGCTCGGCGCGCGCCGCTTCTTCTACAGCGGCCCGGCGACGGGAGGCAAAGGCTGATGGCTAGCGATCACCGCGCCACGCGTCCTTCGTGGTCCGCGTCCACATCGAACGAGAATAACGACGGCGCGCGGCAACCCAGCAAGCGCGTGAAGCAGCGCGCCAGTGTGGCGGGCCGCATCTGGCTCGTACTGGTGTGGGGCGCGATGGTGTTTTTCCTCGTCAACGTGGTGTTGCTGATTGCAACCGTCGCGGTGAATTCGGTGGCGACCCGCTGGTTCGGCACCTTGCTGCCGCAAGGCTTTACGCTGCATTGGTATGTGCAGGCGTGGAGCGATTTCCAGTTGGCGAGCGTGTTGTGGGTCACCGTCGAAGTGGTCGGCGCGGTGGTGCTGTTGTCGGTTGTGCTCGGCGTGCCCGCAGCGTATGCGCTCGCCCGCGTGCAGTTTCCCGGCAAGCGCATGGCGATGCTGATTTTCCTGTTGCCGCTGATGGTGCCGCCCGTGACGTACGGCATCCCGATGGCGACCGTGATGTACAAGGTCGGCCTCGCCGGCACGCTAGGCGGCGTGATTCTTGCGAATCTCGTGCCGGCGCTGCCGTTCGTGATCCTGGTGATGACACCGTTCATCGAACAGATCGATCCCAATCTCGAAGCGGCGGCGCGCATATTTGGCGCGAACACGTTCCGCTATTTCCGCTATGTGCTGCTGCCCTTGCTGGTGCCCGGCATGCTGGCGGCGGGCCTGCTCGTGCTGGTACGCACCATCGGCATGTTCGAGCTGACATTCTTTACGGCGGGGCCCGCGACGCAAACGCTCGTGGTCGCCTTGTACTACGCTGTATTCTCAACCGGCGTGCGCGCACCGCAATCGATCGATGCGATGGCGATGATCTACATGGCGATCACGCTGATCTGGGTGCTGATCGCGCTGCAATTCGTCAGCCCGACGCAGATTGTGTCGCGTGTAAAGGAGCGGAAGCGCTGAGGCGCCGGATCGCGGAAACACGCATGCACAGAAGCACGGCAAAAACTTCGTGGAGCAGACGTTGACGACAAGAAAGAGACCTGAAGAACTGCGCAGCCACCGCTGGTACGGCGTGAACGATATGCGCTCGTTCGGCCACCGCTCGCGCACCGCGCAAATGGGCTATAACCGCGAGGAATACGCGGGCAAACCGGTGATCGCGATGCTCAACACATGGAGCGAGATCAATGCTTGCCATACGCATTTCAAGCAACGAGTCGAGGAAGTAAGACGCGGTATCTGGCAGGCAGGCGGCTTTCCGGTCGAACTGCCCGTACAGACGCTCTCCGAGCCGTTCCAGAAGCCCACCACGATGCTCTATCGCAACTTCCTCGCGATGGAAGCCGAGGAGACGCTGCGCTCGTATCCCGCCGATGGCGTCGTGCTGATGGGCGGTTGCGACAAGACCACGCCCGCCTTGCTGATGGGCGCGATCTCGATGGACCTGCCGGCGATCTTTCTGCCCGCCGGGCCGATGCTGCGCGGCAACTGGAACGGCGTCACGCTCGGCTCCGGATCGGACGTCTGGAAGTACTGGGCCGACCTGCGCGCGGAGACCATCACGGAAGCGGACTGGCGAGGCGTTGAAGGCGGCATTGCGCGCTCGCCGGGCCACTGCATGACGATGGGCACCGCGTCGACCATGACGAGCGCGGCCGAAGCGCTCGGCTTTACGCTGCCAGGTTTTGCCTCCATTCCCGCAGCGGATTCGCGGCACGCGCAGATGGCCGCGAAAACCGGCATGCGTATCGTCGAGATGGTGTGGGAAGACCTGAAGCCCTCCGATCTCATCACCGCCGGCTCGATCGACAACGCCGTGACCACCTGTCTCGCGCTGTCCGGTTCTACCAATGCCATCGTGCACATGATCGCGCTCGCGCGCCGCGCCGGCATCGAACTGACGCTCGATCGCTACGACGACATCTCGCGCCGCACGCCGGTGCTGGCGAACATTCGTCCGACCGGCGCGTATCTGATGGAGGACTTTTTCTATGCGGGCGGTTTGCCGGCCATGCTCGCCGAACTGGGCGACCTGATCGACCGTTCGCAGAAAACCGTGAACGGCCGCACGCTCGGCGAGAACCTCGAAGGCGCGACGATTTTCAACGACGAGGTAATCCGCCGCCGCAGCGCGCCGCTCCTGCCCGATAACGGCCTCGCGGTGCTGCGCGGCAATCTCGCGCCCGACGGCGCCGTGATCAAACCCGGCGCGGCGGAGCCGCAACTGCTCGTCCATACCGGCCGCGCGGTGGTGTTCAAGGACTACAACGACATGGCCGCGCGTATCGACGACGAAGCGCTCGACATCGACGAAAACTGTGTGATCGTGCTTCAGCATGCGGGGCCGGTGGGTGCGCCGGGAATGCCTGAGTGGGGGCAACTGCCGATCCCGCGGAAGTTACTGCACAAGGGCGTGCGCGACATGGTGCGTATATCGGATGCACGGATGAGCGGGACGAGTTACGGCGCATGCGTGTTGCACGTCGCGCCGGAGTCGTTTGTCGGCGGCCCGCTAGCGCTGGTGCAAAGCGGCGATCTGATCGAACTGGACGTGCCGCGGCGCAAGCTCAACATGCTCGTGCCGGAAGAGGAACTGGCGCGTCGCAAGGCCGCCTGGGTCAAGCCCGAGCCGCGTTTTACGCGCGGCTATGGCGCCTTGCATCAGGTGCATGTGCTGCAGGCGGATAAAGGTTGCGACTTCGATTTCCTGCAGCGCGGCGGCGCTCGACCGGACGCAACCGCCGAGCCGGAAATTCACTGAGCGTGCCGAGGGCTCAATACCCTACGCGATACACCCGGCCCGTTTGCGCGCCTTCCACGCTGCGCAGGTAGGCCTGCGCCGCACGTTCGGCGCTCACTGGCTCGAAGCCTCGGAAGTAGGGGGCATAGGCGTCGAGCGCTTCGGTCAGCACGGTCGGGCTCACCACGTTGATGCGGATGCCGCGCGGCAATTCGATCGCGGCGCCACGCACGAAACCTTCCAGGGCCAGGTTGACGGTGGTTGCATTCGCGCCCTCGCGAATCGGTTCGTCGCCGACAATGCCGCTCGTCAGCGTGAACGAGCCACCGTCATTCACGTACCGCTGGGCGCCCAGCACCATGTTGATCTGACCCATCAGCTTGTCGCGCAGGCCGACCCAGAATTGCTCGGCGCTCATCTCCGGCAGCGGTCCGAAATGCAGCTTGCCGGTGGCGGTGACGACACCGTCCACCTTGCCGATCTCGCCAAAGAGGCGCTCGATGCTAGCCGGGTCGGTGCTGTCGACGCGATACTGGCCGCGCGTCGCGCCCACTTCGATAACTTCATGGCGCGCTTTCAAGGCTTCGCTCACTGCCCGGCCGACCGTGCCGGTTGCGCCGATCACGACGATCTTTTTCATTTGCTGCTCCGTTCGGTATTAAATATGCAGTCGATTGTGGCTGCAGTCGGCGGGCGGAAATAGCCTGTTCGGTTTGCAGGTCCTGCAACCCGGAGTTTCTAATCCATGACGAAACGCACCCCGTCATTCAAACGGGGCGCGCTTTGAAATTGCCTGACTAATCGGCGTAAGCGGCGTAATTCAAACGAATACGCGCAAAGCGAAACCTTATTTCGCCCGATGTAATTCGATTATGCGAGTGGGCCGCAAATGATTAACAGCGTAATGAATACGACCGCGTTCGCGACGGCTGCGGATCGAGCGCGGGTCGTCGAACAGATCCTCCGTTGAATCGACGCCTTCCGGCTCGACCATGCCTTTGTCGATGACTGTGTAGCCCGGTTCGAGCGCCAGCAGCAGATGATTGCCGCCAACCCGGCTGTCGAAGCCGGCCATGCCGTCGTGCGCCTCGGGCACGCTGTTGATGAGGGTCGCGTTGCTCGTCGTGATTTCGTCGGGCGAGATCGGGCTGTGACCGGCGATGCGGGCGGCTTCGAGATTCTTGCCGTCGGTGTCGACCGTGCTGTCATGGGTGCGGTCGTTGTGCAGTTCCGCCGTGCGCGGGCCGACGGCGCGCGGTTGTTTGCCGGCGTCTGCCGGCTTGTTGATATCGCTGTTCATCATGCATTCTCCGTTGAAGAGGACATGGTTGAAGTGCAGCAAAACCCGGTCCGCCTGATGCACATCGCACAACGTGTCTTTGTGCGTATGAGTTTGTAGTGTGCGCGACGCTGCGGTTTCCGCGCGGTTATGCGCAGTGACGCAGGCGGGCGTTTCACCTGGCGATTGCGTCCGGCATTCTTTTCGTTTTTTTTAATGGACGCCTATTTTCTACAGAGTATGATCTTACTCCGACGAGCGAAGCGCGGTTAAATTGACGGCATGCGTCCGGCTGTTTTTACATGGATCGACGGCATGCGTCCGGCTATTTTTACATAGCTGACAACGAACAGATGCGCGCTGCTCAAAACATCTTACGGGCCGTCAGGGCGGGTGACACATGCACTTTGATGCTGCATTCACACATCGCGGCTACTTGCTGAATTGCGAGCCGGCGCGCGCGCGCGATGGTAGTTGGCAACCTTATGTGGTCATCTCCCGCTCGAGCGACGGCGAACTGGTCGCCAACCGTTTTTTCCCCACTGACATGCGTTTCCCTGACGAAGCCACCGCCATCGCGCATGCACGCGACTGGGCGGTGCGCTGGATCGACGCGAGCAGTGTGACCATCTGAAGCATCCGGCGTGCCGAGCGGCGATGCGACGTCGCGCGAGCGGTGGCAAAACGCGGTAATCTCTTGGGACAATCACTCTGAACCGTGCCTCGTGCACGGCGTTGTCCTTTTATGCCTAACGTGCCTTCCCACAACTGGGGTCTCGAACAGATCGTCGCGGACTTGCGTGCGTCGCGTGAGGAGTTGCATCGCACGCGGCATCCGCTCGGCATTCGCGAGTTGCCGTCGCGCGAGGCGGTGATCGCGATTGTTGCCGGCCTGCGCGCGTCGCTGTTTCCCACGCATTACGGCGCCCCCGATCTAACTGACGAAACGGTCGACTACTACGTCGGCCACACGCTCGAAAGCACCTTGCGCTTGCTCGCTGAACAGATACGGCGCGCCTTGCGTTTTCTGCCCGAATTCGGCGAGACACCTGATGCGGATCTGAAGGAGCGCGCGTTCAACGTCGCCCGCGAATTTGGCACTCAGTTGCCTGGCATTCGCGCGTTGCTGGTCAGCGATATTCAGGCCGCGTTCACCGGCGACCCGGCCGCGCAGCACATCACTGAAATTCTGCTGTGTTATCCGGGCGTGTGGGCAATGACGCACCATCGTCTTGCGCACGCGCTGCATCGCCTTGGTGTGCCCTTGCTCGCGCGTTTCATCAATGAGATTGCGCACTCGGCGACCGGCATCGACATTCACCCGGGCGCGACGATTGGGCAGAGCTTCTTCATCGACCATGGCACGGGCGTTGTGATCGGCGAGACCGCGATCATCGGCGAGCGAGTGCGTGTCTACCAGGCCGTGACGCTTGGCGCGAAGAGCTTTGCTGCGGATCTTGACGGTACGCTGGTCAAGGGCAACGCACGGCATCCGATCGTTGAAGACGACGTTGTGATTTATGCCGGCGCGACGATTCTCGGCCGCGTGACGATCGGGCGTGGCTCGGTGATCGGCGGCAATGTGTGGCTCACGCATAGCGTGCCGCCGGGCAGCAGCGTATCGCAAGGCAAGATCCGCGAGAGTGAGCGCACGGGTACGGACGAGGGGGGAGGTTGATGAGCGGGCTGGCTCACGCGTCGTCCCGCGGCCGCGTTCACATGCCTCGTTGCGCGCTTGCTGGCGTCGAAGCGACGGTGGCCGAAACGGCGCATTCATTTCCGCGCCATTCGCACGATCGATTCGGGGTGGGCGTGATCGTTGCAGGCGGGCATCGCTCGTCGAGCGGGCGCGGCGTGGTTGAAGCGCGGGCGAGCGACGCGATCATGGTGAATCCGGGGGAGGTACACGACGGCAGCCCGCTTGACGAGCGCGGACGGGCGTGGCGCATGTTGTATTTCGAGCCGTCGATGCTGACCGACGTCGCCGTCGAGTTGAGTGGTGTGGCTGCGCACGAGATCGAACTGACGCAACCGGCGGTTCGCGATCCGATATTGAAGGTGTTATTCGAGCGCTTATTCGCGGTATCGGTGGAAGCGCAAACCGTGCCGGACGATCTGGTGCGCGAGGAGGCGATGCTCGCGTTGCTTGGCTATCTGATTCGAACGCACGCGACCACGCATACACCATCGCGGTTGACCCAGTTGTTGAGCCCGATTGCACGAGCGAGGGCTCGCATCGACGACGACCCATCGTCACCGCTCACGCTTGCCGATCTTGCTGCCGACACTGGCATGAGCCGCTTCCAGTTATTACGAGGCTTCGCGCACGAGATGGGATTGCCGCCGCATGCATACAGGATGCAGCGCCGGGTGATGCTTGCGAGGCAACTGATCGCGGGAGGCGCGACGTTGGCCGATGCCGCCGTAACAGCGGGGTTCGCCGACCAGAGTCATATGACGCGAGCGTTTGTACGATTGCTGGGAATCACCCCTGCGAACTACGCGTCTGCGACGCGCCCGTAACTTCGCGATGGGGCAATGAATGACACGCTAGGGCGCGTAGCGCCCAAAGCTCAGCGATGGGGCTAATGAGTGACGCATGGGCGCGCGCAGTGCCCATAGTTCAGCGACAAGGTTGATGAATCACGAGTCAGCACGCCCAGGACCCACACCCCCGCGACGGGCTTGAAGAATTACGCATCAGCGCGCGCAGCGCCGCCGGAAGAATGACGCCTTTGTCACTCACGCCGAATGTGCGAGAACACAGATTCCAGATGCGCCACTACCGTGGCTGCGCGGGGGACCCGCTTCTAAGCTCAATACTGTTAACAAGCTCAAATTTGTGTTAACTTTCAAGCCTCTGAACCAACAAGAAGAGCTTGAAGGATGGCAAGAACGGAAGCAACGCTGCCAGGCGGGGCGCGGCTCGCGGACTATCTGGCGGTGGGGTATCTGGCGCTGAACTGCTCCCTGGGACAGGTCAAGGAGGCGCTCACGAAGTGCGGCGTGCAGACGCGCGTGCGCCGCGACATGCCGCGTGAAGTGCTGGTGTATTTCGTGATGGCGATGTGCCTTTATCCGCGCGTGGCCTATGAGGAAGTGTTTCGTCTGGTGATCGAGGGACTGCGGCGCATCTACGGCGACCAGGTACGCGACGCGCAGGTCAGCAAGGCGGCGATCTCGCAGGGTCGCGCACGCCTGGGATGGCAGGTGATGCGCGAGCTGTTCGCCCGGCAGGCGGCGCAACACCCACGAACCGCAGGCGGCGACTATGCGGGCTATCGGGTCATGAGCGTGGACGGCTCCACGCTGGATGTGCCCGATGAGAAGGCCAATGCGCAAGCGTTCGGATATGCGCAGGGAGGGCGCGGTGAGGCCGCGTATCCGCAGATTCGCTTCGTAGCGCTGGCCGAATGTGCGACGCACGCGCTGTGTGAGGTCCAGATGGGCGGGGTATGCGAGCACAGCGAACAGGCGCTCACACGCCAGCTGTTTCCGGCATTCTCGGACGACATGCTGGTGCTGGCCGATCGCCTGTTCTATGGCTATGACATGTGGCGCGACGCGGTGGCCACCGGAGCGAAGCTGCTGTGGCGCGTGAAGTCGAATTTGCGGCTGCCGTGCGAAGTGCCGCTGGCAGATGGTTCGTACCTGAGCACTGTCTATGCCAGTGACACCGACAGGCGACACCAGCGCAACGGCATGCAGGTGCGGGTCATCGAGTATTGCCTGGAAGGTGTGCCTGATGCCGAGCCGCAGTATCGCCTGATCACCAATCTGCTGGACGCAGCGGTGGCGCCTGCCATAGAACTCGCGGCGCTGTACCACCGGCGCTGGAAAATAGAAGAGATGTTTGACGAGATCAAGACACATCTGTGCGACGGCAAGAAGGTGCTGCGTAGCAAGACGCCTGATCTGGTCCGTCAGGAGTTCTATGCGTTAATGCTTACCCACGCGGCGATCCGTCGACTGATGTATGAGGCTGCCCAGGACAGCGGGCAGCACCCGGAAGACTTATCGTTCGTTCATGCCGTACGCGTGTTGAACCGACGCCTGCCCGAGGCGGCGGCCGTTCCCCCCTGAGCAGTGGCAAAGTTGGAGGCTCAGCTTACTGCGGGAAATCGCCAGTGGGCGTGCCGTGCAAAGCCGCGGCAAGCGTAATCCCCGCGGCGTGAAGCGAAAGATGTCGAACTTCCGGATACGCCGACGATCGGAGCCGCTGAATCAGCGAATTTCACCGAAAGCGGTCATCAAGTGAACAGTATTGCTTCTAAGCTAGCGGTGTGAGCCGCTTTCTTTTGCCTACTTTTCTTTGCGGCCCAAAGAAAAGTAGGTGCCCCGCACAGGGGCGACGCTAATAGACCGATAAGAAAACAAGGAAAGGCCAACGCCACAGGCAAACAGATAAAGCGCCGCGCAGGCAAAAAACCCCGACCCTCACCCCACTCCCAAACCCCGCAAAACCGCCCCTGCATGTACCCCATGCAACCAGACATGCTCCCCGATAAACCAGGCCGCGCCCCAGGCCGCCCCAACAACAATCAAATCACAACGCCCACTATTCCAAAGATTCAAAGAATGCCGCCCGGCGACCCAGGGCACCCCTAAAGGATTAGGCCAATCGGCCAACAGATGCATCAACCCACCGCAAGCGAACCCAAAAGCCGGCGCAGCATAACCGGACCGCCCAAGCCAATGAAAGGAAACCGCGAGCAACGCGACCCATGCCACACCCCAATGCGTCAACGTACGATGCGTAATCCAGAGCTTTCGCGTGCGTGACCACCACGCCACTTCCAGTCTGGCGCCGTACTCCCTGCCACCCCGGCGACAAAACTCAGCAACACGCCGATATGAAACAACCCAAAAAACGACCCAGGAAATGAACCAAAAACCGACCCAAAAACCGACCCATGAACCGACCCATGAACCGACCCGCCGCCGACGCGCGCAACAACAGCCGCAGCGATAACCCCAGCTGCAAACCCAGTCGCGTGATGTGCTTTGTTTGATGCCATCGAACCTCACGACGCAGCGCGCCGAATAAAAACCAAAGGGCGGCTATATTCGCAGACGAGCAGATAAAAAAATAGCCGACACACGACATAAAAATTCGCGCATCGGCATGGCCTTCAGAGCGGTCTTCAATGTGACCGTCAACAACGCAACTGTACGACCAAAAACTCAGGTCGCACAGCGCGCAATATCGACGCGCATTTCCGGTTCAGGTGGGTCATCCGGCGCATTCGCGGGATGCATCACCTTGATGACCGAGCCGGCGTTATACGGCGTCAGCGTGACGAAATACGAGTTGTTCGAATCAGAGCCGACGGCGATCTCGGTCGCGTCGCCCACGCGCGACATCCGCGCGCGTGACAGCTTGCTTTCGAGGCAATCGGCGATATAAGCAGGGGCGCGCTGCGAAGACACGTACATCATCGGCTGGGACGCATCGCGGGCGGGGCCGTTGGAGGAACCACAGGCAGCGAGCAAAGCGGTGGCGGCAGCAGCGGGAGCAAGCAGGAGAAGTCGTTTCATGGTTCGATCGTCGGCGTCCCCGATCGTGCACGGGAACTTGGGGCGCGGGCGAAACGCGACGCGATTGAACGCTGCGTCATGCTTCGCGACGAAGCCGCCGTTCAACCGCAACAACGTTACGGCAAGGAAGGCAGCCACCTTAAGTATACCCACCGCGCGCATACGCCGTCACCACGATTGCATCGAAATGTAAGAGCCGAAGCCCCATGAAAAAACCCGCGCGTGATCGTGTCACCCGCGGGTTCGGCTGCAGAGCGGATCGATGCATCGCTCTGCATGTGCTACCAGAAAAACCTGGAAACAAACTTAGAAGCGATGACGCAGACCGACGGCGGCAGCAACCTGGTTTCCAGTCGACGACGGTGCCAGCGTGTTGATCGCCGCCACGTTCGCGCCGAAGTTGCCAAGCTCGCCCGATGCGTGCTGATACACGCCTTCCACGTACACGTCGGTACGCTTGCTCAGCGAGTAGTCGCCTTGCAGCGACACCGTGTGCCACTTCGGATCGCCCGAGCCGTTCGAACCCGACATCTTGCCGTTGGTGAACGTGTACGAAGCCGAGAGGCTCAGTGCCGGCGTCAGTGCGTATTTGCCGTTCAACTCGTAGTTGTCCAGATGCAGGTTCGTACCCGCCACGCCAGGCAGCGTCGCGCCGCCGACGTCCACGCCCGTGATGCCGTCCAGTTGCGTATGCGTGTAGACGAAACCCGCCGTTGCCGGGCCGTACGTGTAGTTGATGCCCGCGCCGAACGTGCGCTGCAGATTCGCCGCGACTGCCGCGGTGCCGTCGCCTTGCGACACGGCGCCGCTCAGGTTCGAGCTGCCCGAGTTGTTCAGTTGCAGGTAAGCGGCGGCGACGCTCAGCGGGCCGTTGTCGTACGAAGCGCCGACGCTCCATGCGCGGTTGTTCGAGAACTGACCGGCCGAATTGCTGAACCCGTACAGCCCGCCGAATTTCAGGCCGGCATAGTTCGCGCTCGTGTACTTCACGGCGTTCTTGATCGAGAACGAGTTGTCCAGATTGTCGTTATCGAACGGGTGAGCGGCCAGGTTGTTGCCGTAGCCCGCGCCCGCTTCGGAGAGCGGCGCGAGGTAATCGACCACGGAATCGTACTGGCGGCCGAGCGTCAGCGCGCCGTATTGATCGCTCTTCAGGCCGACGAAAGCCTGGCGATTGAACATTGTGTTGCTTTCCGAAAACTCGCCGTTGTTCAGGTTGAAGCCGTTTTCCAACGTGAAGATGGCATGCAGACCGCCGCCCAGGTCTTCGCTGCCGCGCAGGCCGAAGTAGGTGTTCGAAACCGACCCGCTACCTTGCTGCCAGTTGCTGTGGCCGCCCTGGTTGTTCGAGTAGACGAGGCCGGCGTCCAGCGTGCCGTACAACGTGACGCTGCTTTGTGCGTGAGCGGTGATGGCGAATGAGCCCACGAGACCTGCTGCGATGAAGGTTCTTTTCATGTTTAGATAACTCCGGGACAGTGCGTAGAGAATCGCATTCCAGTGTTTGCAGCCGATTGCACCGACTGCCTGACGATCCGCTGCGAAGTGTATGCCTGCCATTTATATCTTTAAGTGCATGTGGCGCAACAATGAATTTTCCAATTCGTAATAGCGGATTCGGAGTGGCGTAAGTACGAGTAAATAAAGAAAAAATCTATGTATGAGTTGGCGCTGTAATTGATCGTTAAATTATGAATGTTGCTCGATTGCGACGCTCCCGCTGCGTCATATTCAGTAAGGATTTGAGCGTATCGCTGCGTTGAATTAGGTTCATTCTGTTTTCAGCAATGAACTCTTCCGATTCATGTGGTCTATCCCGGCGAATTACAGTTCTACAATTCACTTCACCCTTTGACCAAGGGTGTCTTTTTCATCTCTTTATACGCGGCTTCCGGGCCGCGTTTTTTTGTATTTTTATGGTTAATTTATAAGCTTCCGAAAATAACGAAATGCGCTATTGCAATCGTGCAAGGAGCTTGCCCCGGCTTGTCCGTTCGTCATAGGGCCGCATTGGGCGTGTGCGGGGCAGGTAGAATCGCAGGCTTGAGATGTGTTTCCGCCCCGCGAACGTGAGTAAACCTGTAATGACCGATACCCCCCTTCCATCGTCCGACACTGCTGCTAACTCCACGATGGCAGGCGCGTCCGGGATCCAAGACACCCCGCTCGAGCATCTGGACGAAGCGCAGCCTGAAACTCAGCACGAAGCGCGTCTGTGGCGCGACGACGGCTGGACCGCGCGCGTGATCAAGAACGAAGACGACGAAGGCTGGGCCGTTGCAATGATCAAGGACGGCGAAGCCGAACCGGCGCTCGTCGGCCCGTGGACGATGGGCCGCAACAAGAAAGACCCGAAGCCGCTCGACACGTCGGCGTTCAACACGCTGGTGAAGACCGCGTCTGAGGTGTTGCGCCGCCATGAGCAGCAACTGCGCGCCCAGTTGCACAAAGAAGTGCGCGTGGCCAGTGCGGACGGCAATGGCGAACTCGACATCACGCTCGACATCGTTCCCGACGAAGACGAACCGTACGCGCTGCTGACCGCGCTCGACACATTCGGCGAGCAGCTCGCGCAAGTGCAGGTCGCGCCGAACTTCAAGCTGAGCAAGGCGAGTGCCTCTGCGTGGGTCGAAAACGAATTCCGTCGTCCGGGCTAGAACGGTGATGTCAGGGTTTAGCTAACGAACAGCTAAATTGAATATTACTATTGACTGTCAATATACTTTCACATTGGCTTCATAGAATCCTCGCGTCATAGCGGCGCGAGCGTGAACCATGCGGTTTTGGGTCTGAGTGCGTGCCGGCTGTGCATTCACCCACGCTACCCAAACCCTGGATCACGACAACATGGCAGAGCCGTTCGACCTTTCCCGCCGCAAAGCCCTGAAACTACTCGCCGGTGCGCCGATGCTGCCGTTAGGCGGTCTCGCGACGGCATCGATGCTGACCGCGTGCGGAGGCGGTGGCGACGACCTGAGGACACCGGTCAAGCCGGTGGCCAATTTCGTCTCGGCGGCATTTAGCGGCATGGCCGCGCCGACGCTGGCAGACCCCGCCGCGATGGCGAAAACCACGGTCGGCTCGACCCTTTCGGTGCAACTGAGCGACGGCAGCCGCCGCACGTTCAAGCTCGCCTACCAGCCGTTCTTCGTCACCGGCGATACGGTGCCGAACATCACGGGCGGGACGATCCTGGCGGGCGGCTACTTCGACATCAACAATCAGCCGATCATCGATAGATCCGTTGCGGGTAAGGAGCGCCAGTTCTATTCGGATTGTCCGGACGGCAGCTCGCTGATCCGCCTCGACAAGCCCGCGGTGAAGGGGCTCAAGGGCAATGCGGTATTTGCCGTCGTGCAGTTCGAGTACGCGACGCGCGATCAGAGTCTGGCCTCGATGTATGGCCAGTTGCCCTCGCCGATCGCCGTGCTCACGCTCGATCAGGACCCGGCCACCGGCAAGCTCACGCTGGTGGGGTACCACAACGTCGATACGTCGAAGGCACATGGTTTGTGGATCACGTGCGGCGCGAGCCTCTCGCCGTGGAATACGCATCTGTCGAGTGAAGAGTACGAGCCGGACGCCGTGACGATTGCGACCAATAGCCAGTTCAAGGGCTTCAGCCGCAGCCTGTTCGGCAACGAAACCACGGCCAATCCCTATCACTATGGTCATCTGCCGGAAGTGACGGTCAATTCCGACGGCACCGGCACGATCAAAAAGCACTACTGCCTCGGCCGCATCTCGCACGAACTGATTCAGGTGATGCCTGACAAGCGCACCGTGCTGATGGGCGACGACGCCACCAACGGCGGCCTCTTCATGTTCATCGCCGATCGCGAGGCCGATCTGTCGGCGGGGACGCTGTATGTCGCGAAGTGGACGCAGGTGTCGGCGAGCGGCACGGGCGCGGCGACGCTCTCATGGATCAATCTGGGGCACGCGACCAGCGACGAAATCGAGGCGCTTGCCAACCAGTTGCGCGCGAGCGACATCATGGACGTCGCGACCAAAGACCCCGCCGATCCGACCTACACGAAGATCAACTACAACGGCACCTTCAACTGGGTTCGCGTCAAACCGGGCATGACCAAGGCCGCGACCTTCCTCGAAACGCATCGCTATGCAGCGTTGACGGGCGGCAGCATGGGTTTCACGAAGCTCGAAGGCACGACGTTCAATGCGAAGGACAAGGTGCTGTATTCGGCGATGTCACGCATCGAAAAATCGATGGTGCGAGGGCACGCCGCCTCGACCGACGTCGCCGTCGACAAGGCCATCAACGCCGGGGCGGTCTACGCGCTCAACATGAAGGGCGGCCAGCGCGACCGCGGCGGCAACGCCATCAACAGCGACTGGGTGCCGGTGGACATGGCCGCACCCGCGGCGCTGGTCGGCGAGGATCTGGCGTCCGCCGACGCGCTCGGCAACACGGCGAATCCGGAGCGCATTGCGAATCCGGATAACCTGAAGTTCTCGGAGAAACTGCGCACGCTGTTTATCGGCGAAGACAGCGGCATGCACGTCAACAATTTTCTGTGGGCTTACAACGTCGACACGAAGACGCTCGCACGTGTGCTGTCGTGTCCCGCGGGCGCGGAGTCGACGGGTTTGCACGCGGTCGACGAAATCAATGGCTGGACATACGTGATGAGCAACTTCCAGCATGTCGGCGATTGGGAAAGTCCGTTGCACGACAAGGTTCAATCGACGCTCGATCCGCTCGTGCGGGCGAACTATAAAGACCGCTTCGGTGCGACGGTGGGATATCTGACGGCGGACCCGGCGGGGATCAAGCTGTAGGGGCGGGGGTGGGGCGATAGGCCCAGCATAGGCCATCTGGCTGAGGCGCCAGCAAGGGGGATTCTCGCGATAATTTGCGGTTTCCCCCGCGGCTGGCGTATGAAGTGGATTTCAATTTTGCGGCAAGGTCATATCGACGTGGCAAGCGTCCGTTATGGCTTGTCGCACCTGCTCGCCAGCACGTTCACGCTTGCCATTCCCGCTTCTGCGAAGTTTCCTGCCGCGACGGCGACCGTCCATGTCGAATACGCGTCTCATTGCGTGTCGTTCGGGCCAAGGCCCGGTGAGCGGTTGGATTTCGACGTGCTTGGTAATGAGCGCAGGATTCCCGACCACCGGCACGTCGCTCGCGCATTCTGCTTTGACAGACATCATTGGTCGCTCGGACTTCCGGCAATCGTTGCGTAGTTGGGCGCGCGGCATTGCTACTTCACAGGCTATTCGAACTGGCTCGTGATCGAAGGCATTACGCATCTCGGCGAGCCCGTCGAATATGAAGTGTTTTTTCGCCTGCGCCGGGCGGGAGCGAGTGTATTGCGGCTTGTCATTGAGAGCGCCTACGTGCGCGACGTCAGCAAGGCAAGGGCGGGAATTCCACGTAACCGGCGGAGTATCGTGCGGTTTCGCGTGATGGCGGCAAAAATATTGAGGGGCGAGGCGATCCGCGATCCGAATCTCCGCCACGCTTAACCGGGGACCTTGCGCCAGAAATAGGTGAGGCCCCACGTGGGGGCCTCATAACTCGCGGGTGCGCTTGATCGGTATGACCCGACGTAACCAGCACGGCTGGACCCTGTTTGACCAGGAGGCAGATAGACGCCCTTGCGGGCCCCGAAAAATCCATCTGCCGCAATTATAACGCGTAAAGCACTGGCCCCCTATCTCCCAATCGGCCATTTTCCTGCCCGGCTTCGCGCCGGCCAGCCGCCTCAACTCCGCTTGCAGAAAATCGCGGTCACGAGCGGCGCCACCCGATGGACGATTGCCGTGCTACCGGCCTCGGTGATCGCGCTCTGGACCTTCGATTCGCTGCCGAACACCACGACGCCATAGGCGGAGCGGGCCACCGGTTCACCGTCGCCGACGCGAAACATCGGGTCATCTTTTTCGTAGCCGACCACCGCGAAGACGTGAAAGCCGAATGCGGTCAGGTCGGCGCCTTGCGTCGGCGAAAACGCATTGATGGAGTTGCTTTCGACCCGCGTCGGTTTCGGGTCGATCAATTGTTGCTGGGCGAGGTCGGCGATGAACTGATGACCGCTTTCATTGCAGATCAGCGGCGCGTCGAGCGCGGCGGCGTGGCTGGCGAGCGGCAGCGCCGTGATGGTCAGAGCAAGGAGTACAGAAGAAAACAAGCATTTCATAGGCGTGAATGGCGACCCGCGTTCGATGTAGTGTGCTCGCAACGGGAGGCGGCCAGGTGGAGCGACCCGAAAAACGTTGCGCATCGAAGTGATTCGTCTTGACAGGCGCAACTGGATTCGCACTTTAACGTGATTTGGCCGATCTTGCGCGGCGCCTGGCACGCAGCGGCATCAAAGGGGTCCTTAAGAAAACGTTAAGGAATGAGGCACGTTTTCACGATCCCGTATATATTTCCGGGTTATGAATTCCCTTCCAAAAATTCCATTGAATGTTCCGGCCCCTAGAACGTGGGACGCTAGGCTTGCCCGTCGGCTGGTCACGCCGCTCGTTAATACGTGGGTTACGCCGAATCATCTGACCACGCTGCGCCTGCTGATTGGTGTGGCTGGCGCACTGTGTCTCGCGCATGGCGGATTTGCCTGGACCAATGCGGGCGCCTTGCTGATCGTACTGTCGAACTTCGTCGATCACACGGATGGCGAACTCGCGCGCATCGGCGGAAAGTCGAGCCGGATCGGTCATTTTTACGATCTGGCGTGTGACGCGCTCGTCACCATCATGTTGTTCGTCGGCATGGGGATCGGTACGGCGCATATCGGCTCAATGAACGTTGCACCCGGATGGCTCGGTGCCGTGGCGGGCGTGGCGGTCGCATTGATTTTCTTCCTGCGCATGCGGATCGAGGAGTTGGCGGGCAAGGCGGGCACGAAGCAGGCGTCGGTCGGCGGGTTCGAAACCGAAGACGTGCTGTATCTGCTGCCCATCGTCACGCTGACGAGCGTCGTCATGCCGTTCGTCGTGGTGGCGTCGATTGGTGCGCCGCTCTTTGCCGTCTGGGTCGTGGTCGATTACTGGCGCATCGCGCGTCGCGCCGCACATTCGGCGGCCGCCTCCGCCAAGGCCTCTGAAACCAGCCAAATGTGGGCCAGCGAATGAGTATGCACGCCGAAGACGACGTGATCGCGCCAATCTCAGTTGAACGTTCGCCGGCCTCGTTGCCGGCCATGCAGACCGCGCCGGCATCGAATGCCGATCGCGCAGTGGCGAGCCGCACGCGGACATTCGACACGCCGCGTCTTTCCAGGGATTTTGCCGATCAGGACGCGTTCCTGTATCTGGAAGATTTTCTCGCGCCCGAAGTCACCGCGCAGTTGGTCCAGAGTGCGCGCGGGCTTCTTGATGAAGTGAACCGCAACTATCTGCCGGGCCACAAGCAGGGCGGCAGCGTAAGCCGTCATACGATCGACCGGCTCGCACCGTTCATCGCCGAGCTGTATCGATCGAAGGACCTGATCGGCTGGCTCGAGCAACTCAGCGGCGACAAGTTGCAGGTGTCGCCCGCGGACGATCCGCACGCGTATGCGCTGTACTACTACACGCGCGCTGGCGACCACATCGGCTGGCACTACGATACTTCGTACTATGACGGCCGCCGTTATACGCTGCTGCTCGGCGTGATCGACGAATCGTCGTGCCGGCTCGATTACGAATTGCATACGCGCAATCCGGACGTGCCGGATCAGCCGGGCTCGGTTCAGATTCCGCCGGGCGGCCTGGTGTTTTTCGACGGCGACAAATTGCGTCATCGCATCACACCGGCGGGCGCCAACGAAATGCGCGTATCGCTGACTTTCGAATACGTCACCGATCCGAACATGCGGCCGTGGCGCCGTTTCATCTCGAACATGAAGGACGCGATCGCGTACTTCGGTTTTCGCCAGGTTTTCCGTCAGATGACGAAGCGCGGCAAGAGCAACGCATGACACGCGCGGCCCTGATTTTGCTGTCGATCGGGACAGCGCTTTTTGTCGGCCTGCTCACGTGGCAGGGCTTTGGCTCCGTGGCCTCGGCGCTGGCCGCGGCAGGCTGGGGGCTCGTGCTGGCTGCGGCGTTTCACCTCGTGCCGCTGGTGCTCGACGCCGGTGCGATCTCGGTGCTGTTCCAGCGCCCGCGCGACGGCGTGCATCACGACGCGACGCTGCGCGACGCCTTGTTCGCGCGCTGGATCGGCGAATCGGTGAATAGCCTGTTGCCGGCCGGCCAGATCGGCGGCCCCGTGGTGATGGTGCGGCAATTGTCCCAGCGCGGGATGCGCATGCGTGACGCGGCGGCCGCGATTACCGTCAGCACCACGATGCAGGCGCTCGCGCAAATCGTTTTCGCGCTGCTCGGGCTGCTGCTGTTCGGCGCCTATGCCGCGCACGGCGCGCTTCACGATCTGCGAACCGCCACGCTCATTGCAACCGGCGTGCTGGGCGCGCTGATCGCGGGCTTCTATTACGCGCAGCGGCGCGGCCTGTTTGGCCGTCTGCTGGGCGTGGTCTCCAAGGTGTTCGGCAAGCGCGACTGGTCGTCGCTGATGACGCGCGCCGAAGCCGTCGACGCCGCTGTGCAGGCGATATACCGCGAGCGCGGCCGCGTCGCGGCGAGCTTCGCCCTGAGTCTGGTGGGCTGGGTCGTCGGCACGGTCGAGGTGTGGCTCGCGCTGCGCTTTCTCGGCCATCCGGTCGGCTGGGTCGACGCACTCCTGCTCGAAAGTCTCGGGCAGGCGATTCGTGGCGCGGCGTTCATGATCCCGGGCTCGCTCGGCGTACAGGAAGGCGGTTATCTCCTGCTCGCGCCGCTCGTGGGTCTGCCGCCGGATGCGGCGCTGGCGTTGTCGCTCGCCAAGCGCGCACGTGAAATCCTGCTAGGTTTGCCCGGACTCCTGGTTTTGCACTTCAGCGAACGAAGCTGGCAACGGCGGCGCGCCACGGCGCGCGTGCCGGTTGTCGATTAATCTCCGAATTTTTTCAAAAGGACTGCGCATGCGCGCCATCATCCTCGCAGCGGGCCTCGGCCTGCGTCTCCAGCAACCGCCGCAAGCACAGTTCCCGAAGTGCCTGTTGCAGTTCGACGGTATGAGCCTGCTCGAACGGCATCTGCACATGCTTGAAACCGCCGGCGTGACAGACGTCGTGCTGGCGCTTGGTTTTCAGCCGGAATCGGTGCAGGCGGAACTCGAGCGGATCAACTGGCCGCATAAGGTGGACACCGTGCTGAACCCGCGTTACGACCTGGGCAGCGTGCTGACGGTGCACACGGTGGCCGAGGCGCTGACGCGCGGCGGCGATGTGCTGCTGATGGACGCCGACGTGCTTTACGACGAGCGCATTCTGAGCGCGCTGGTGGAAGGCGAGACGGTCAACCGTCTGTTGATCGACCGTGATTTCGAAGCCGGTGACGAGCCCGTCAAGCTGTGCTTGAAAGACGGCGTGCCGGTGGAATTGCGCAAGCAGCTCGCCGTCAATCTCGAGTACGACACCATCGGTGAATCGGTGGGATTCTTCCGCTTCCGCCAACAAACCGCGCAACGTTTTACGCAGATCGTCGCGGGCTACGTGGATAGCGGCCGGGCCAACATGCCGCACGAAGAAGCCGTGCGCGACCTGTTGCTGGAGCGCAGCCAGGTGTTCGACACGGCCGACGTGACCGGCTCGCCGTGGATCGAGATTGACTTCCCGAACGACGTCGCTCGCGCAAGCACCGAGATTCTGCCGCAGTTGCAACCGCTGGTCAGCGCATCGCGCTAAGTCTCGCGCCTGAATGGCGGCTGTATTGCATGTATGGGCCGGCTAATTGCCGGCTCACTATCGCGTCGTGTTTTCGCTGCTCTCCCGATCCTTTTTTCGTAGCTCGTTTGCTGCATCGTTGCGCGCTCAACTATTGGGCGCCGTATATCCGCGCGCGATTAACGTGAGTACGAGTTAGTACGAAAATGCTTCACTCAACAACATCCGTTGTCGTTGCGGTGCGATAATTGCCGCTTTACACCGGCGGCCTCGCAACCCGCCGTCATGCCAATGCCTCTCGCTTTAGGCACTTTCATCGTTCCGCTGATCGTCGCGTGCGCGATGTTCATGGAAAACGTGGACGGCACGGTCATCGTGACGTCGCTGCCCGTTCTGGCACGCGATCTCGGCCAGGACCCCATCACCCTCAAGCTCGCCGTGACGGCTTATGTCATCGGCCTCGGCGTGTTCATTCCCATTTGCGGCTGGGTCGCCGACCGCTTCGGTTCACGCACGGTGTTCCGCACGGCAATCGGCATCTTCATGGCCGGTTCGCTGATGTGCGCGGCGTCCACGTCGCTCGGCACCTTCGTGGTTGCGCGCTTCGTGCAAGGCATCGGCGGCGCGATGATGGTGCCGGTGGGGCGCATCATCATTTTTCGCTCGGTGCCCAAGTCGGACTTCATACGCGCCGTCAACTATCTGACGGTGCCTGCGCTGCTCGGGCCGGTAGTGGGCCCGCCGCTCGGTGGGTTCATCACGACGTATCTGCATTGGCGTCTGATTTTCTTCATCAACATTCCAATCGGCCTGCTGGGTATCTGGCTTGCGAACAAGCACATTGCCAACGTGCGCGAACCCCATCCCGGCCGGCTCGACTGGACCGGTTTCGTGTTGTCGGCGAGCGGGGCGTCGCTATTCATGCTGGGGCTCTCGCTGGTAGGCGGCGAACTGGTGTCGAACACGGTATCGGTCAGCATGTGCGTGATCGGCGTGGTGTTGCTGGTGATCTACGTGCTGTATGCGAACCGCGTCGAGTTGCCGGTGCTCGATTTGCGGCTGTTGCGCATTCCGAGTTTTCACGCGAGCGTGGTGGGTGGCTCGCTGTTTCGTATCGGCCTCGGCGCCGTGCCGTTTCTGTTGCCGCTTGCGTTGCAGGAAGGTCTCGGTATGACGGCGTTCAAGTCGGGGTCGATCACCTGCGCGTCCGCGTTCGGCTCGATCTTCATGAAGGCGGCCGCATCGCGCATTCTCAGCCGCTTCGGTTTCCGCACCGTGCTGATGTTCAATGCCGGCTGCGCGGGTCTGGCCATTGCCGTCTACGGTCTGTTCTTTCCCGGCACGCCGCATTGGCTGATCTGGTGTGTGGTGCTGTTCGGCGGCTTCTTCCCGTCGTTGCAATTCACCTCGTTGAATACCTTGGCCTATGCGGATATTCCGAGCCGCGACGTTGGCCGCGCGACGAGTGTCGCGAGTGTGATCCAGCAGATTTCGTTGGGGCTCGGCGTGACGATCGCGGGCATCGTGCTGCAAATCTCGCATAACGTGCAGGGTCATTCGACCATTGTGTTCTCCGACTTCTGGCCGGCGTTCCTCGTGGTCGGTCTGTTCTCGTTCCTGTCGATTCCTGTGACCGCACGCTTGCCGCAAGGCGCCGGCGATGAAATCGCACGCGGCAGCAGAGGAAGTGCGTGAGCGCTTGTTTGCAAACGCCTCGCAAACACGTCGCCGCGCGGCGTCGCAAGTCGAGAACATTTGCTGCAGATTTAAATGCGCTACCGACGGGATATTCATCCATATATAGCGAGGTATTTTTGTGTGCTGCAACATGCACCATTTGCGTGCAACGACTTCGCAAATGCGGGACAGTCATGTTATAAGCCCAAGGCAGCTTTCATTATCGTCAGATGAAGAAGTCGTCCTGGGGGATATCCAATGAAGTTGTTTCACAACGCCAAATCGTCCGTTAGCGGACTTGCGTTTGTCGCACTCGTCTCTGTTTCAAGCGGTTTTCTAGAAGCCACCCCGGCCTTCGCCAAAGCGCCCTCGAAAGCGCAGCCGGCGATCCTCACGGCTTCCGCTATTGCAGTTGCCGACAAGTACAGTGCCGACGCCGCTGAACAGATCTTCAAGGAAGGCGGCAACGCCGTCGACGCGGCAGTCGCGATTGCCTTCACGCTTGCCGTGACGTATCCGGAAGCGGGCAATATCGGCGGCGGCGGTTTCATGACGCTGTATGTCGACGGCAAGCCGTACTTCCTCGACTATCGCGAGCGCGCACCACTGGCCGCGACGAAGAACATGTATCTCGACGACAAGGGCGAGGTCATCAAAGGCATGAGCCTGTTCGGCTATCGCGCGGTGGGCGTGCCGGGCACCGTCGACGGCATGTGGCAAGCGCAGCGCCGCTTCGGCAAGCTCAAATGGAAGCAGGTGCTCGCACCGGCGATTCACTACGCGCGCGACGGCTTCGAGGTCAGCGAGCAATTGCAGCAGCGCCGCGACGACGCCGCGAAAGACTTTGCCGGCAAGACCAACTTCGACACCTACTTTGGCAACCTGAAGCAGGGCGTCAACTTCAAGCAACCGGATCTTGCCGCCGTGCTGCAGCGCATTTCGGATCAGGGCGCGAAAGACTTCTACTCGGGCAAGACGGCGGATCTGATCGCGGCGTCCATGCGCGGTCACGGTCTGATTACGAAGGCCGATCTGCAGCAGTACAAGGCGGTGTGGCGCCAGCCGATCCAGGCGGACTGGAACGGCTATCGCGTGATTACCGCGCCGCCTCCGAGCTCCGGCGGTATCGGCCTCGTCCAGTTGCTGAAGATGAAGGCCGACATTGCGCCGGACTTCAAGGACGTCACGCTTAATTCCGTGCAGTACGTACACCTGATCGCTGAAATCGAGAAGCGCGTGTTCGCCGATCGCGCGCAGTATCTCGGCGATCCGGACTTCTACAAGGTGCCGGTCGCGCAATTGACCGACGACGCATACATCGCCAAGCGTGCAGCCGAAGTCAATCCGAGCGCGCCTTCGGATACGAAGAGCATTCAGGCCGGCCTCGGCACGTCGATGCCGGAGAAAGCGGAAACCACCCACTTCTCAGTGATCGACAAGTGGGGTAATGCCGTGTCGAACACGTACACCATCAACGGCTACTTTGGTTCGGGCGTGATAGCGGATCGCACGGGCATCGTGTTGAACGACGAGATGGACGACTTCTCCGCGAAGCCGGGTGTCGCAAACATGTTCGGCGTGGTGGGCAGCGACGCGAATTCGATTGAAGCGAAGAAGCGCCCGTTGTCGTCGATGAGCCCGACGATTCTGACCAAAGACGGCAAGGTGTCGCTCGTCATCGGCACGCCGGGCGGCTCGCGTATCTTCACGTCGATCTTCCAGGTGATCAACAACATCTACGACTTCAACATGCCGTTGCCGGAAGCTGTGGGCGCGATGCGCTTCCATCATCAGCTGTTGCCGCCGAACACGATTTTCTGGGAGCCGTACAAGCCGATCGAGGGCGAACTCGCCAAGCAGATCGAAGCCAAGGGCTACACGCTGAAGGGGCAGGATTTCAGCGGCGACATCCAGGCGATCAAGGTCAATGGTGATACGCCGGAAGCCGCAGCCGATCCGCGCGGCCGTGGTGTGACGCGGGTGATCCAGTGAGCGATTGACTTAAATCGGTTTGAATTAAATCGATTAAGTGCCTCTGCGCGGCGCATCTTTGCGGATGCGCCGGGTGCAAAAAAGCCTCGCGCTCGATTTTGAGCGCGAGGCTTTTTTTTATCCGCCGATATTCATGGAGCGTGAGGCCGTTTGATTCCCAGGCTCGATTGAACGCAAGGCTTTTTCCACCGCGGGTAGTCGGACGAATCAACTCGTCTGCTCAACCGGCGTCAAGGTCAGTTCGACCCGTTGTGCGCCGCGCAACACGGTCACGCTGACCGGCTTGTCGATCCGCGACGCGTCGAGCGTGCGTTGCAGGCTGTCGACGTCTTGCACCGCGAGCGCATCGATCGCGACGATCGTGTCGTCGGTGCGCAGACCGCCGAGTGCCGCCGGACTGCCTTTGACGATTTCCATGACATGCACGCCGCTTTCCGCGTCCAGGTCGAAATAGCGCTGCACGCGGCGCGACAGCGGCAGCGTGGTGCCTGCCACGCCGATGTACGCGCGCCGCACGCGGCCGTGCGTGAAGATCTGCATGATGACCCACTTGGCCGTATCGATCGCGGTGGCGAAGCAGATGGCCTGCGCGCCGGGAATGATCGCGGTGTTCACGCCGATCACCTGACCGGCCGAATTGATCAGCGGACCGCCCGAATTGCCGGGATTGAGTGCGGCATCGGTCTGGATCACGTCGTAGATCATGCGGCCGGAATTCGAGCGCAGCGAGCGGCCAAGCGCCGAGACCACGCCTGTCGTCACGGTTTGCGCGAGGCCGAGCGGATTGCCGACCGCGATCGCGATCTGGCCGACCCGCAGCTTCGACGATTCGCCGAGTTCGACGTGCGGCAACGGTTCCGGCGAGCCGATTCGCAGCACGGCCAGATCGCTGCCGGGATCGTTGCCGACCAGATCGGCGTCGAATTTCGCGCCGTCGGCGAGCGTCACCGTGATGTGCGTGGCGCCATGCACCACGTGGCTGTTGGTGAGCAAATAGCCGTCGGGCGTGAACAGAAAGCCCGAGCCGGTGCCGCCGCGCGCGCCGCGGCTATCGCGACCGGAGGGGGCGCCCGGCAGCCGGCGTTCGACGGAGATGAAGGCGACCGCTTGCTGAACGCGTTCCAGCGCGCCGATTACGGTGCGGGAATAGGCGTCGAGCAGAGCGTCGTCGGATAAAACGTTGAGCGGATCGGGCCCGGGGGCGTCGGATGCGGCGCGCGACAGGTCATCAATGAAGCGTGGACGGCTTCCCATGGCGATGCTCCGGATAAGCGGGAACCCACATGCAGGGCGGTGCGCGGGTTTTCAAGTGCGGTCGGGGGGGGGGCGGGGTTGTGCGCCACGCGCCACGCGTGTCCGTCCGGCGCTACCATACCAACAAGGAGACAGCCGCCATGAACTCACCTGCCACATCATCCGCAGCCTCTGCTTCGTCGAGCGCCTCAAGTGCGCCGGCGGACCCGACCGAGCCGCGCATCGAATCGCTCAGCGCCATCACGCTCGCCACCGGCAATATGCCGCGCGCCGTGCTGTTTTACGAAGCGCTTGGCTTTCCGATCAAATTCGGCGGTTCGCACGAAGCTTTCACGTCGTTTGCATTTGGCGGCTCGTATCTGAACCTGATCGTCGATGCGCGCGCCCCGGTCAACTGGTGGGGCCGCGTGATTTTCTATGTGTCGGACGTCGATGCGCTCTACCGGAAAGCGCTGGCGTCGGGCTTGAAGCCGTCGTCCGAACCCGCCGATGCGCCGTGGGGCGAGCGTTATTTTCACATTACCGATCCCGATGGCCACGAACTCAGCTTCGCGAGACCATTGCGTTAGCGCCGGGCGGGCACGCAAAACTCGCTATCATGGGCATCGTGAAGGCGAGCGCCCATCGCGCCGATCGCGCCCAAGGCGCGGCTGCGGCGCCAGTAACACGGCTGACACCTCGCGCTTCGATAATCGACCCCGTTCGCGACGTGCATGTGCCGCGCGCCTAACCATTTCCGTTGCCAGGAGAGTCGCAATGAAAGAGCTGGATCCGAGACCCGAGGCCGAAGTCATGGCAGAACGGCAACGCCGTTTCGAGGAAGACCTCATCGATGCGTATGACGAGGAGCTCGAAATGGAGGTCGACGATCGCATCATCGACGGTGCGGACGGTTTTACGCCCGAGCATCGCGAGGCACGCAAGGTGTACTTCCGCGAGCTGTTCCGGTTGCAGGGCGAACTCGTCAAACTGCAGGACTGGATCGTGCAGACCGGGCATCGCCTGGTGGTGATTTTCGAAGGACGCGATGCGGCCGGCAAAGGCGGCGCGATCAAACGCATCACGCAGCGGCTCAATCCGCGCGTGTGCCGGGTGGCGGCATTGCCGGCGCCGAACAACCGCGAACGCACGCAGTGGTATTTCCAGCGTTACGTGTCGCATCTGCCGGCCGGCGGCGAAATGGTGCTGTTTGACCGCAGCTGGTACAACCGCGCAGGCGTCGAACGCGTGATGAATTTTTGCAGCGACGACGAGTACGAAGAGTTCTTCCGCTCGGTGCCGGAATTCGAAAAGATGCTGGCGCGAAGCGGCGTGCAGATTCTCAAATACTGGTTTTCGATCACCGATGAAGAACAGGAAATCCGCTTTCAGAACCGCATTCACGATCCGCTGAAACAGTGGAAGCTGAGCCCGATGGATCTGGAAAGCCGGCGTCGCTGGGAAGCCTATACACAGGCGAAAGAAGTCATGCTGCAGCGCTCGCACATTCCCGAGGCGCCGTGGTGGGTCGTGCAGGCCGTCGACAAGAAGCGCGCGCGCCTGAACTGCATTCATCACCTGTTGAGCCAGGTGCCGTATCACGAGATCGAACACCCGACCATCGAGTTGCCTTCACGGGTTTATCACGATGAATACAGCCGCCAGCCGGTGCCGTCGTCGATGATTGTGCCCGAGATGTATTGATCGGGCGTCGGGTGTCAGCTTGGTGAAATAAAAAAGCGCGGCAAGAACCGCGCTTTTTTATCTTCCCTGTGGCCGGACTTGAGACCGGCTACAGCGGCACCAGCGAATTCAGCCGTTTCAGAACACCATCCGGAACACCCAGTACAGACCCGCGGCCAAAGCGATCGAAACCGGCAGCGTCAGCACCCAGGCGAGGATCAGGCTGCGCACGGTGGCCCATTGCAAACCGGAGCCATTGGCCGCCATGGTGCCCGCCACGCCCGACGACAACACGTGCGTGGTAGAGACCGGCAAGCCGTACATGTCGGCCGCACCGATCGTCAGCATCGCCACCATTTCAGCCGATGCGCCCTGTCCATAGGTCAGATGCTGCTTGCCGATTTTCTCGCCGACCGTCACGACGATGCGCTTCCATCCAACCATCGTGCCCAGACCGAGGGCAATAGCCACGGCGACCTTGACCCAAGTCGGGATGAACTTGGTGGCGTGATCGGTTTGCGCCTTGAAGTTGTCGATCGCTTTGGCGTCGTCCGGCGCGAAGGCCGGCTGTTTGGCCTTGTCCATCAGACGGATCGCTTCGGACGCGACATACATGTTGTTGCGCACGTTATCCACGATGTTTTGCGGCACGGCGGCCATCGATCCCGATGCCCCGACCTGCTGACCGATCAACGTGGTGAGTTGCTGCAAGGCCGGCACGGTGGCGGGCGTCAACTGACGGGTGCGCACGTACGCTTCGACATCGCCGCGCGGATCGGCGGACGGTGCCACGCCCTGAGTGTATTTGCCGAGCGTGTCCGCCGTGTGTTGCGCGACCGCGATGAAGGTCTGCGTTTCCGCCGGCGTGACGGCTTTGTTCAGCGCGTAGGCCGTGGGCACCGTACCGATCAGGATCAGCATGATGAGACCCATGCCTTTCTGCCCGTCGTTCGAACCGTGCGCGAATGAAACGCCCGTACAGGTCAGAATCAGCAGGCAGCGAATCCAGAACGGCGGCGGCTTCTTGCCCTTTGGCTCGGCATACAACGCGGGAATGCGCACCACGGCCTTGAGGATCAACAGCAGCAAAGCGGAAGCCAGAAAGCCGACCAGCGGCGAAAACAGTAACGACTTGCCCACGCCGAGCGCCTGATTCCAGTCCACGCCGCTCGTGCCGCTCGCGCCGTGCATCAGCTGATTCATCAGACCGACGCCGATGATCGAGCCGATTAGCGTATGCGAACTCGACGACGGCAGTCCGAAATACCAGGTGCCCAGATTCCAGATGATCGCGGCGATCAACAACGCGAAGACCATCGCAAAGCCCGCGCTGCTCCCCACTTGCAGAATCAATTCCACGGGCAGCAGTTGCAGAATGCCGAACGCAACCGCGCCCGTTGAAGTAAGCACACCGAGGAAATTCCATCCGCCGGACCAGACCACTGCTATGTTAGGCGCGAGCGAATGCGTGTAGATCACGGTGGCGACCGCATTGGCCGTGTCATGAAAGCCGTTGACGAATTCGAAGCCGAGCGCGATCAGGAGCGCAACACCGAGCAGGAGATAGGGCAGGACGGACGCTTCGCGAACCGATTGGAGATCGGCTGCAAGATGCATGGCGCAATATGCAGCGCCGATCGCAATCACAACGAGAAAGATGATCAGGCCGATATTGCGCCCCTTTCCACTTGTAGCGCCCGGTTGCGGGTACGAAAGTTCCGGCATGGCGTGAGCCCCAAAAGTTTGTCGCGGGACTGCCGATCCTGCGGGGCCTGTGTGTCGTAATGATGACAGTGGCGTGACGGCTATGCTGGACGGGCGTTCGCGGGCGGTACGTGAAGATTGGCGCTACAGGATTAGCCACGAATCACGGCGCGCAAAAATGATAAGCGGTCCGAAAAGAACTAGGTATGAAGTGCGCTTGTGCAGCGGAGCGGATTTTTGCTGTTCGACTGCGGCCGGGGTCGCCTGCGGACACTCGCGCGATCCGGGTGGCCGCCATGATTTGCGGCGGATTGCGATCCATGCAACGCGCATTTTCCTGCGACCATCCAGGTGCAGTTTAGGCGACGCGCCGGTGGATATCCACCGGGACCTTTTTTTGCTAGGCTGAGATAAATGGACCTTTGAAGGACGTCCGATGAAGCGAGCGAGCCGGAAAATCGACAATCAGCCTGCGGACAGCACGCCGGCCGTCGCGGAGTGTTCGGCGGAGTCGGCTTTCGCTTCCTACGCGGCGCCCATCGTCGACGAGGCCATCGAACACGCCAATGCGGTGCGCGAAGACACCTCGCCCGAAGCCCTGCACCAACTGCGCGTCTCGCTGCGGCGGTTGCGCTCGTTGTGGTGGGCGTTCGAACCCTTGCTGGACAAAGGCGAGAATACGCGCCAACGGGCGCTGTATAAATATCTGGCGACGGCCGCCGGCAAGACGCGCGACTGGGACATTCTGATCGAACTGATCGCCCAGGACGAGCACGTCGCGCACGAGGTGGCGCCGAAGCTCGAGGAGGCGCGCGGCAGCGCGTTGGCGACAAGTCGTGAAACGCTCTCGAACGCGGACGTCAAACATCTGCTGCGAGACGCCCTGACCAGCGCCAGTAAGGAATTGAATACGGCCCATGAGCGTGTGCCGCTGCAGGAGTTCGTCGACAATCGCGTGGCCGCTTCTGAACGTTCGCTGAAAAAACGTATAAAACGCGCGTCTCAGGCGAAGCGCTCCAATTACACCGCGTTTCACGACGTCAGAAAGGCGGGCAAGAAAGTGCGCTATCTGCTCGAGTTTTTCGAGCCGGTGCTGAGCGGCAGCCACAAACGCGTCCTGAAGCGGTTAAAGCAGATTCAGAAGCGTTTCGGTACGCTAAACGATATTGTCGCCAGCGAGATGCTGCTGCGCGGCAATATGAGTTTGCTGGCCGGGTCCGGCGACACCGATGCAGTGCTTCATTGGCTCAGGAAGGAGCGCAAACGCCGGATGCGCGCGGCAGCGGGACTGCTGCGCAAACTTTGATGCGGCCTTGAGCGGCGGTTGCATGTTCTGGCAAGGCGGCCCGAACAACTCTGCATGACCCCATTGCTCAGAGGCTTTCTCTGGCGCTTTAGCTGCGTCGCGGGGCGAACCCGCGCAGGGTCACCGCGTCGCGTGCTGCGCCGTAGCACTGCGGCGCACGCTTGCCGGTGGTCAATTCCTCTGCCGGCGATGGTGGTTCAACCGGAAACCCGCGCTTTTGCCAGGCGTCGAGTCCACCCCTCAACGCGCGAATCCGCGTGTAGCCGTTCAGGCGCATCCGTTGCCGGATCTCGAAGGCGGTCGCGCTGTCCGGACAAATGCAGTAAATCACCTTGTCGTAAGCGAGCAAGGCGCCGTCGATCTGTTCAGGCGAATGCGGGTCGAGCGTCAGCGCGCCGGGAATAGGGCACAGCGCGTCGCCTGCCGACGCGGGCGGCCGGGCATCCAGGACCGTGGAAGGCGTGATGCGGCGCCATCCGCCGCGTGTCGCTTGCGACGCGGTCGCGGAGGCGGCGTTCGCGAGACGGCGCCGCTCGCGGCGTCGCTGCTGCAGGACGTACACCAGATAGATCAGCGCCGCGGCCAGCAGGATGTCGATCACCGTGCCGCCGCGCGCTCTGACGAAGGCGAGCAGCATATGCAACTCCCTTTCCGCCGCGGCGCCGCCGAGCAGCCAGAAGGTGGCCCACACCAGGGCGCCGGCGAGGTCCCACACGGCGTAGATGCGGGCATCTACCGCTGTCGTGCCCATCAGCGGCGGGGTGATGAGTCCCAGTCCGGGGACGAACTTCGAGATCGACACGAGCGGCACGCCGAAACGCTCGAATAGCGAGCGAGCCATGTCGACCCTTGAATCGACCGCCGGGGAGAGCCGGCCCAGAGCGGCAATCAGCTTGCGTCCGTAGATGCGGCCGGCGGCGAACCATGTGCCGTCGCCGATGAGCGCGCCGAGCACGGCGGCGCACAGGATCGGCCAGAACGACAGTGTGCCGGCGGCAATCGCGGAGCCCGCAAAGAGCAGCATGGGGACCGCGGGAATCGGCAGGCCGAGGCGTGTCAGCAGGACGTTGAGAAAGACGACCGCGCTGCCCCAGGTTGAAACCGCCGACGACGGAAATGCTACCAATTGCAGAACTCCTGTTATTGCGGTTGGGCCGCACTGCGGCGGGAGTTTGTCGTGCCGGGACGCTAGGTGTGTTGCTTTGACGCTTATCGGCTTGCCCGCTTGCCCGCTTGCCCGTTTGGTCCGTTTGGTCCGTTTGGTTCGTTTGTGCGCGTCCCGCGTGACGTTCTATTTCGATCAGGATACTCGATGGGCCTGATTGGGGCACCGGCCGGTCCCGCCTGACCGCAGGCCGCATTTGCACCGGTATTGCGTGAAGCCGGCGGTGTGCCGCGAACCGTTGGCAGGCGCATTCTCTGCAATTTCGTTCAAGACCGCACGCGTCTGCCGCTCCTAATCTGCCTGTTCATTCAAAAGAATAGGACCGCAGCATGAACTCACGATATGTCGGATACCTGTTTTGCGCGCTGGCGATGATCGGGGTCGGCAGCACGGTTGTCGTCAGCAAATCGATCGCCAGCGGATTGCCGCCGTTTAGCGCGACCGCATTGCGTTTTGCCATTGCGTTTCCGCTGTTCGTGCTGGTGATGCGCTGGCGCGGCGTGCGCTGGCCGCGTCTCGATCGACGTGACACGATGCTCGTGATCGCTCAGGCGGGGGCGGGCAGCGTCGGCTATACGGTGTTGCTCATCAGTGGGATGAAGCTCGCGTCGGCCGCCGATGCAGGTGTGATTGCCGGCACGCTGCCGGCGGTGTCGGCCGTGGTCGCCATGCTTGCACTGGGTGAGCGCCCCGCGCCCGCGTTGATCGGCGCGATCGTTCTTGCCACTCTGGGCGTGCTGGTGTGTACCGTGCATATCGACGATTTCGCCGCGCCGCGTGCGGCCGGTTCGCTGGCGGGTAACGCGTTGGTGTTCGCGGCGATCGTCTGCGAGGCGCTTTTCATTCTGCTCAATCGCAAGTTGCGCACGCCGGTCGCGCCGCTGCCGCTGTCCGCGTTGATGTGTGGCTTCGGTTTCGCGGTGGCGATCGTGCCGGCGTGCTTCGAAAGGCCCTGGAGCGTGCCATTCGATGCGAGCGCCTTGAGTGGCGTGCTGTATTACGCGCTCGTGCCGACCGTGGCGGGTTTCGTTCTCTGGTATGCGGGCGCTGCGCGCATCAGCGGCGCGGAAGCCGGACTCATGACCGCGCTCGTGCCGGTGAGCGCGGTCGGGTTGGCCGCTCTCGTGTTACGGGAACCGGTCAGCGCCGCGCCGCTCGCGGGTGTCGCATGCGTGCTCGGCGCGGTGTTGCTGGCCACCTTCGGGCAGATGCGTATTGTGCGCAGCGCGGCGTGAGGTACTGGTCGGAAGGCAGGCTTTTTGGGCCTGCACTTCCTGGGCCGTAGTTCGAAGCCGTGGCGCGAAGCGATTCAGGTATTGGCGACCGCCACCACGCCGGGATTGCCCACGATCGACAGAAACTCGCGACGCGTCGACGGATCGGTGCGGAACGTGCCCAGCATGCGCGAGGTGACCATCGTGACACCGGCTTTGTGTACGCCCCGTGTGGACATGCATTGATGCGCGGCTTCGAGAATCACGCCGACGCCGGCTGGTTGCAGCACGTCGTTCAACGTATCGGCGATCTGCACGGTCATCTTTTCCTGGATCTGCAGTCGTTTGGCGAACGCATCGACGAGGCGCGCCAGCTTCGAAATGCCGACCACCCGATGCCCGGGGAGATAGGCAACGTGCGCCCGCCCGATGATCGGCACCATGTGGTGTTCGCAATAGCTTTCGAAGCGGATGTCTTTCAGCACGATCATTTCGTCGTAGCCGTCCACTTCGGAGAAGGTGCGGGCGAGGATCTCGCGCGGGTCGACCTGATAACCCGCGTAGAACTCCTCATAGGAGCGCACCACGCGCGCAGGCGTATCGATCAGACCTTCGCGCTTGGGATCGTCGCCGGCCCAACGCAGCAGCACGCGAACTGCTGCTTCAGCTTCGTCGCGGCTCGGGCGCTCCGCTGCGGCCGAGGGTTTGGTTTTCTTTGGTTTGCTGCTGGCCATCCGTCGCTCCTCTGGGATCGCGCGTCGACGCTGGACGGAGCGCGCGGGGTCAATGAGTGCGGCCATTGTTCCATGTTTTGCGCCGGGTGGTGCCGATGACCCTTTCGCGGACGGGGCGCGAGCTCACTTCGGCCACTCGTCCATGGCGTCGTTGAAGAGTTCGGCGACGATACCGCGCAGCCAGCTCGCCCGCGGATCGTTATGAAACTTGCGATGCCAGTGCTGTCGCAGATCGAAGCGCGGCAACGGCAGCGGCGGCTCGACCAGCGTGATCGACGCATGCTCCGACACGTACGCGAAACCGATGGCATGCGGCACGGTCGCGAGCAGATCGGTGCGTGCGAGGATGAACGGCAGACTCATGAAGTGCGGCGTTTCGAGTACGGCGCGGCGCTTGATGCGTTTCTTTTCCAGGAAGTGTTCGAGGACTTCCTGACTGCGTCCTTCGGCCCGTACGACTGCGTGGCCCGACGCGACGTACTGCTGCAATGTGAGCGGCGCCTTCGAAAGGGGGTGCCCTGTCCGCATGAGGCAGATGAATCGATGGGTGAAGAGCCGTTGCTGGAAGAAGTTGTTGCCTGACAGATCGGGGAAATAGCCCACGGCGAGATCGACGTCGCCCGATTCGAGTCCACGTTCCACGTGCGAGGGCGAGAGCGACACCGAGCGCAGATTCGCATATGGCGCGCGTTCGGCGAACAGTTGCAGGAGCCGCGGCAGGAAGACGATTTCGCCGACGTCGGAGAGCGCGATGGAGAAGGTATGGGTGCTGGTGGCCGGATCGAAGTCCTGCACGTCGAGCATGCCTTTCTCGATACGCAGGAGCGCGTCGCGGGCGGCGGGGAGAATGGCGAGCGCGCGCGGCGTGGGTTCCATGCCTTTGGATGTTCTGACGAAGAGTGGATCGTCGAAGTATTCCCGTAGACGGCCTAGCGCGGTGCTGACGCGGGGTTGGCTGACGCCGAGTTGGTCCGCCGCGCGGCTGACATTGCAGGTGTCTTCCATTGCTACGAGGTAGGGGATCAGGTTTAGATCCAGGTTTGTGTTGGGCATGCTGAGGTTTTTTGCCTGCGGCGCTTTTTCGGGGTTGGGTATTTGGTTTCTGGATAGAGGGTAGTTTAATAATCTTTGTTTTGGATAGTGGTTTTTTGCCGTGCGGCGCTTGGTCTTTTGTATGCCTACGGTGTTGGCCTTTCCTTGCTTTGTTAGTGGTCTATTAGCGTCGCCCCTGTGCGGGGCAATGCTCTCAACTTAAGCCCCACTGCATCAGGCGAGTTTGTAGGCGAGATGGAAGTGGGGCTTGGCTTTTCTGGGTGGCCTTGGATAGGAGCGTGAGGGCTGTATCCGGCATCGGGTCTGGTGGATCATTTCCAGCACACCGGCAAGGCCGTCCAGACAGCGCCGGATGCGCAGAAGGCACGCGCCGAGGATGGGCTTTAGTGCGCCCAGTGCGTACACCCGGTTAGGACGGCTGGCATGTCTGTCGTCGTGCGGCGCATCGAGATCGCTGAGCAATGTACACAGGTTGTCGGCGAGGATTTTTGCACCGAAGTCCTGCTGCAATGCCAGGTAATCGAGGCCTGTAACGGCTTCCAGCCTGAGACGGTGCTTGAGTCGTTTGAACGCCTCCTCGACCCGCCAGCGTTGGTGATAGAGCGCGCCGAACGATGCGGCCGGATAACGCTCGCCATCGAGCAGCGAGGTCATCAGCACACGCACGCGCCCGCCTGGCGTGACGTCGCGGATCAGCCGCACGGTCGTCGGCGTACGCGCCAGTTCATAGTCGCGGGCATCCAGTTCGCTGGGCGCCTCCAGTGTCACGACGCGCTCGGCTTTACCGCTGCGGGCAAAGACGGTGACGCACTTCCAGTTACGCGCATCCACGCGCATGCAGAACGGGATCTCGCGCTGCGCGAGCGCCGCCACCATCGCGTTGCCGATATAGCCGCGATCGAGCAGCAGCAGGTCGGTGCGCGGCTGCAGTACATCGAGGGCTTCGAACAGCATCTGCCGCTCGCCGCCGTCGGCGGGATGAAGTGCGGCGTGCAGGGTCAGTTCGGAGCCCGGCAGGAACAGCGCAAACGCGTAGTGATCGGCGCGCAGTTCATGGCCGCGACGCGTGCCCACACGCAGGCGACTACCGTCCGCTGCGACCAGTCTCAGCCCGTTCCAGCGCATCGAATCGATATGGGGTTGGGCCAGTGAAATCAGGCGGGTGCGGGCCAGTTCGAACAGTTCGGCAGACAGTCCCTGTCGCGCCTTGCTGAAGGCCTGTGCGCTGACAGCGCGGGTGCGTCCGCCGCTTCCCAGTGCGCCGAATAGCGCGTCAAGTTCGGTCTGCACGCTGGCGCACATGCCAGACATCATCAGCGCGGCCATGCGCGGCAAGGTCAGTCTGCGATTGCGGGTAAAGGCGGTCGGAGAACGACGCACGCGATCGGCGAGCGCCGGATCGAGCAGGAAATCGGAGAACTCAGCCAGAAACCGCGAGGACGCTGGTATTTGAGTTCATATCGTTGATTTATCAGTGAGTTATGCGATGAAGTTTACAGGAGCAATGCCTCGTTTACAAGCCCTTTAAGGCTTAAGTTGAGAGCATTGCTGTGCGGGGCGGCAGGGAAATAGCTCGACTACGCCCTGTCTCTTACTCCACTGAGCACGCGTCAGGGCTGGTCCTATCTGGCCATCGTGATGGATCTGCATTCGCGCCGAATCATCGGCTGGGCATTCGCGCTGCAGGCCGACACGGAGCTGGTGATCAAGGCCATCCAGCAGGCTCGCGCCAGACGGCGTCCACCACCCGGGGTGAAGTTTCATTCCGATCAGGGCTGTCAGTACACCAGCGCGTACTTTGTGGGCGATCTGAAGGCCAACGGCATGGTTCAGAGCATGAGCAGAAAGGGAAACTTCTGGGACACGCGGTCGTGGAGCGCTTCTTTAGAAGCCTGAAAAGTGAATGGCTGAACCCAAAGGGGTACCTCGATCACGCAGAAGCCGAACGCGACATCAAGGCCTATATCGACGATTTTTATAACTGCCGGCAGATCCATTCGGCAACGAACGGAGTGCCGCCGGTGCGGCACGAGACTTCATTTTTTTAACAACTTCCTTTGTCGGTGTCCAAATTTACTTGACCACTACAGGTGCCGCCCCACACAGGGGCGACGCCAATAGACCACTAACAAAGCAAGGAAAGGCCAACGCCCCAGACATACAGACAAACAAAGCGCCGCGAAGGCAAACACCGAAAAGCCCCCAAAAAGCCAGACAGACAACAAAGCAAACCGCCCCGCCGGGCAACCAAAAAAACCTATGATTAAGGGGAATCCCCAACCTTGACAACCCGCCCGAAGGGCAACCATAATCGCCTCAACGTTCGCCAAACGAATCCATGTTCATATATCGAACAATTCGACAGCGAACAAACGAAAGGCGCCAGCCCGCATCTCCACCCGGCGAGCCGCCGCCAGCACAGGCGTGGAGAGCATCTCGCTCAAGCCCATGCCTGCAAAGGCAAAAAGCAGAAAGCCCAGCGGCACGCAGCGCCCCCAAAGGAAATTCGACATGATCAACAAGATTTTCGAGTCACTTCAATCGGCGATTGCCGATGTCCAGGACGGCGCGACCGTCATGATCGGCGGCTTCGGCACGGCCGGTATGCCGTCCGAACTGATCGACGCGCTCATCGAACAAGGCGCGCGCGAACTCACCATCGTCAACAACAACGCCGGTAACGGCGACATCGGCCTCGCGGCGCTGCTCAAAGCCAAACGGGTGCGCAAGATCATCTGCTCGTTCCCGCGCCAATCCGATTCGTATGTGTTCGACGCGCTCTTTCGCGCGGGCGAAATCGAACTCGAGCTCGTTCCGCAAGGCAACCTCGCGGAACGCATTCGCGCGGCGGGCGCTGGCATCGGCGGGTTCTTCACGCCCACTGGCTATGGCACCAAACTCGCCGAAGGCAAGGAAACGCGTCTAATTGACGGTAAGCATTACGTGCTGGAGTCGCCGCTGCATGCGGACTTCGCGCTGATCAAGGCGTTCAAGGGCGACCGTTGGGGCAATCTGGTCTATCGCAAGACCGCTCGCAACTTCGGCCCGATCATGGCGAGTGCGGCGAAAACGGCCATCGCGCAGGTATCGCAAGTGGTGCCGCTCGGTATGCTCGATCCGGAACATATCGTCACGCCCGGCATCTTCGTGCAACGCGTGATCGAAGTGCCGCAAGCCGCGCATCAAGCCGAACTTGCATCCGCGACCGCAGCCTGAGGAGACCGACATGAAAAAACTGACCCGTGATGAAATGGCCAAGCGCGTTGCCCAGGATATCCCTGAAGGCGCTTACGTGAACCTCGGCATCGGCGTGCCCACGCTGGTTGCCAACCACCTCGCTGCCGACAAGGAAATCTTCCTGCACAGCGAAAACGGCTTGCTCGGCATGGGCCCGGCCCCCGCCAAGGGCGAGGAAGACGACGAACTGATCAACGCCGGCAAGCAGCACGTCACGCTGCTCACGGGCGGCGCCTACTTCCACCACTCGGATTCGTTCGCGATGATGCGCGGCGGCCATCTGGATTTCTGCGTGCTCGGCGCATTCCAGGTGTCGGCGAAAGGCGATCTGGCGAACTGGCACACCGGCGCGCCCGACGCAATTCCGGCAGTCGGCGGCGCCATGGATCTCGCCATCGGCGCGAAGCAGGTCTACGTCATGATGGAGCACCTGACCAAGCAGGGCGAAAGCAAGATCGCCGCGGAATGCACGTACCCGGTCACGGGCGTGAACTGCGTCGACCGCATCTATACGGATTTGGCGATGATCGACGTCACCGACAAGGGCCTAGTCGTGCGCGAGATCTTCTCGGACATCGACTTCGATGCGCTGCACAAGCTGACCGGCGTGCCGCTGATCGACGGCACGCAAGCGGCTCGCGCGGCCTGAGCAAAGGCGGCCAGCCGGACAGGCAGGTGTCTGCGCGCTTGTCTCGCGGAAAAGCCGAAACGCAGGCGCGGCGAGCGAAATGCGCATGCCGTGCCAGCGTTCCGTGGTGATTGCCCAGAATGCGCATGCCGCGACAGCGCTCCGCCGTCATCGCCCAGAATGCGCACGACGCAGAATTGCTGCGTATCACCGGACATCACGGCGAATGGCGCACAGATGCTCTATACGGCAGATGCGGTGGGCAGATATAGCGGGCAGACGCGCGCATCCGGCCCGCCGTCGCGACGATGTTCGGAGCACAATGCGCCACAACGCCGTGTGCGGTACGCTCTCAATAGATAGCGCGTCTGGGTGCGCCTCACAGCGTGTCCAGGCCGCCCCGGCGAAACCTTCTCTTCCGTCTCCCTAGAAAACGACGCCACCATGCTCGACTCCAGTGCCCGTCTGACCGGCCTTCTTTGCGGCACACAGCCGATGAACGACATCTGGGCGCCGCGTGCCACGCTGCAACGGATGCTCGATGTCGAAGCCGCGCTCGCGCGTGCTTCGGCTGCCCATAACGTGATTCCGCCCAGCGCCGTGGCCGCGATCGAGGGGGCCTGCCAGGCCGATCAACTCGACGCCGACGCACTTGCGCGCGACGCGGCGCTCGGCGGCAATCTCGCGATTCCCCTCGTCAAGCAACTCACCGCGCGCGTCAAAGCGGCGGATGCGGAAGCGTCGAAGTACGTGCATTGGGGCGCGACGAGTCAGGACATCATCGATATGGCGACGGTACTGCAATTGCGCGACACCTTCGATCTGCTCGACAGCGGCCTGCAAGCCACGTGCGACGCACTGGCGACACTCGCGGCCACCCATCGCGCGACGCCGATGATCGGCCGCACCTGGTTGCAGCAGGCGTTGCCCATCACGCTCGGCCTGAAATTCGCGCAGTGGCTCGACGCGTTGTTGCGTCATCGCGAGCGGCTCGATGCGCTGCGCACGCGCGTGCTGGTGCTGCAATTCGGCGGCGCGGCCGGCACGCTGGCGAGCCTGCGTGACGCGGCGCCGCAAGTCACGCAATCGCTGGCGCAAGAACTCAGGCTCGCTGTGCCCACCTTGCCGTGGCATACGCAACGCGATCGCATCGCCGAAACTGCGTCGTTATTCGGCATGCTGATCGGCACACTCGGCAAAATCGCGCGCGATATCTCCTTGCAGATGCAAACCGAAATCGACGAACTGGCCGAACCCGCCGCAGCAGGCAAGGGCGGTTCGTCGACAATGCCGCACAAGCGCAACCCGGTCGGCTGCGCCGCGGTGCTGACGGCCGCGACGCGCGCGCCGGGGCTCGTGGCCACGGTATTCGCCGGCATGGTGCAGGAGCACGAGCGCGCGCTCGGCGGCTGGCAAGCCGAGTGGGACGCGCTGCCGGATCTCGCGCGCCTCGCAGGCGGCGCGCTCGCCAACATCGAACAGATTGCCGTGGGGCTCAACGTGAATGTGCCGCGTCTCGCCGCCAATCTCGACGTTACGCACGGCTTGATTCTCGGCGAAGCGGTGATGCTCGCGCTTGGCGACAGCATCGGCCGGCTCGACGCGCATCTTCTGGTCGAGCGCGCATCGAAAGCGGCCATCGCCGAGCGCAAGACGCTCTTCGACGTGCTCTCGGCGGACCCCGCCGTAACCGAACATCTTTCGATCGAGCGCCTGAAGCAACTGCTCGATCCCGCTCAATACGTCGGCCAGGCGCACGCTTATGTGGACGCCGCGCTGGCACTTCATCACGCGCGCGCCCAGCGCGCTACTTCCAAGGAGTAACCGGCATGCCCTACGCCGCAGTCAACGGTACCGAGCTTCATTATCGAATCGACGGTGACCGTCACGGCAATGCACCGTGGATCGTGTTGTCGAATTCGCTCGGCAGCGATCTGTCGATGTGGACGCCGCAGGTCGCGGCGTTGTCCAAACACTTCCGCGTGCTGCGCTACGACACGCGCGGCCATGGTCATTCCGAAGCGCCGAAAGGTCCGTACACGATCGAAAAACTGGCCGGCGACGTGCTCGGTCTGATGGACACGCTGAAGATCGCTCGCGCGAATTTCTGCGGTCTCTCGATGGGCGGCTTGACCGGTGTCGCGTTGGCCGCGCGTCATGCGAATCGTCTCGAACGCGTTGTTTTGTGCAATACGGCGGCGCGCATCGGTTCACCGGAAGTGTGGGTGCCGCGCGCCGCGAGGGCGCGCACGGAAGGTATGTTCGCGCTGGCGGACGTGGTCTTGCCGCGCTGGTTCACCGCCGACTTTATCGAACGTGAACCGGTGGTGTTTGCCATGATCCGCGATGTCTTCGTGCACACGGATAAGGAAGGCTACGCATCGAATTGCGACGCTATCGACGCCGCCGATTTGCGCCCCGAAGCCCACGGCATCAAGGTGCCCACGCTAGTGATCAGCGGCACGCACGATCTAGCCGCCACGCCGGCACAGGGCCGCGAACTGGCGCAAGCGATTCCGGGCGCGCGTTATGTCGAACTGGAGGCCTCGCATATTTCCAACATCGAAAGAGCCGAGGCCTTCACGAAGGCGGTGCTCGACTTCCTGACGGAGCAGAAATGAACGACGAAGACCGCTACGAAGCCGGACTTGATGTGCGCCGCGCAGTGCTGGGCAGCGCGCACGTCGACCGGTCGCTCGCCAATCGCACTGAGTTGACCGACGAGTTCCAGAACTTTATTACCCGCTACGCGTGGGGCGAAATCTGGACGCGCGAAGGCTTGCCGCGTCACACGCGCAGCCTGCTGACCATCGCGATGATGGTCGCGCTCAATCGCAGCGAAGAACTCGCATTGCATTTGCGCGCCGCGAAAAACAATGACGTGACGCGCGAGCAGATCAAGGAAGTGTTGCTGCAAACCGCGATCTATTGCGGCGTGCCGGCGGCCAACTCGGCGTTTCATCTGGCCGATAAGCTGTTCCGCGAAGACGACGCTGCAGCCGCGAAGCCGTAAGGATGCCGCAATACGGACGCGGCACTCGCCGGCGCACCAAGCCCTGGCGCCGTTCCCGCAACGCCTATCTCCCACCGCAACAATGCGGCTCAAAGCCTGAAGCGTACGTCAGACAAACCGCTCTTCAGGCAATCCTGCTCTCGTTCATCACTGCGGTTTCCGCCGGCAACTGCAAGCGCACCGCGCGCAACACCGTATCCTTGATGACCTCGCGCCAATGCGCGAGTGCGGCCTTGTCCATCAGCGCTTCACCGAGAAACGCACCCAACGTGTACTGATTGGCGTTATAGAAATAACCGAGCGACGCGATCATCAGGTACACGTCACGCGCCTTGACGTCCGCACGAAAGACGTTTTGCGCCTGACCTGCGTCCAATAGCTTCTGCACGACCGAAATCGCATAGCCGGAAATCTCCTTCAGCTTTAACGATTTCTTCGCGTGTTTGCCCTGGTGCAGATTTTCGCTCGACAGCAGCGTGACGAACTCGGGATGATCGAGGTAGTACTGCCAGACGAATTCGACCATTTGCTCGAGGCCATGCGCGGGATCGTCCAGGTCGAGATCGAGCTTGCTTTCGGCCTCGTTGAACTGCGCGTAGATCGTCTCCAGAACTTCGACAAATAATTGTTCCTTGCTGCCGAAGTAGTAATAGATCATCCGGTCGTGCGAACGCGCGGCCTTCGAAATACTTTCGACTCGGCCGCTTGCAAAGCCCTGCTTTGCAAAGACCTTGATGGCCGCTTTGAGAATCTTGGCGCGCGTATCTTGTGCCTGCTTCGCTCGGATGCCGATAGCGCCCGGCTTGCGGGCGGCAGTGGGACTCATGGCGGTCTCGGATCTCTTTGTTAGCGTCGGGTTGAACGGCATGCGCCGTAGCCGCTTAGGTGCGCTTAGGGTGCACAGGTACGCTTCAGCATGGCGCGACTTCATCATACAGCCCATATTACGCGCGACGAAATGCCCTGCGCGATAACGTGCTTCGGCGTAGATTGAATCGAGATTCATTCGGCGATGCCGCGCCGCAGCATCCCGATCTCCGCTGGGAAACTCATTGCGCAGTCTATTTTGATCGAGTAGATTTCAAGCAAGTTTGGTTTAGCAAATACTACACGAACGGTGAGTGACCGCAACATGGAAGAACGCGGGTCACGCGAAAGTCACTTTAAACAGGGGCTATTCGTCAGCCGGGCAGGACCGATTGTAATGTCGTCGTATGGGAACCCCACCATGACAGAACATACGAAGGTCGATTTCGGTGCAGAGAGCGTCGACGGCGAAACCGCCTCGACACCCGGTCCGACCGTGCTCGAGAAAGCGGCGCCGCGCAGCGAGCGGATGGCGTCGAACAAGATCGAATGCAATGCGTGCCCGGTGTTGTGCCAGATATCGGAGGGCCGCACGGGCGCATGCGATCGTTATGCGAATGCGGATGGGCGGCTGATTCGCGTCGACCCTGTGGTGTTTCTGTCGCGCGCGGCTTTACCCGAAGCGGGCACGAGCGCTGTGGATGCCACGGTCGAATTTGGTGCGTCGTCCGAAGCACGCGATCTTGCCTCGGAACAGGCGCTCTTCGTGACCGGCATTGGTGCATCGTCCACGTATCCTGACTACAAGCCCGCGCCTTTCATTGTTGCCTCGAAGCTCGACGACGTCGACATGATCACGGTCGTGACCGAGGGTATTTTCAGCTATTGCAGTTTCAAGGTGAAGATCGATACCGACCGCTTTCTCGGGCCGGAGCAATCGAACGTGCGTTGCCAGGGCGAGATCGTCGGGCATGTGACCACGGCGGAGTATGGCTCGCAGATGCTGAGCCTCGGCGGCGTGCATCATCTGACTGGCGGCAGCAAGAAAGAAGGCCGCGTGACGTGCGACATGATGCTCGCGCTCGGCAACAAGGAAGCGGTGGAGTTGAGCATCGACGGCGGCGCAAGTTTGGTGATTCGCGCGGGCGCGGCGCCGATTGTCGACGGCGTCGAAGAGCAGCGTATGCGGGTGGGCTGCGGGTCCGCCACCATCGGTATCTTCGCCAAGCAATGGTTCGGTCACGCCGACGAAGTGGTGGTGGTCGACGATCACATCACGGGCGTGCTCACTGAACACCAGGCAGGCCGCTGCCTCGGCATGACGCGCTCAGGTCTGAAGATTCGCGGACGCAAATCGACCCCGGGCCGCTATTTCCAGGTCGCGAATCCCGGCACCGGATGGGGCGGCACCGACATTCAGGATCCGCTGGCGATTGTCGAAGGCTTCGATCCCGCCGTGGCGAAACCGGGTATGCGCTTGCTGATGGTGTCGACTACCGGCGAACACGCGCAGTGGTATGAGCTCGATCAGGACCTCGTGCCGCGCATCGCCGCCATGCCGGATGCTGTGCGCCGCACGGTCGAACGGATCGGCGAAAATTGCGAGCCGTCGCTCGCCACGGTGCTGTTTCTCGGCGGCGCGGGCGGCAGCTTGCGAGCGGGCGCAACGGAGAATCCGGTCCTGCTCACACGCGCCATCAAACAGAAGCTGGTCAACGTAACATGTGGCGGGGCACCCGCGTATGTGTGGCCGGGTGGCGGCATCACCGTAATGGTGGATGTTTCGCGCATGCCAGATCGATCGTTCGGCACCGTGCCGACGCCCGCGATCGTCGCGCCGATCGAATTCACCATGACGTATGACGCGTATCGCGATCTCGGCGGCCATCTTGACGCAGTGCGTTCGCTGGAAAACGTACTGGCGAACGGGCCCGAGCATACGGAAGGGGCGCCGCTCGCGCGCAGAACATTGGCGCGTAATCCCGACAACCCGTGGCCGCCCGCCATGCCGCGGATGCCTGGCTAACAGCGATAACATGACCGGTGCAACGAACGCAACGAACGCAATCAACACAACGCAACGAACCCGATGAACGCAACCCGCACCCAACTCGACGCGGCCCGCTGGCATTGGCAGCATGGTCCGATCGATCTGATCCTCAGCGCGGACGGCGAACCCTCGGCGGTGCAGGCCGCGTACGAGGCGTGCTGGGCGCGTTTTGTAGACGTGTTGCCTGAGTTGGTCGGCGAGTTGAAGCTGCTGCGGCAGCCAGTGCCGAGCGACGCGGCGCATGGCGACAACGTGCTGAACGGCTCCGTTGCGCGCCGCATGTGGAGCGCCTGCCATCCTCACCGCGCACGCTACATCACGCCGATGGCGGCGGTTGCAGGCAGTGTCGCGGATGAATTGATCACGGCGTTCGCAGGTGAAGGCATAGCGCGCGCCTTCATCAACAACTGCGGCGACATCGCGCTCTATCTGAGCGAAGGGCAACAATACCGCGTCGGCGTGTTCGCCGATCTGGCGACGTTCTCCGGTACGACGCTGTCAGGCGATCAAGCGCTAGACGCAAACCTGACGCTCGACGCCGCCATGCCGATTCGCGGCGTCGCGACAAGCGGCTGGCGTGGGCGCAGCTTTAGCCTCGGCATTGCCGACAGCGTGACGGTGCTCGCCCGCAACGCCGCCACCGCCGATGCCGCCGCGACGATGATCGCCAACGCCGTCAATCTCGACCATGCGGGCATTGTGCGCAGGCCGGCTTCGTCGCTGAAGGACGATAGCGATCTGGGCGACATGCTCGTGACGGTCGACGTGCCGTCCTTGCCGCAACCGTCGATCGATTTCGCGCTCGCGCGCGGCGTCGAGGCAGCGCGACGTTTGCAGGAACAAGGCTTGATCGAAGGTGCCGCGCTGTTCTTGCAAGGGCGGGCACGTGTGACCGATACGCATCGCAATGGCGCGTTATTCAGGAATCGCGCTGAAATAACAACGGAGGCTCCGTGTTCGAAATACGCCGCGTGCTGACGCACGTCGAAGACATTTTCCACGAGTTCGGTCCCGCGCCCGCACAGCCGTTGCGGCGCGGCGCGATTGCCGCGGTAATGACGAATCCGTTCGCCGGCCGCTACGAAGCTAGAATCGAGCACGCGATGGAAGCGCTCAAGCCAATCGGCCTCGACATGGCGCAGCGGCTGCTGGCGGCGATGGCCGTGCCGCACGCGTCGATCGAAAGCTACGGCAAGGGTGCAATCGTCGGCTCGCGTGGCGAACTCGAGCACGGCGCGTTGTGGCATGTCCCCGGTGGCTATGCGATGCGCGAATTGCTGGAGAAAAACGGCGTGCCGACCAACGCAATCGTGCCGTCGACCAAGAAAGTCGGCGCGCCTTCCACCGCGCTCGACGTGCCACTGACCCATGTCAACGCGAGCTACGTGCGCAGCCATTTCGACGCGATCGAAGTGCGGGTGCCCGGTGCGCCCGCTGCGGACGAACTGGTGGTTATCCTCGTGATGAGCACCGGACAGCGCGTGCATGCGCGTGTCGGCGGGCTTGCGAAAGAGGCGATTGTGGGCAAGGACGGTCTGCGTTGAGCGGCGTTTGATCCACGCAATGCGCTGAAGCAAAAAGCCGAAGCAACAGGCAGAACACGCATCGAAACCCGGAGAGTGACATGGCAATCAAGCTTCGCAAGCTCGTCGTACAGGTCGATGAAACACGCATTGAAATGGGGCAGGCCGTCGAGCCGCCGTCACGCCGTGCAGTCGCGATTGCGGTGATCGATAATCCGTACGCGGGCCGCTACGAACCCACGCTGGACGCGTTGATCGAAGCCGGCGAGGAACTCGGCGCGTTGCTCGGCAATAAGTGCGTCGAGGCGTTAGGCATCAAACCGGGCGAAGCGCAAAGCTACGGCAAGGCGGCGATCGTCGGCGAAGCGGGCGAGCTCGAACATGCGGCCGCGATCCTGCATCCCAAGCTCGGCGCTCCGCTGCGGGTCGCGGTCGAAAAGGGCGCGGCGCTGGTGCCATCGGCGAAAAAAATGGGTACGCTCGGCACTGCAATCGACGTGCCGCTGGGCCACAAGGACGCCGCCTTCGTGCGCAGCCATTTCGACGCGATCGAGGCGCGGGTGTCGGACGCGCCGCGTGCGAACGAAATCGTCGTGGCCGTTGCGGTGACGGCTTCGGGCCGGCCGCTGCCGCGCATCGGCGGCTTGCAGGTGAGTGAAATCAAGGGCGAAGACGGTTTGCGCTGAGTCATCTTAAGGGTCGCGATGTTTTCGAATTTGCTGGTACAGCTGGTCAACGGACTCGCCGACGCGTCGACGCTGTTTCTCGTCGCCGCCGGTTTGTCGTTGATCTTTGGCGTGACGCGCATCGTCAACTTCGCCCACGGTTCGTTCTATATGTTCGGCATCTATGTCGCGTATAGCATCGCGAGCCGTTTCGGTCATACGGCGGGCGGCTTCTGGCTCTCGGTGTTGGCGGCTGCCCTGGTGGTCGCGGTGCTGGGCGCGCTGGTCGAAATGATCGTGTTGCGGCGTATCTACCAGGCCCCCGAGTTGTTTCACCTGCTGGCCACCTTCGCGCTCGTGCTGATCTTTCGCGATGCCGCGCTGTGGCTGTGGGGTCCGGAAGATCTCTTCGGACCTCGCGCGCCGCATCTGGCAGGCGCGGTCGATTTCCTCGGCCATCCGCTACCGACCTACGATATCGCGCTGATCGTGATCGCGCCGGTGGTGTTGCTGCTGCTCTGGTATGCGTTGACGCGCACGCGCTGGGGCACGCTGGTGCGCGCCGCGACGCAGGATCGCGAGATGCTCGGCGCGCTCGGCATCAATCAGGCGTGGCTGTTTACCGGTGTTTTTTTCGTCGGCGCATTTCTCGCCGGCCTGGGTGGCGCGCTGCAAGGGCCGCGGATGTCGGCGAATCTCTCGCTGGATCTGGAGACCATCGGCAATGCGTTCGTGGTCGTCGTGGTCGGCGGCATGGGGTCGATTCCGGGCGCATTCGTCGCGGCCTTACTAATCGCCGAGATCAAGGCGCTGTGCATCGGCATCGGCCATGTGTCGGTGTTCGGTATCGATCTGTCGTTGAGCCGCTTTACGCTCGTCGCGGAATTCGTGGTGATGGCGGTGGTACTGGTGGTGCGGCCCTGGGGTTTGCTAGGGAAGGCGAGTGCCGCGGTGCGTGGCGTGGCGGCGCCTGAAGCGCCATTGAGGCCTGCAGGCAAGCGCCTGAAGTGGTTGGCGGCCATCGCGTTGCTGGTGCTGATACTCGCGCCGCTGGCGGCCAACGCATTTCCCTACATGCCGGTGCTGCTGGTTGAAATCCTGATCGCCGTGTTGTTCGCAACGAGTCTGCATTTCATCATGGGCCCCGGCGGCATGCATTCATTTGGCCACGCCGCGTATTTCGGCCTGGGCGCATACGGCGCCGCGTTGTTCCTCAAAGTGCTGAATCTGCCGATGGAAGCCGCGCTGCTGCTCGGCCCCTTGCTCGCGGTGGCGGGCGCGATTGTGTTCGGCTGGTTTTGCGTGCGCCTCTCAGGCGTCTACCTCGCGATGCTGACGCTCGCGTTCGCGCAGATCGTCTGGTCGGTCGTGTTCCAGTGGGACGACGTGACGGGCGGCAGTAACGGCATTCTCGGCTTGTGGCCGTCGAACTGGTTGTCCTCGCCGGTGGCTTTTTACTATCTGACGCTCGCCTGTGCGGTGCTGGGAGTGTGGCTGCTGCGCAAGATGCTGTTCTCGCCGCTGGGTTATGCGATGCGGGCGTCGCGCGATTCGGTGCTGCGCGCCGAGGCAATCGGCATCGACGTGAAACGCGTGCAGTGGGCGGCGTTCGTCGTCGCGTCGCTATTTTGCGGACTCGCCGGATCGCTTTATGCCTTCTCCAAGGGGACGATTTCACCGGAAGTGATCAGCGTGAGCCGCTCGGTGGATGGCCTCGTGATGGTGCTGCTTGGCGGCTTGCAAACCTTGACGGGCCCGATCGTCGGCGCCGCCGTGTTCACCTGGCTGCAGGACACCGTTGCGCGGCAAACCGATTATTGGCAGGCGTTGCTGGGGTTCGCGATCCTGCTGCTGGTGATTGCGTTTCCGCAGGGTATCGTCGGTTTCATTCGTGAGCGTTTTGGCGACGATACGGTGGATAAGGCCGAAGAGCGTTCCGCAGCGCCATCGCAAGGTGCGGCGATCAAGGAGGGGCTATGAGCTTGCTGCGCGTATCCGGCCTCTCCAAATCGTTCGGCGGATTGAAAGCGGTCGACGACGTTTCCTTCGATCTCGAAGCCGGTCAACTGCTGGCATTGCTCGGTCCGAATGGCGCAGGCAAGTCGACCTGCTTCAACATGGTCAACGGGCAACTGCGGCCGTCGTCCGGTTCGATTCGCCTCGACGATCATGAGCTGGTCGGCATGCAGCCGCGCGATATCTGGCGGCTGGGTGTCGGCCGCACGTTCCAGATTGCCGCGACCTTCAATTCGATGACCGTGCTCGAGAACGTGCAGATGGCGCTCGTCTCGCGCGAACGCAAGACGTTCGGCCTGTGGAAACCCGCAGGCTCGCGCTACGCCGATGAAGCCATGACGCTGCTCGAACAGGTTGGCATGGGCGCCGACGCGAACCGCGCCTGCGGCGTGCTCGCCTACGGTGACGTTAAACGCGTCGAACTCGCTATCGCGCTGGCGAACCGCCCCAAGCTGCTGCTGATGGACGAACCTACTGCCGGCATGGCGCCAAAGGAGCGCAACGATCTGATGGCGCTGACCAAGCGTCTCGTCATGGAGCACAAAATCGGCGTGTTATTTACCGAGCACAGCATGGACGTTGTATTCGCGTACGCCGATCGCATGATCGTGCTCGCGCGCGGCAAGCTGATCGCGGAGGGCGACGCCGAAACGATCCGCAACGACGCACGCGTGCAGGAAGTCTATTTCGGCACGGGCAAGACCTTCCAGCCACACGCGCCGCTGCATGAAGCGGCCGGCGGCCATCTAGGACAAGGGGCGCTGCAATGAGCGAGCCGATGCTGAAAGTCTCCGGCCTCAATGCGTTCTATGGCCGCGCGCACATTCTGTTCGACGTGGGCCTCGAAGTCGGCCGCGGCGAAGTGGTTGCGCTGATGGGCCGCAACGGCGCGGGCAAATCGACAACGATGAAAGCGGTAATGGGTCTGCTGCCGCGCCGCCAGGGCGAAGTGCGCTTTCGCGGGCAAAACATCACGGCGTTGCCGCCGTATCGCATCGCTCGGATGGGCATGGGTTTTGTCCCCGAAGACCGCCGGGTGTTCTCGGATCTGACGGTAATGGAAAACCTCGATACAGGCCGTCAACCACCACGCGAAGGCGCGCCGCAATGGACGCCGGAAAAACTGTTCCGCCTGTTCCCCAATCTCGGCGAAATGCCGAAACGCCCAGGCGGCCAGATGAGCGGCGGCGAGCAGCAGATGCTCACGGTTTCACGCACGTTGATGGGCAATCCGTACCTGGTGCTGCTCGACGAACCGTCCGAGGGCGTCGCACCTGTGATCGTCGAACAGATGGCGAACATGATTCTCGAACTCAAGCGTGAAGGGCTGTCAATTCTGTTGTCCGAACAGAATCTGCACTTCGCCGAGCTGGTCAGCGACCGCGCGTACGTCCTCGAAAAAGGACAGATTCGCTTCAGCGGCACGATCGGTGAACTCGCGAAGAACGAAACAGTGAGGCGCGCTTATCTGAGCGTGTGAGCTCATCGGCACAAGGCGTGCAGGGTATGCACGCGCGCTGCGCCGGGCAGTCGTTGCGAACCGTTGTGAATCGTTGCACAAGGAGAAGCAGATGGCAGCAGAGACGTTGACAGGCTTGTCGGGCAAGGTCGCCGTAACGAACATTGGTCTGCTGTTATCCGGCGATATCGACCAGCCGATTCTCGACGCGGACACGCTGGTGATCGACGACGGCGTGATCGTCGCGCTCGGCCGCGAGAAAGATTGCGACCTCGAAGGCGCGCGGACTACGGTCGATTGCAAAGGCACCACGGTCGCGCCGGGCCTGATCGACTCCCACGTGCATCCGGTGTTCGGCGACTGGACGCCGCGGCAGAATCAGATGGGCTGGATCGAATCGAATCTGAACGGCGGCGTGACGACCATGATTTCGGCGGGCGAAGTGCATTTGCCTGGTCGTCCGAAAGACGTGCTCGGCGTCAAGGCACTCGCGATTACCGCTCAACGCTCGTTCGAAGGGATGCGTGGCGCGGGTGTCGGCGGCGGCGTGAAAGTCATGGCGGGTGCGCCGGTGATCGAGAAGGGCATGGTCGAAGAGGACTTCAAGGAGCTCTCGGAGGCGGGCGTAAAGCTGCTCGGCGAAGTGGGCCTCGGCAGCGTGAAGGGTGGTGAGGAAGCGGGGCAAATGGTCGCGTGGGCGCGCAAGTATGGTATTCAAAGCACGATTCACACGGGAGGACCGTCGATTCCGGGCTCGGGTCTGATCGATCGGGACGTGGTGCTTGCGGCTGACGCGGACGTGATCGGCCACATCAACGGTGGGCATACGTCGCTTTCCTATCGGCATGTCTGCGATCTATGCGAGCAATCGAGCCGCGCGCTGGAGATCGTCCACAACGGCAACGAGCGGATCGCTTTGCTCACCGCGCGTCACGCGATCGAATTGAAATGCCCGCATCGGATCATTCTCGGCACCGATAGCCCGGCGGGTTCCGGCGTGCAGCCGCTCGGCATTCTGCGGATGATCGCGCTGATCTCCAGTCTCGCGGATATTCCTGCTGAAATCGCCTTCTGTTTCGCGACCGGCAACACCGCGCGGCAACGCAATCTGCGGCAAGGGCTGATCGAAGTGGGCCGTCCTGCCGACCTCGTCTTCATGGACCGCGCGCAGCATACGGCGGCCGACACGCTGCTGGAAAGCGTGCAGCTCGGCGACATTCCCGGCGTCGGCATGGTGATGATCGATGGTTTGATCCGCTGCCGGCGCAGCCGCAATACCCCACCGGCAACCGAAGTGCCGGTGGTGCTTTGAGCGCGCGCCGCACGGCGTGGCCGGCATTGTCATGAACCGCCCGGCGCCTCTTACGCTGCACGTCAACGGCGCGACGCATGCTGTCAGCGCCGCTGCCGATACGCCGCTGCTCTATCTGCTGCGTAACGACCTCGCGTTGAACGGTCCGAAGTTCGGCTGCGGTCTCGGCGAATGCGGTGCGTGTACCGTATTGCTCGACGGCATCCCTACGCGTTCATGCGTGACGACCGCGAAGGTTGCGTTAGGGCGTGAGATCACCACGCTCGAAGGACTGGGTACGCGTGCCGCGCTGCATCCCGTGCAGCAGGCTTTTATCGAAGAACAGGCCGCGCAGTGCGGCTATTGCCTGAACGGCATGATCATGACCGCCAAAGCGTTGCTCGATCGCGATCCGCATCCGGGTGTCGAGACGATTCGGCGGGAATTGTCGCGCAACCTCTGTCGCTGCGGTACGCATGTCGAGATCGTGCGCGCGGTGCAGCGCGCGGCCGTTTTGCTCGCCGAGCAACCGGCGCTGGATCAGGGAGCGTGTGCATGACCGGGCCGGATTTCAGTGTCGATCGCCGGGCCGCGCCGCTGTCGCGACGGCAGCTCTATGACGCGCAGAATGTGCTGATCGTCACGCGGCCGCCGCAGGCGCCGGTGCGAGCGGCGATTGGACAGCCGGGGTCGCGGTCTTCGTTCGTGCCGACGGAAGCCGACATGTTCCTCGTGGTGCGCGACGACGGCACGGTGGTCGCGTTCAACGGGCATGTCGATCTCGGGACCGGCATCGGCACGGCGCTTGCGCAGATCGTCGCGGAAGAACTCGACGTGCCGTTGACGCGTGTCTCGATCGTGCTCGGGCACACGAACGAAGCGCCGAATCAGGGTCCCACGATTGCGAGCGCCACGATCCAGATTTCGGCGGTGCCGTTGCGGCACGCGGCGGCGCAGGCGCGGCAGTTTCTGCTGGAGGAAGCAGCGCGACGCTTGAACGTGAGTGCCGACAATCTCGATGTGCGCGACGGTGTGGTTTTTCCGCGCGACGGCGGCAGCACCCAGGGTATCGGCTACGGCGAACTGATCACTGGACGGCGAGTTGAATTGACGCTCGCCACCGATGCGCCGCTGAAATCGCCCGATACGTACAAGATCGTCGGCAAGAGCTCGCCGCGCGTCGATATCCCCGCGAAGGCCACGGGCGAATTGAGTTTCGTACATGACGTACGCGTGCCGGGCATGTTGCACGGCCGCGTGGTACGGCCGCCTTATGCGGGTGTCGCGCAGGGTGAGTTCATCGGCAATAGCCTGCTTCACGTCGACGAGAATTCTGTCAGCGACTTGCCCGGCATCGTCAAGGTGGTGGTGATCCGCGATTTTGTCGGCATCGTGGCGGAGCGCGAAGAGATCGCGCAACAAGCGGTGAAGCGCTTGAATGTGCAGTGGAAGGCGGTAGAGGGTTTGCCGCCGCTCGAAACCAGCGAGGAAGTGGAAGCTGCACTCAGAGCCAATCCGGCCAAACGACGCGACCTGGTGATCGAGGGCGATATCGACGCGGCACTCGCAGAAGACGCGTCTCGAACGCTGGAACGCACCTACGTATGGCCGTTTCAGATGCACGCGTCGATTGGACCCTCGTGCGCGGTGGCCGACTACCGGGAGGCGAAGCTGAAGGTTTGGTCGGGCACGCAGAATCCCCATTCGTTGCGTGCCGATCTCGCCTTGCTGATGGCGCTGGATGAATCGAACATCGAAATCGTGCGTATGGAAGCGGCAGGTTGCTACGGCCGCAATTGCGCGGACGATGTCGCCGCCGACGCCGCGCTGCTATCGCGCGCAACCGGCAGTCCGGTGCGCGTGCAGTTATCTCGCGAAGACGAGCATGCATGGGAGCCCAAAGGCGCTGCGCAATTGATGGACGTGCGCGGTGCATTAGATGCAGAAGGCGGACTCGCCGCATACGACTTCGCGACGCGCTATCCATCGAACGACGCCCCCACGTTAGCGTTGCTTCTTACCGGAACCGTATCCGCGGAGCCGCAGGTATTCGAAATGGGCGACCGCACGTCTGTGCCGCCGTACGACTACCGGACCATGCGTATCGTCTGCGACGACACGCCACCGATTGTGCGAGCGTCGTGGTTGCGGGGCGTTTCCGCCTTGCCGAACACCTTCGCGCATGAGTCTTTCATCGACGAACTCGCGGCAGAAGCGGGCGTCGATCCCGTCGAGTTTCGGCTGAAGCATCTCACTGATCCGCGCGCGATCGATCTCGTCAAGGCGGTCGCGGAGAAAGCAGACTGGCAACTGCGTACAACCGCTTTGAAAGAAGCTCAGGAAGAGGGCGATGTTGCGCGCGGCAGAGGCTTCGCCTACGCCCGCTACGTGCACAGCAAATTTCCCGGCTTCGGCGCGGCGTGGTCCGCGTGGGTGGCTGACGTCGAGGTCAATCGCAAGAGCGGCGAGCTTGCCGTGACGCGCGTGGTGGTCGGGCAGGACACCGGCACCATGGTGAATCCTGACGGCGTGCGTCACCAGATACACGGCAATGTGATCCAGGCCACCAGCCGCGCGCTGAAAGAACGCGTGACGTTCGGCGAGAACGCGGTGACGAGCCAGGAGTGGGGGGCATATCCGATCCTGACTTTCCGTGAAGTGCCGGTGATCGACGTGGTGATGATGCCGCGCCACGGCGAGCCGCCGATGGGCACGGGCGAATCGGCTTCGCTGCCGGGCGCGGCGGCAATCGCCAACGCGTTGTACGACGCCACAGGTGTGCGTTTTCGCAGGCCGCCGTTCACGCCCGAGACGATTCGCGCCGCGCTCGCCGATGCGCAAGCGGATGAAGCGGCGGCACGCAAGAAGAGGCGCCGGCGGCTCGGTTTTCTCGGTGTAATCGCCGCGGGCGCGGCCGGCTGGCTCGGTGCATTAGCGATGACGCCACACGCCATTGCACCCCTTACGCCACCGCTCGCGAGCGCGTTCGCGCCCGACCTGGTGGCGCGCGGCAAACTGCTTGCGTCACTGGGCAATTGCGCGGTTTGCCATACCGCGCACAACGGCGTGCCGAACGCGGGCGGTAAGCCGCTCGATACGCCATTCGGCACCGTCTACAGCACCAACATCACGCCGGACGGACAGACGGGCATCGGCACATGGTCGCTCGACGCATTCGTGCGGGCGATGCGCCAGGGGATCAGCCGCGACGGGCATCGTCTGTATCCCGCGTTCCCGTACACGTCGTTCAAAAACACCTCCAACGACGATCTGAAAGCGCTCTACGCGTACCTGATGGCGCAGACGCCGGTGCGCTCCCGTCCGCCGGAAACGAAGCTGGCCTATCCGTTCAGCGTGCGTCCGTTGATGGCCGCATGGAACGGGCTGTTTCTCGGGCGCAATACATTTGCAGCCAGTGCCACGCAAAGTGCGCAATGGAATCGCGGGGCGTATCTCGTGAACGGCCTCGGCCATTGCAGCGCATGCCATACCCCGCGCAATGCGTTCGGCGCCGAGAAAACCGGCTCGGTCTTCATGGGTGGCGGCATGGCGGAAGGATGGGAAGCGCCCGCGCTGTCGACGCTTTCCAACGCGCCCGTGCCCTGGAGCGAAGACGAACTGTTCAGCTATCTGCGCTACGGTCACGCGCCGCTGCATGGCGTCGCAGCCGGGCCGATGGCGCCGGTGGTCAGCGATCTGACGGCATTGCCCGACAGCGATATTCGCGCGATGGCCGCGTATCTGGCGTCGTTGAATCCTCTTGAAGCCAACGCGGATCCTGTGGCGATGGCGCGTCAATACGAGCAGGCCAGCACGATGACGGGTACGGCGACCGGCCTTGGTGCACGTCTTTTCGACGGCGCGTGTGCGGCCTGTCATCACACGGGCAGCGGGCCGCAATTGTTTGGCGCGCATCCCTCGCTGGCGCTTAACACGAATCTGCACAGCACGACGCCCGATAATCTGATTCGCGTGATTCTCGATGGGATCGGCTCGCCTGCGCGCCCCGAACTCGGTACGATGCCGGCTTATCGCGACAGTTTCAACGATGCCCAGGTCGCCGAGCTCGTGTCATACCTGCGTCAGCAATTTGCCGGCGGTAAGCCGGCATGGCAGGACGTCACGGCGAGCGTCGCCAGAATTCGCGCGACACCGCAGGCAGAGTGAGATTGCCAGACGTAATGCAGTACGGTTTGCCGCGTCACTTGCAGCATTGCTTGCAGTAGCTCTTGCAGTAGCTCTTGCAGCAGAACTTGCAGCAGAACTTGCAGCAGAACTTGCAGCAGAACTTGCAGCACGGCTCGCTGACCGAATCGCGAAACGTTTTAACGCTTGATAAAAACGACCGCATTCCCGCAATCCTTTTGATAACGGAGAAACGCATGACCACGCGCGCAGGATGGATCTCTCGCCTTACGGTTTCAACGGTGCTATCGCTCGCGGCCTTTGGCGCGAGCGCGCAGCAGACCATCAAGATCGGTGAAATCAACAGCTACAAGGCGCAGCCTGCCTTTCTCGGGCCTTACAAGAATGGTTGGAATCTGGCGCTAGACCAGGTGAATGCGGCGGGCGGTGTCCTTGGCAAACAGCTCGAAGTCGTGTCGCGCGACGACAACGGCAATCCGGGCGACACGATCCGCGTCGCGCAGGAGTTGATTGCGCGTGAGCAGGTGCAATTGTTGTTCGGCGGATTCCTGTCGAACACGGGTCTTGCGTTGACCGACTTCGCGAAGCAGAAGAAGATTTTCTTCCTCGCGGCCGAGCCGTTGACTGACAAGATTGTTTGGGCTGACGGCAACAAATACACGTACCGTCTGCGTCCTTCGACGTATATGCAGGTGGCGATGCTGGTGCCCGAGGCGGTGAAGCTGAAGAAGAAACGCTGGGCGCTCGTGTATCCGAACTACGAGTACGGGCAATCGGCGGTGGCGACGTTCAAGAAGCTGATGATGGCGGCGCAGCCGGACGTGGAGTTTGTCGCCGAGCAGGCGACGCCGCTGGGCAATGTCGACGCGGGTGCGGTTACGCAGGCGATTGCCGATGCGAAGCCCGATGCGATTTTCAACGTGCTGTTTGGCGCCGATCTCGGCAAGTTTGTGCGCGAGGGTAATACGCGCGGGTTGTTCAAGGATCGCAGCGTGGTGTCGTTGTTGACGGGGGAGCCGGATTATCTTGATCCGTTGGGGGCGGAGGCGCCGACGGGCTGGATTGTGACGGGGTACCCGTGGTATTCGATCGATACGGCGGCCAACAAGAAGTTTGTGGACGCGTATCAGGCGAAGTATCACGATTATCCGAGACTGGGGTCGGTGGTCGGGTATTCGGCGTTGATGTCGATTGCTGCGGGGATTAAGAAGGCTGGGTCTACTGATCCGGATAAGTTGGCTGCCGCGTTTAAGGGGCTAGGGGTGGAGACGCCCTTCGGGCCGATTACCTTTCGGACGCAGGATAATCAGTCGACAATGGGGGCTTTTGTCGGGGTTACCGGTCTTAAGGATGGCAAAGGGGTGATGACTTCGTATCGGTATATTGATGGGGCTAGTGTGCAGCCTTCTGATGCTGAGGTTAAGAAGTTACGGGCGAGTGAGTAGGCGGGCTTTTTTTTGCCTGCGCGGCGCTTGTCTGTGTTGTTATGGTGTTGGCCTTTCCTTGCTTTGTTAGTGGTTTATTAGCGTTGCCGCTGTGCGGGGCGGCAACCTACTTTTCTTTGCCTGCCGCAAAGAAAAGGCAAAAGAAAGCGGCTCACACCGTCAGCTCATAAGCGGGGCCCCCGCACAGCCACGGTAGTGGTGCATCTGGAATCCGTGCCCCCGCACACTCCGCGCTTGTGACAAAGCACTCATCAGCTCCCACTCCGCACTGCGTACGTCGCGGATAGGGCTGCATGGGAAACCAGGGGTTTCGTTTGCGCGCAGCGGGGGCCATCGGCTTCATCTCGGCGAGGCGCCGAATGCGCAAACACGATGGGATTCTGGAAGGGCCGCCAGGCCGAGTAAAGCGGGATCGCGAAAACGGAGCGAGTGGTTTTACGAAATGCGCGTCGGCGCGCGCAGCGCCGCCGGAAGTATGACGGCCTTGTCACTGACGCCGAATGTGCGAGGGCACGGATTCCAGATGCACCACTACCCCCTCCAAGCCAGGGGACCCGCTTAAGAATTAGCGGTTTGAGCCGCTTTCTTTGCTTATCTTTCTTTGGGGCGGCCGGCAAAGAAAGTAAGTTGTAGTGCCGCCCAGCACAGGGGCGACGCTAATAGACCGCTAACAAAGCAAGGAAAGGCCAACGCCATAAAAACACAGACAGAAAGCGCCGCGCAGGCAAAAAAAGCCACTACTCCTCTGCATCATGCTCAATCACAAACCGCCTCAAATAAGCCAGCACGGCGGCTTCCACCGCCCGATGATCAGCCGTACTCTTCGACCCCGCATTTTCCTCATCGCCAAACAATGAAGACGGCGCATTATGCACATCCACTTCCTGACCTTCGCGAAACACGCGAATCTCATGAACGTCTTCAGCGTACTCCGCAACCCAATGCACACCTTCAATATGCGCGCCCGCGCGAACGGTAGGTATCTTCATGGACGTCTCCCGTCAGGTCGGACCACGGCGCCAACCCTAGTCCATCACGATACGCCGTCCAGGCGGCAGGCGCGAGCGCAATAGGCCAATTTCCCGATATTTCGCTGCGCCGCAACACACAAGAACTTTGCCCGCGTCGCTAACGCCGGCGAGAGAGAGGACGCGACGCAGGCAAGCTAAATGACGCGCGCAACATCTCACGCGCGCCACGTCACCATCCGTCTTACTGCACCGTCGCCAGCACATCACCCACCGTCTTGAAGATGTGCGCGATCTGCTCTTCGTCGATGATGAGCGGCGGCGAGAACGCCAGAATATCGCCGGTAAAGCGCACCAGCACGCCCGCTTCAAAGCACTTCACGAACGCTTCATAAGCACGCGCGCCCGGCGCGCCGTCGCGCGATTCGAGCTCGACGCCCGCGATCATGCCAAGGTTGCGAACGTCCTTCACATGCTTCGCCTCGCGCAGCGAGTGAGCGGCGGCTTCGAACTTCGGCGCCATCGTCGCCGCGCGCTCGAACAGGCCCTCGCGTCGATACAGGTCGAGCGTCGCAACCGCCGCAGCCGCCGCAGCCGGGTGCGCCGAATACGTGTAACCGTGGAACAGTTCGATGGCGCCCTGTGCGCCGCTGTTGACGATCGTGTCGTGGATCGTGCGGCTCGCGGCCACGGCGCCCATCGGGATCGCGGCGTTGTTGATCGCCTTGGCCATCGTGATCAGGTCCGGCGTCACGCCGAAGTATTCGCTCGCCGTCGCCTTGCCGACACGGCCGAAACCGGTAATCACTTCGTCGAAAATCAGCAGGATGCCGTGCTTCGTGCAAATCTCGCGCAGCTTCTGCAGATAGCCCTGCGGCGGAATCAGCACGCCCGTCGATCCGGCCACCGGTTCGACGATCACGGCGGCGATCGTCGACGCATCGTGCAGCGTGACGATGCGCTCGAGTTCGTCGGCGAGATGCGCGCCCCAGGCCGGCTGGCCCTTCGAAAATGCATTGTGTTCGAGGTTATGCGTGTGCGGCAGATGGTCGACCGCCGGCAGCAGCGCGCCGGAGAACGTCTTGCGGTTCGGTGCGATGCCGCCGACCGAAATGCCGCCGAAGCCCACGCCGTGATAACCGCGCTCGCGGCCGATCAAGCGCGTGCGCTGGCCTTCGCCGCGCGAACGGTGGTACGCGAGCGCGATTTTCAGCGCGGTGTCGACCGATTCCGAGCCAGAGTTCGTGAAGAAAATCCGGTCGAGACCTTCCGGCATCAGTTCAGCAACCTTCGTGGCTGCTTCGAATGCCAGCGGATGGCCCATCTGGAAAGTCGGCGCGAAATCGAGCGTCGACAGTTGCAGGGTGATCGCGGCGACGATTTCGTCGCGGCCGTGGCCGGCGTTCACGCACCAGAGGCCGGCGCAGCCGTCGAGCACTTCACGCCCGTCCGTGGTGCGGTAGTACATGCCCTTGGCCGATTCCAGCAGGCGCGGCGCAGCCTTGAACTGGCGGTTGGCGGTAAAGGGCATCCAGAAAGACGACAGGTCGTCGATGACGGGGCGCGAAGTCATGGTTTTTTCCTCGAAGTGGTCCCCCAAGGGGACTTCCTTCGGGGCATAGCCAAAACTGTAGCGTTCGCGGTTTAATGGCGGCATAAACAGTTGACGCAGTGTGGCGCTAACTGTGTTGGTGGAATTGCGATAACTGTGTCGACTCCTCACTTCCGATCATGATCGAACTACAACTTGAGCGTGACCGACGCGCCGCGCCCACGCTCGTCGAGCAGGTGGTGCAAGGCTTCGCGCGCGCCATCGAGGCGCAGTCGCTGCGCGCCGGCGCACTCTTGCCCTCGGTGCGGCAGTTGGCGCAAAGCCACGAACTGAGCACCTTCACGGTCACCGAGGCGTACAACCGTCTTGTTTCGATGGGCCTCGTGGTGGCGCGTCGCGGGTCCGGTTACCGCGTGGCGGCGCGCACGCAGTCCGCACGGGCCGCCTCAACCGACTGGCAGCCGCCGAGCCTGACCGCGACCTGGCTGCTGTCCGATGTGTTCGCCGACCATTCGGTGCCGATCAAGGCGGGCGGCGGCTGGTTGCCCAACGAGTGGATCAACGAGGCGGGTTTGCAGCATGCGTTGCGTGCCGTGAGCCGGGTGCCGGCGGCGCGGCTCGGCGACTACGGGCATC